>PEUP01000076.1 GCA_002780705.1 Elusimicrobia bacterium CG03_land_8_20_14_0_80_50_18 | reverse complement strand
TTATGCCGAGGTGTTTGACGGCTGTATAAAAGACATATTCCTGAAAAAAATCAAAGTGGACAAGCGCCGCCTGGACGGCCGGGCTTTTGACGAGATAAGAAACATAAGCTCCGAGGTGTCGGTTCTTCCCAGGACTCACGGCTCCGCCGTTTTTACGCGCGGCGAGACACAGGCGCTCGCGGTCACCACGCTCGGCAGCATGTCGGACAAACAGATAATGGACGAACTGGAGGGGGATTACAAAAAGAGGTTCATGCTTCATTACAATTTCCCCCATTTCGCCACGGGTGAGGTGGGGTTTCCGCGCGGGCCCGGACGCCGCGAGATCGGACACGGCTATCTTGCCGAAAAATCCATCGTGCCGCTTCTTCCCCCCGAAGAGCAGTTTCCTTATACGGTGCGGGTTGTCTCGGAGATCCTTGAATCCAACGGTTCTTCGTCAATGGCCTCGGTCTGCGGATCCTGTCTTTCACTGATGGACGCGGGTGTGCCGATAAGGGCCATGGTGGCCGGCATAGCGATGGGCATAGCCGACATGGGCGATGAAAAAGTGCTTCTTGTGGATATCGCCGGAGAAGAGGATCATCTGGGTAACATGGACCTGAAAATAGCCGGCACAAAAAAGGGAATCACCGCGGTGCAGATGGATCTAAAGATGGAATCGCTGGATGTGGAGACATTCAGGAAAGCCCTCGCTCTGTCAAAAGAGGCGCGCTGTAAAATAATAGACAAAATGTCCGAGGCTCTTCCGGAGTCGCGTGTCAAGGTGTCTCAGTTCGCTCCGCAGATAGATTCGGTGAAGATCAAAGTGGATAAAATAGGCGCGCTCATAGGCCCCGGCGGCAAGAACATAAAAGGCATAATCGCCGACACGGGCTGTGAGGTTAATGTGGACGATAGCGGCCTTGTGCAGTTGGCCGCCGACAGCGTTGAGAGCATCAATGCCGCCAAACAGATGATAGAATATCTCGTGGGCGATGTTGAGGTCGGCAAGATACACATGGGCAAAGTGACAAAGACGGTGAATTTCGGCGCTTTTGTGCAGATTTATCCCGGCACGGAAGGCCTTGTTCATGTCTCCGAGCTCGCCCCCCAGAGGGTGAACCTCGTCACCGATGTGGCGCAGGAGGGCGACCAGCTCCTTGTGAAAGTCCTTTCTGTTGATGACAAAGGGAAGATCAGGTTGTCACGCAAAGAGGCGCTGAGAGACCTGAAAATAAGCGACGAAAGCCAGTACGGTAAGTGAAGTCACCAAAGAGCGCGACGGCTGAACTGATTTCTTTTTTCAGGGACTGTTATTCCCTGATGAAGGACAAAAACATCAGCGAGTTCGCTTTTGAGAAGAGCGGGATCAAGATCAGCATCAAGAGAGCTCTCGCCGCTCAAGCTATCCCTCAGCTTCATTCAGAGAGTATCCCTGCAAAACGCGTTCTCCCGCGCCCGGCGAAAGCCGCGAAAGCGCAGGCCGCGTCGTCGCCCGCGCGGGAGATGAAAACAATTAAATCGCCTCTCGCGGGCCTGTTTTACAATGCCGCCTCTCCCAACTCAAAGCCTTTCATCAATCCGCCCTGCAATGTGTCAAAGGGCGAGACTTTGAGTATTGTTGAGGCGATGAAGGTGATGAATGAGATTGAGAGCCCGTCAAACTGCAGGATACTCAGGACGCTCGCGAAAAACGCGGAGCTTGTCCGTAAAGGCGACAATCTTTTTGAGATAGAATAATCGCTGTCATGGGAATGCCGCGTGCCCCTGTGAGTTTCACGGTTCATATAGAGATCCTACAAAAACTTGACAAGCCGTCAAAATGGAGTTAGTATATCCATTATGGCAGGCAAATTGGAGATTAAAGATAGATTTTTGTGTTTACCAAAAGAAAGTTTTTTTCTTTTCGGGCCGAGAGGCACAGGAAAATCCACATGGATAAAACGGATTTTCCACGATTCGCTCCTTATTGATTTACTGGATCCTGCCGCATTCCGCGCCTATAGCAGCGTGCCCGAGCGGCTTAGAGAACTTGTAGAAGGTAATCCCGGCGTCAAAACCATATTGATAGACGAGGTTCAAAAAGTTCCTGAAATATTGAGCGTTGTCCATCTCCTGATAGAAAAATATCCTTTTTTACAGTTTGTTCTTACAGGCTCCAGCGCAAGAAAGCTGAAAAGAACAGGCACTGACCTCATGGCCGGACGGGCAACAGTTAGAAAAATATATCCCTTTATGGGCGCGGAACTTGGCGATGATTTTAATCTGGAAAATTCTTTGCAATCAGGGCTGCTGCCGCTGATTCTCGGCTCGCGGAATCCTGATGAGTCCCTGAAAGCGTATGCGGCATTGTATATAAGAGAAGAAGTCCAAATGGAAGGGTTAGTCAGATCTATCGGCAATTTTTCCAGATTTCTGGAAATTATCAGTTTTTCTCACGCCTCTATTCTCAATATAAGCAATATTGCCAGAGAAACGCAGGTAGGCCGTAAAACCATAGAGGGGTATGTGAGCATTTTAGAGGATATCCTTCTGGCCTTTAGATTAGAAGTCTTTAGAAGAAAAGCTAAGCGCAAACTAACGGAGCATCCAAAATTTTATTTCATGGACACCGGCGTTTTCCGCTCATTAAGACCGACGGGTCCCCTTGATAAAAAAGAGGAAATAAATGGTCAGGCGCTGGAAGGCTTGGTCGCCCAGCATTTAATATCATGGGTTGAATACCGCGGCAGAAAAAATAAAATTTATTATTGGCGGACCAGGTCAGGAATGGAAGTTGATTTCGTCATATACGGTGATGACGGCCTGTGGGGCATTGAGGTTAAAAATACCGACAAGATCAGACTTAAAGATTTTAGGGGGTTAAAAAGTTTTCAGGAAGAATATCCCGACGCCCGGACTATGTTTCTTTACCGCGGCAAAGAAAAAATAATACACAAGAATGTTTTATGCCTGCCTGTGGAGCAGTTCCTGAGCCGATTAAAACCTGAACAGGGTCTGGATATTTTTTTTAAGTAGAGCGGCTTATTTACAATAAGGGAATGGAGTTTGTAAGATATACGAAATAAATAGAGGGGGATGATTATGAAAATTACGGATGTTGTCATCAGGATGGCCAAAGGGGCTTCCAAGGTCAAGGCCTTTGCCGTTGTCACCTTTGACAATGATTTCACGGTGAACGCTTTTAAGGTCGTTGAGGGGCCCAACGGTCTTTTTGTGGGCTCTCCCTCCCAGAGAAGCTCCGACGGAAAATTCTATAACACGATAAAGATTAAGAGGGACTCGGACATCAACAGCGAGCTCAGCGAGAAGGTGCTGGCTAAGTACAACGAGTGCGCTGACGCCGCCGGAGCGGGTGCTGCCGGGCATGACCATGAGGAAGATGCGCCTCCGAAGTTTGAAGAACCGGCATAATGCCCGCGGACAGAATTTTGGAAGTAATGAGCAATAAGTATCGAAAGTCAAGCCCTGGCGCCAAATGTTAAAAAGCGTTTTATTGGGACTTGTGCAGGGGCTCACGGAGTTTCTGCCTGTTTCTTCCTCGGGCCATCTCGTCCTGGCCAACAGCGTCCTTGGCACATCGGGCGAAGCGGCTTTTGAGGAGACGGCCTTTCTTCATCTGGCCACCCTTTTAGCCGTGCTCTTCTATTTCAGAAAAGGGCTGCTCGCCCTGCTCCTTGATTTTTTCAAAGCCGGTGGGGCGGCTTCAAGGATGACCGTGCTCTATCTTTTTATAGCCAGCATACCGGCGGGTATCGCGGGAATACTGGCCAAGGACTGGCTCGCCGGGATGTTCCGTGCGAACTCTCTCTGGATATCGATTTTTTTCCTTATTAACGCCGCGCTCCTCATAGGAAGCGACCATATAAAGGGAAAAAACGCGCCGCTCAACGGGGGCAAATCATTTTTTATAGGCATTCTTCAGGCCTTGGCGATTCTGCCGGGAATTTCGCGGAGCGGCTCCACGATAGGCGCCGGGATTTTCTGCGGCCTTTCCCGCGAAAAGGCGCTGGAGTTTTCTTTTTATATGAGCATTCCGGCTGTTCTTTTCGGAAATCTGCTTTTGGGCTCGTTTAGTGCTTCGCTCTTCAACACGGGTATGATGCTTGCATCAGCGGCGGCTTTTCTGTCGGGCCTTGCGGCCATCAGCCTGCTGATGCTGATGGTGAAGAAATCGCGCCTGAGATATTTCGGTTTTTACACGCTGGCGGTCGCTCTCATCAATCTGTTTTTGATATGAGTAAAAAAAAGGAATCGCAAAATCCCGCCGAGGCCGACCATTCCGCCGATATAGCCGGAATCCTGCTCGTCGGGGCGGGCTTGATGATGGGCTTGTGGCTGAACTGGGAGCCGTCCCAGGGTTTTATAGGAAGGAACATCGCGGCCGCCTCGTATTACCTTTTCGGATGGGTATCCAATGTTTTCTCACTGACCCTGATCGCTTCGGGAGCGCTCCTCATAGCAAAAATAACCGTGCCGAATTTCTGGAAAAAACTCATCGGCCTTCTGCTTCTCCTTATATCTGTCTGCTCCGCCGTTCATCTTTCCATGATGGGCAGGATACCGCAGATAAGCCCGGCCGGCAAGGTGGGTGAAATTCTGGGTCTGGCGCTGAGAGGGCTTTTCGGCATCAAAGGTTCGTTTGTGGCGAGTTTCGCCGCGGCTTTGGCCGCTTTTACACTGGCTTTTGACACAGGCGCGCTGAGCCTTTTCAGAATAATGGCCTGGCCTTTTGTGAAAATAGCCGCCGCCTCCGCCGCGCTCTGGAGGGGTCTGAGAGCATTGCTGCTCCTGCTTAGAAAACGCGCGGGGGTATCAGCCGCCGCGATTGTAAGGCCGAGCCCTGTTATAAAACCCCGCTCTCCCGCGCCTTCGCCCGCGCCCAAAAAAACTGTTGAAGACGACGATGATTCAGAGGATATGGATGAAGATGACGACGGGAATGAGCCCGCGTCAAAAGCATCCCCGCGGGAAGTTGATGAGAGCGCTGAACGGCGGGAATACCTTCTTCCGGGCACGAACACACTGCTCAAAAGCCCGCGTCAGGAAAAAGAATCGCCTGATGTCAAACCTCTTGAGGAAGCTTTCGCGTCCTTCGGCATCAGCGCGGAGGTGTCGGATATCGTTATAGGCCCGGGCGTGATAAGATATGAGCTCTCTGTTCCTCCGGGTCAGAAAATAGCGGCCATACAGAGTCTGAGCAATGACATAGCCATGCAGCTTCGCGCTAAATCCATCAGGATACTCGCTCCCATACCCGGCAAGGCCGCGGTGGGAATAGAGGTGCCCCGCAAAAACCGCGAAAAAATCAGTCTCCGGGAAGTGCTGGAGTCCGAGAGTTTCTCTATGTCGGGGGCGAAGCTGCCGGTTGTGCTCGGCAAAAATGTGGAAGGTGATTCGGTGGTCGCCGATCTTTCCACAATGCCGCATCTGCTGATCGGCGGGGCCACGGGCTCGGGAAAGAGCGTCACCATACACAATCTCATTCTCAGCCTCCTCTATAAATATTCCCCCTATGACCTGAAACTCATCCTCATTGACGCCAAGATGGTGGAGCTGACCGTTTACAACGACATACCCCATCTTTTTTCCCGCGTGCAGACGGATGTGCGCGGGGCTGTGGCGTCGCTCAAATGGGCCGTTTTTGAGATGGAAAGGCGGCTCAAACTTTTTTCCGAAAACGGTGTGCGGGACCTGGCGGGTTACCACGAATCCTGCGGCAGCCTTCCTTATATAGTGATAGTGATAGACGAACTCGCGGATCTCATGGCCGTGGCGCAGAAAGACATGGAGCTCGCTATCACACGCCTTTCGCAGATGTCTCGGGCCTGCGGCATACATCTTGTCCTTTGCACGCAGCGCCCGTCGGTGAATGTCATCACGGGAGTTATCAAGGCCAATTTGCCCGCGCGGCTTTCTCTGCATGTCCTCTCAAAAATAGATTCGCGCACCATTCTGGACGCGCAAGGCGCTGAGGCGCTTCTTCTTCACGGCGACATGCTTTATCTCCAGCCTGGCTCAAGTTCCCTTGAACGCATTCAGGCGCCTTTTGTTTCGCGCAAAGAGGTGCAGAAGGTCGTCAAATTCATAAGGAGCCAGAATGTGGACTTTGATTATATGGATCTGGCCAAGGAAGTGAAAAAAAATGATTTCTCGTCGGCCAAGATAAGGGACGATATGTTCTGGGAGGCCGCGGAATTCGTGATTTCCCAGGGGAAGGCCTCCACCTCTCTTCTGCAGAGGCGTTTCCGCATAGGATACGGCCGCGCCGCCGGATTGATAGACACGATGTATGAGCTCGGTGTTGTGGGAGATGATCTCGGGCCCACAAAGGGCAAAGAGATTCTGTGCGATCTCGTGACTCTTGAGCGCCTGAGGGAAAATCTGTGAAGAAGGTGTTGCTCCTCTGTCTTGCGCTGTCCCCTGTTTTTGCTGAAATGCCTTCGGGGCCGCTAAAGCAGATGGCCGTTTCTACGGCTACGCCGGCGGGGATTTCGGATCCGGCACGCCCCGGCCACGCTCGGCAGCAACGCCTTGGCGCACTTTCAGCCGCGGAACTGCGCGCGGAGATAGAGAGCGCCTCAACGATAGAAGTGTCTTTTGAGAAAACGATGGAGATAAAAGATTCGGAAAAATCTTTTATCACTGAGGGGAAGATATACTACAGGAAGGACCCGCTTTTGTTCCGGGCCGAAATGCCCTCCGAGGTGCTGCAGCTCGACGCTGATTCAAGAAAACATCTGGTGAAGAAGTACAAGGAGATATATGTTGATGAATGGTCCGGCGGCAATCCTCTTCTGATGTATTTTGATATTCCCGGAGGCTTTTATGAGAGCTCCGATGCCCCGCGCGGGGAGGACGCGGATCCGGCGCTTCTCATTTTCCGCGCGGACAGGGACGGTGATGAAATAGAAGCCATATACGACAGAAAGGAAAAAATGCTAAAATCCGTGAGGGTTGAAAATGCCGTGATGACAACATTCACGGAAATAAAATCGTGGAAGAAGGATGTGCCAATCGCCCCCGGGATTTTTGATTTTCCGCGCGGAGCGAAAATAATAGATATGAGAAAATGACGCTTGCCAACAAAATAACTTTTCTGCGCATGACGGGGATACCGTTTTTTGTGGTCATGGTAAGCCTCGGAGGTTTCTGGAATTACACGGCCGCGACTTTCATATTCGTGTTCCTCGCTTCAACGGACTGTGTGGACGGAATTGTGGCGCGGCGCAGAAAAGAGGTGACGGTGCTGGGGGAATTTATGGATCCCCTCGCCGACAAACTCCTTGTGACATCGGCGCTGGTTTATTTCACGACCGTCGCATGGCTCCATGTGCACTGGTGGATGGTTGTGACGATCATATCAAGGGAATTCATCATCTCCGGTTTGAGAGTGCTGGCGGCCCGGCGGAAAATATCCATTCCCGCGCTGCTGTCCGGCAAGGTGAAGACCACGGTGCAACTGACAGCGGTGATCGCGACGCTTCTGATAATAATGCTCCGGAGCGCCTCGGTAAAATGGAGTTTCTATTACAGCCACTTTGATTTTATTTACGACCTGCCCATGTATCTGATGCTCTTTGCCGTGGCTTCCACCATCTACAGCGGTGTCAGGTACATCAAAGAATATTTTTATCTTTTTGGAGACACAATTTGAATAAACGGAGAGGGATTATGAATAAAGTGATTAAATTTCTGGCGACAGGTTTCGGTGTTTCATCTTACGCGCCGCATCCGGGGGAAGGCACGATAGGCACGCTCGCGGGTGTTGTTATTTTTGTGCTGTGGCCCGATTCAAGGTTCCATCCTAACGCATTCTGGATGCTTCTGCTGGTGGGCCTGACAATGGGCGTTTATGTCGCGGGTAAAGCCGAGGAAATATTTGCTCAGAAAGACTGCCCGCGCATAGTCATAGACGAGATTATGGGCTTTCTCGTCGCCGTGGCTTTTCTTCCTAAGACTTTCTGGATGATATTTTTGACGTTTATACTGTTCCGGATTTTTGACGGCCTCAAGCCCGGCCCGGTGCGCATGGCCGAGAATCTCTCCGGCGGTTGGGGAATAATTGGCGATGACCTTGTCGCCGGCGTGTTCACAAACATAATAATGCAGATCGTTGTCTTACGCTTTTTTTAAATCATGGAAGCTCTTTCAATCAATTCCATCAATGCCGGCTATGAGAACAGGGATATAGAGCTTTCCGGCTGGATAGATTCAATCAGGGACCACGGCGGCGTAATGTTCGCTGATCTCCGGAACCGCTCGGGTAAAATACAACTGGTTTTTGATTCTTCCGGCAAAGACAGCGGCTGCGGCGGCGATGCGGCAGCCCTGCGCGCGGAATTCGTCGTGAGGGTGAGGGGGTCAGTGGCCAGAAGGCCGGAAGATTCCGTGAATAAAAAGATTCCCACGGGAGAAGTGGAATTGAAGGTGAGCTCTTTTGAAATCCTCAACGGGGCGCTGCCTCTCCCTTTTTATCCCGGAGAGAAAGTGGGGGATGAGGCCGCCCTGAAATACAGATTTCTGGATCTCAGGAGCCCCGATATGATGAGGAACCTTGAGGCGGTGGACAGGCTGATGAGGATAACGAGAGAATATTTTTCACAGTTGGGTTTCTGGGATGTGCCCACGCCCATGCTGACAAAATCCACGCCTGAAGGCGCCCGGGATTATCTTGTCCCCTCGCGCACAAAGCCCGGATCTTTTTTCGCTCTGCCGCAGTCGCCGCAGCTTTTCAAACAGCTGCTCATGGCATCGGGCGTGGAGCGCTATTATCAGATAACAAGATGCTTCAGAGACGAGGATCTTAGGTCGGACAGACAGCCGGAATTCACGCAGATAGACATGGAGATGTCTTTCGCGGCATCCTCCGATATAATGGAAACCGTCTGGAATCTCGTGGAGAAGATCTTTACGGCCTTTGAGCACAAACTGCCGCCGGCGGTTCTGATGAAATATGAAGAGGCCATGGCATCCTACGGCTCTGATAAACCCGACATGAGCCTGGATACAGGTTTGCTGGCGGATATAACGGAAATTTTCAGAAAGAGCGAATTCAAGGTCTTCAGTTCATCAGTGGAGAAGGGCAATAAAATAGCTGCCTTTCTCTGCCGTGGCGATTTTTCCAGAAAAGAGCTGGATGACGCGGTGGAAGACGCCAAAAAACTCGGCGCCGGAGGGCTGGTCTGGATTAAAAAGGGCGGTGAGGAACTTAAATGCCCGGTGGCCAAACTTTTCAGCGATGATGAAAAAAACGCCCTAAAGGAAAAATTTCCGGGCGACGGGGTGATATTCGCCGGCAGCACGGGGGATTCTTTCGCTCTGATGGGCGAATTGAGAAAGATCCTCGCGCTGAGGAGAGGGCTGAAAAAGGAGGGATTTTTTCCTGTCTGGGTCGTGGAGGCCCCGCTTTTTGAAAAAAATTCCGAGGGCAGGCTGCAGGCGGTGCATCATCCTTTTACGGCTCCGATAGGAGATATATTCTCCGATGAGGCGGCCTCTCTTAAATCCCATTCCTATGATCTTGTCATAAACGGAGAGGAGATCGGCGGCGGTTCAATCAGGATTCACAAAGCCAGAGAACAGATAAGAGTGTTTGAGCTGATGGGGATAAGCGGGAATGAATACCGCGAAAAATTCGGTTTTCTGCTTGACGCTCTTTCCTACGGATGCCCCCCGCACGGCGGTTTCGCTTTCGGCATGGAGCGGCTGGCGGTGAAACTCCTTGGCCTGGACTCCATAAAAGATGTTATCGCGTTTCCCAAAACTCAGAACGCCTTTTGTCCGCTGACGCACGCGCCTGATGTTGTCTCGAAGCGTCAGCTCCGCGAACTCGGACTGAAGACGGCGGATGAATGATGCTCCGCACAGGTCGCCTTTACAACAGTGAGGGCGAATGCCTTTTAAACAAAGTTGAGATAGCGGACACATTCGCCGCGCGTCTCAAGGGCCTGCTGGGAAGGGCGGGTATAGAAAAAGATTATGGCCTTCTTATTTCGCCCTGCTCGTCAATACACATGTTTTTCATGAAATTCCCCATAGATGTTTTTTTTCTCAAGGCGCGGAGGGGCGTAACGGGGACAGTCCCCGTTTACGAAATTCTGCGCGCGGCGCGCAATGTAAAACCCTGGCGCATGGCATTAGCGCCGGGCGGGACAGACGCCGTGCTTGAGACCGCCTCCGGCGCGCTTCCTTCCTTGCCTCAGGGCCACAGCATCAAGATTCAATAGCTTGCTTAAGGGGCGTTGTTTGGCTTGATAGGATGGCCGCTAATTTGTCATAATAAACAACATGAACGAGATCAAGACAGCCTGCCTCAGAGATGTGATACACGATTACATTTACTTCACGCTGCCGCAGAAAGACGGCGACATGTCAGAGAAAGCTGTTATAGATTCACCCTGGCTTCAGCGGCTGAGAAGGATCAACCAGCTTCAGGCCGCGTGGATGGTTTATCCCTGCGCCACCCACACGCGCTTTCAGCATTCTCTGGGCGCCATGCATCTGGCGGGGAATATGGCTTACAGGCTCTATGACAGTTTTAAGAAAGCTTTCCCGGGCGAATACATACCGCCTGAAAAAAATTATGTTGAGGAGCTTTTCCGCCTGGCCGGTCTGCTGCACGATGTGGGTCACGGCCCCTTCGGGCATCTCATGGACGAGGTCTACACATGGAAATTGTACGGCAAGACGCATGAGGACATATCCGCGAAGGTGATAAGGGAAAATCTGGCGCAGCTCATAGAGAAAATAGATTTTTCGCCGCACGGTTATTTTTCGCAGAAAATTAAAATTGAGGATGTCATAAAATTTATAAAAACGCCCGCGGATTTCTCCGGCTATGAATTGTGGGAACAGATATTCTGCAAGATAATGATGGGTATTTACAGCGTTGATATCATTGACTTTCTTCTGAGGGACAAATATTACTGCGGCACCACGGAGTTCGGCGACATAGATATAAAACGGCTGCTCGGCAGCGCCACCATCACTTCTTCCGGTTTTTCAATGGACAAAGACGCCATCCCCGCGCTGAAGAGTTTTCTCAGCACCAGGATGTCCATGTTCTGTCACATATATTTCAATGAGAAGAAAGAGCTCTTTCAAAGCGCCCTGGGCAGGCTTCTCCCCGATATAATCAAGATGATGAAAATAGGCAATCCCTATGAGAACATCAAAAAATATTTTTTTGTTGATGATTTTTCGCTGACTTCAATGCTCACACTCTGGTCAAGAACGGAGACGGGGCAGAAAAAAGAACTCGGGAAGCAGTGGGAAAAGATAGCCGTGATGCGCGATACCCCGGACAAGCTGGTGTTATCAGGGCAGAAATCCTATTTCACATTTGTGCGCAAGGAAGAGCTTCTGACAGAGGAGAAGATAGTTAATAATTTCCGCCAGCATTACAACATCAAGTGCCCTGTGTCGGTGAACATAGACACGCTGGACATACGGCTGCAAAATGTGTTTGTGAGATTTAACGACAAGTTTATCCTTAAGAAAGAGGACAACCTGAAATCCATCAGCCTTTACGATTCCGGAAACGACACCATTCTGGGCGAGGAAATGAATAAGGTTCTGCAGGATATTCCTGTTAAGTTTCTTCTCTGGCAGGTCTTTGTTCCCTCCAAATACAGCCGGAGGGTGCAGGCCGTTATCAAGGCCGAATCCGATAACGGTCCTGATATAGCCGAAGCGCAAATGTCTCTTCCCCTGGGCCCGGCTCGTTGGAATGAAAAAAAGGAAAAGACCGAGATAACGAATGTCTGAGCATGAAAGCAATTGACAAAACACGCACAAATTTGCGAAAATGCGCCATGATGAAAAAGTTTTTCGCGGCCTTGATAATTCTGACGCCGTCTTTTCTTTTTGC
>PEUP01000068.1:626-12558 GCA_002780705.1 Elusimicrobia bacterium CG03_land_8_20_14_0_80_50_18 | reverse complement strand
AATTATGAAAAAAATTACGGTATTTGTTCTTTGCGGTTTTTTGGCGGCTTGCGGCGGTAAAAAGGCGATGACGGCCGAGGAAGAGGCCCGCCTGAACGCGAGAGACGCCATAATCAGGGCTGAGAAGATGATTGCCGTCTGCGCGGAAGAAGAAGTGCCGGTGGATGCCGCCGAAAAACTTTTGGGCGAGGCGAAACAGGCGCTGTCAGCGGGAGATTATGTCCCGGCTAAGGAAAAGGCGGACGCCTCGTATTCACTTGCTAAAAAAGCTCTGGACGACGCGCGCGAGGCGAGGGAAAAGGCGCTCAGAGAGGCGAGGAAGGAGTTTGATGCCGAAAAAGCGGGCTCCTACATTGTCCGGAGCTGGGCTGAAACGCGTGACTGCCTCTGGAACATAGCCAAACAGAGCCGGATTTACAACGACCCCTGGCAGTGGAAAAAAATATATCTGGCCAACAGAGACCAGATAAAGGATCCGGATCTCATTTACAAAGGCCAGGTTCTGAAAATTCCGCGTTAAATTTGCTGACAAAGATTATTCATATCAAAAATCAGGGAGAGTTATCCGATATATTCGGGCCCTATGACTCAAACATCAAAAAGATCAATCAGATGTTTGATGTGGGCGTGACTGTCCGCGCGAACAGTCTTGTCCTGCGCGGGCGGGCGCGTGATATTGACGAGGCCGCTAAAGAAATTGAGAATCTCCGCAGAGGCGGCGCCCTGAGCTCAAGGCGCAGCGAAGATGATAACAGGCAGGCCGCGGAGTATAGCTATACTTCTCACAGCGGAGCTAAGATTGAACCGTCTTCGCCCGTTCAGAAAAAGTATATAGAGTCTATGCTGAAAAATCCCGTGACGATTGCCACAGGCCCCGCCGGCACGGGCAAAACTTTTCTGGCGGTATTCTGCGCGCTCAGGTTTCTTGAGGAAGGGCGCTTTTCAAAGATAATACTTTCGCGGCCCATAGTCGAGGCCGGTGAGCGTCTGGGATATCTTCCCGGTGACTTTGAGGAAAAAGTGAACCCCTATTTCGCCCCGCTCAACAGCTCTTTTATAGCGCTTGCCGGGGCAAGGTATTACGGGAGGCAGAAAGCGGCGGGCGTAATAGAGATCGTCCCTCTGGCTTATATGAGGGGCCGGACTCTGGATGACGCTTTTGTTATTCTCGACGAGGCGCAGAACACGACCGTGCTTCAGATGAAAATGATTCTGACCCGCTTAGGCCCCAAGGGGGCGATATGCGTTAACGGCGACGAGACACAGATAGACCTTGAACGGGGCGTGAAATCGGGACTTGTCAACGCGCAGGAGGTCCTCTCGGGAATCAAGGGCATAAAGTTCATCAAATTCAGTAAGAGAGATGTTGTCAGGCATCCGCTTGTCAAAAAAATAGTGGCGGCTTACGGGTCCGTTAAGAATAAGGGATAATTATGGTCAGGATAAAAAGTTTTTTTTCGCATGTTTTCAAAGGCTGGGCGGAAGCGCTGGATAAGCCGTCAAAAAGTAATATCCTGAAAAAGGACATCCCTTTTCCGTTCTGGCCTCTCGCCGCGCTGATTTTCCTGGGCGTTTTGACAGCGCTGGCGGCGGAATTCGGTTTTGAAGAAAATTTCATTGCCGGAGCGGGGTTATTCGCGCTCATATGGTTATATACCGCGTTCTCATTGATTAAATCGGAAAAGGAAATGAACCCGTCCAAAATCCTCTTATCGGGGCTTGTCATTGTCTCGTCGGTGCTGGTGACGCAGTTCGCGAAATCCAGAGAGATCAGCATGTATTTTGTTTTTACTCCGGCCGCGGTGAGCCTTCTCAATTTCCTTGTCTCGCGCAGGGTGGCCGAGAGCGCCGCCCTGCTGATCAGCTTGATAGTGTCGTTCATATATCTGGGCAATTTTGAGGTGTTTTTTATTTCTTTTGTCGGCGGCCTCGGCGCTATTTCTTTTCCCCGCAGAATAATCAAGCGTTCCGATATTTTCTTAAATGCGTTATCTATATTCGTGTTCCTTTTAGCGGCCAATCTTGCGCTCGCTCTTCTGGGCCTGCACGGCGGCAATCTGATATACGACGGCATAAGGGCGCCCTTTCTTGTATCGGCGGCGACTTTTATTTTCATCATCAGTTTTTTTCCTCTTTTTGAGTGGGTTTTCAACCTGACTTCTGATGTGAGGCTCATAGAGCTCGGCGATTTTAATCACCCGCTGCTTAAGAAGCTGATGATAGAGGCGCCCGGGACATATCATCACAGCCTCATGGTGGCGGCCCTGGCCGAGGCCGCGGCCGCGTCCATCAAATGCAACAGCCTGCTCGCGCGGGTGGGGGCCTATTATCACGATGTCGGAAAAATAGGCAAGGCGCAGTATTTCATAGAAAACCAGCTTGAAGGAAATGTGCACGAAACACTGAAACCGGAAATGAGCGCTCTTGTGATTCTTTCCCATGTCAAAGAAGGCGTCAAACTCGCCGCCGAAGCCGGTGTGGATGACTGCGTTCTTGATTTTATCGCTCAGCATCACGGCACCACGATCGTGCAGTATTTTTTCAGAAAAGCCGCTGTTTCCGGCGGCGCCAATGATGAAGCCGTTTACAGATATCCCGGGCCCCTCCCGCAGACCAGGGAGACGGCCATCGTCATGCTCGCTGACAGCGTTGAGGCGGCATGCCGCTCCATAGAGGACCCGAGCTTTGAGAAAATCAAAGACACCGTGCATAAGATAATCAACAATTATTTCGCCACAGGCCAGCTCAATGAATGCCCCATAACGCTGGAGAACATACAGAAGATAGGCGATGTGTTTACAAAAACGCTGATTTCCATACATCACATAAGGCTTGATTATTCCGGCGCTGATAAGCCGAGCGCTGACAAACAGCAGTAGATGCCCCGCGTGGAGTTTTTCAGCGAAGCGCCTGCCCGGGGATTGAGCATCATAAAATTGAAAGATTTTGCGGCCCGCGCGCTGAAAGAGCTGGGCTTCAAACGGCCCGTCAACATAGTGCTGACCGGATCAGAGGGTATCAAGAGGCTGAACCGGCGTTTTTTTTCCAAAAAATCCATGACCGATGTTATAGTCTTTGATCTTGGCGGAAGAGGCTGCGCTCGGGGAGAGGAATTCTGTGAGATATACATCTGTCTGGACGCTGCGCGGAAAGCCTCCTCTGATCTGGGGCACAGCACAGGTCAAGAGCTGCGGATTCTGATCGCTCACGGCCTGCTTCATTTAACAGGAATGGATGATTCCTCTCCGGAGGGGAAAAAGAAAATGCTTGAGGCCGGGGACGCGCTTGTGAGCAAATTGAGCCGATGATAGCCGTACCGCTTATCCTTCTGCTTGTTCTATCAGGGGTGTTCTCCTCCATGGAAACATCGCTTGTCACACTCAACCGCGCCCGCGTGAAAGCTCTTTTCAACCAGACCAAACTCAGGATATTCAGCGACTGGCTTTTGCGGCCGGGTTCGGTGCTTTCCACCATACTCATAGGGAATAATTTTGTGAACATAGCGTTCAGCTCTATCCTGTCATATGTTGTGATAAGAGAAGTCCTGTCGCGCGATTTCAGCGCGACTGCCGCGTCACTGGCGGCTCTTTTTGTCAATTCCTCGCTGCTTCTTTTGTTTGGTGAGATAATACCGAAGAACATCGCCACGACTTATCCGCAGAAGATCAGCGGCGCTTTCGGCAGTTTTCTGAATTTTGTGTCCTATGTTTTCAGGCCTCTCAGTCATCTCACCACTTATTTTTCCGAACTGCTCGCGGGAGGATCCGCTGAATCTCCGGACTTGCGCGTGAGCAGAGTAGACATAGGTGAAGTCTCAGAAAATCTTGAGGACAGAGAGAGTTTCTCCAAGATAATATCAAAGGTGCTGTCGCTCAACCGTAAAAAACTGTTTGAGGTGATGACCCCCCGCGAAAAAATAACGGGGATAGACCTGAATTCACCGGAAGAATCCGTGGAAGAGAGGATAATAGATTCGGGGATATCGCGTTTTCCTGTTTATTACGGCTCACTGGATAACATAGCGGGGATTGTTTATGCCCGTGAAATTGTAAAAGCCCGCATTCTTGAAGGCAGGATTGATATCAGGAAGTATGCCCGCCAGCCTTTATTTATAGACGGCTCTGTGACGGTGCTCAGCGCCTACAGGCGTCTTATAAATAAGAGGGTGCACATAGCGCTTGTGACGGATTCCTCGGGGATGATCACGGGCATCGCCACAATGGAGGATCTGCTGGAAGAGATTTTCGGGGACATTCTGGACGAGTATGACCTGAAGAGGAACGGCTCGGCGCAATGATAATTCTCCTGCTCATCAGTTTTCTGTTTATGTTTTATTTTGCCGGCGCCGAGACGGCGATATGTTCGCTTTCTCCTTTCCAGAAACAGTCTATCCTGGCCGGGTCGCCTGCGGCCGCCCGCGCGTTAAAGAGATTCCTTAGCACCCCCCACAGGGTACTGACCTCCATACTCATAGGCAACGCCCTGGCTGTTGTCGCATCCAGTGTGCTGACCCAGCTCATCGCGAGGGATATTTCTTTGAATTTTCAAGCGCCGCCCGAGAGGACGGCAGCGGCCGCGAGCGTGGTGCTGTTCGCCGCCGTGGTGATGTTCGGTGAAATACTGCCTAAGACACTCGCGAAAAAAAATCCCAAAAACTTTTCGCTCAAGACATTGCCTTTTCTGCCTAAAATGGTTTTTTTCCTCAGCCCGCTGGCGAAATTGCTCTTTGCGGTCAGCAGATTTCTGTCCGAACTTTTCGGGGTTAAACTTTCTAAAACTTTGCCCCGGACGAGTTCGCAGGATTTGACCGATGCCTCGGAACTGGCCTATGTGTCGGGAAAAATAAGCCATGAAGAAAAAACGATGCTCAAGGGCATTTTAGAATTCCCGGAAAAAGAGGTGCGCCAGGTGATGGTGCCGGAGGTTGATATTAAGGCGGTGGATATCAACTGGGGGAAGGCCCGTATTTTCAGGGAGCTTGCGATGTCCGGCCATTCCCGCATACCCGTTTATTCGGGGTCGCTGGACAACATAGTGGGTGTCATATACACCAAGGATATTTTGGGTGTGCTTAATATGGGCACACTTCTGATAGTGCAGGACATAATGCGCACGCCCTCTTTCGTTCCGGAGACGGCTCCGGTTAAAACCCTTCTGAAGAATTTCAGCAAGGGCCGCCAGCACCTTTCCATCGTGGTGGACGAATATGGGAAAGTGACGGGCCTCATAACGCTGGAAGATGTGCTGGAGGAGATAACAGGGGACATCTTTGACGAATTTGATAAAGAGGTGCTGTATCAAAAAGAGAAAGACGGCTCTTATATTGTTCCGGCCTCGGAGGATGTGGACAGGGTCAACAGCAAACTTTCTCTTTCACTGCCCGAACGGCCCGCGGAATCCATCGGAGGTTTGATCCTGGAACAGCTTGATTATGTGCCGCGCAAGGGCGAATCGGTGGAGCTCGGCGGTGTCGTGCTGGAGGTGCACAGCGCGGACCGTCAGAAGATCACGAGCGTCCGCGTCCGCATACCGGAAATATGATCGCTAAGTCAAAAGCGGTGATACTGGATAACAGGCCTGTCTGCGATAATAAAAACAGAGTGGTGGTTTTCACCGAACAATACGGGAAGCTTGTGACGGCTGTCTCCGGCTATGGAAAGCCGGTCAATCACTGGGGCGGCGCTTTTGAAGGCGGCAACATCCTTGAATTGAGCTTTCTGAAAAGGAATTCTTTTTACACGATTACCGGCTGGGAAATGCTCTATTCGCCGAAGGAGAAAAGCGTTATGGATTTTGCCGCCAGAGAGCTCGTTCTTGACGCCACTAACGAGCTCGTGCCCGCGCATGACCCCGAACGGGGCCTCTTCAAATGGCTCGTCTGGTGCCTCAGGCCCTTCAGAATCAGGAAGGTCTATGCCTATCTGGCGCGCCTCATCTATCAGGGCGGTTTTCTGGATTTCTCCGACAAGATGCTCCTCTCGGCGCTGGAGAACGGTTTTGAGAAAAATCTTGAAAAAAGCTCGCTGGAGGCGCTGGCGAGACTCCTGAAAAGGGAAATGGATTTCATACAGAATTTCATAGGCGGGCCTCTGAAAAGTTATGATTTTTTCAGAAATCAGAGTCGGGGCGGCGTGTAATTTTACGGTCTATCCGGCGATTGATGTTTCCGGTCCCGCCAGATCATACCGCCAGCGATACCCTGCGCGATATTTGACAGATGATCTCCTATTTTTTCCAGATTGTCCACAAGATCAAGAAACACCACGCTTGACTTCAGGTTGCACTCGCGCCTGTTTAATCTGTCAACATGCCCTTTTTTCAGGTCGGCCTGAAAACGGTTTATCTTTTCTTCATGCGCCAGTATTTTTTCCGCAGTGGAGTTATTGCGCCCGGCCATCAGGTCTCCGGTTTCTATCATCATGACATTTAATTCTGCCCACATAAGATTTAACGCCGTCAGCGCCCTGGCGGTTAAGGGGAGCTTTTCTTCAATTTTTCTTTCAGCAAGTTCAACGATATTTTCTGAATAGTCGCCGATTCTCTCTATGTCGTTGACAATGTGAATCAGAACAGGCAGCTGTCCGGTTTTATCCTCAGAGAGGCCTTTACCGGAGAGTTCAACGATATACTGGGTGATCTCCGATTGCAGATTGTCAACCGCGTCTTCCAGTTTTGCGGTTTTTTTTACATTGCTCAAATCGTTTTTTATAAAACTTTCAAAAGCCAGTGAAACAGATTCCGCCGCCAAACTGAGCATATATACTGTTTCCTTTTTTACCAATTCCAGCGCTATCCCCGGTGTTTCAAGGAGATGTTTTTCAAGATACTGGGTGCCGACCTTTACCGCGCCTTCTTTTTCCGGCACCAGAAGCACGCTGATTTTTTCAAGCCACTCTGTCAGGGGCAGAAATACCATTGTATTCACGACATTAAACAGGCTGTGCGCCACCGCGATATGGAGCATTATGTTTGCGGAAGATATTTCCCCGGGCACAAGTAAATACACAGCATTTTCATAAATTCCGGTATGCAGAAAAATCATCATGTAAGCCGTCCCCAGCACATTAAACATACTGTGCGCCATCGCTGTTCTTTTCGCCGCGATAGTTGTGTTCACCGCCGCCATCTGAGCGGTTATTGTCGTTCCCACATTATCTCCCAGGACAATCGCGATCGCGGCGGGAAAACTTAAGACCCCGTTAAAAGCCAGCATCTGAACAATGGCAATTGTGGCGCTTGAGCTTTGCAACAGAACCGTAAAAATTATTCCGACCATGACGCCTAATACGGGCTTCTGCCCCAATTCGGCAAATATGCGGATTGTGGCACTGCTGTTTTTTAGAGGTATAAAGGCGTCTTTCATGAATGAAAGCCCCGTGAACAGAAGCCCAAAGCCCAGAATTACCTGACCGGCCGATCTGCTCCTGCGGGTTTTCCCCGCTTTTGTCAAAAGGAAACCTATTCCTATCGCCGGCAGCGAATAGTCGGTAACTTTGAATACTGACATTGAGGACACCAGCCAGGCGGTGAAGGTGGTGCCGATATTGGCTCCCATAATAACGGGTATTGCCTGGCGTAGAGAGAGCAGGCCGGCGTTTACGAAACCCACCGTCATAACGGAAGTCGCGCTGGAAGATTGTATTAAACAGGTTACAGTTGCCCCGGCGATAACGCCTATCACCGGCACTTTGGTTGCGCTGTGTAAGAATGATTTAAGTTTTTCTCCGGAAACCTTTTTCAGGCCATCCGACAGCAGCTCCATACCGAAAAAGAAAAACCCAAGCCCGCCCGTCGCCATAAACAGCATTTCAATGGTCATGCCGGATTGTAATTTAAAAGATTTCCCGTTGTCAACGATATTTCTGTGGCACGGCGCCGGAATATATTGTATAATCAGTTCGTGGAAATTAAAGTCTATTATCAGGACACGGACTGCGGCGGCGTTGTTTATTACGCGAACTATCTCACCTACTTTGAGCGCGCGCGCACGGAATTCCTCAGGGAGATGGGCGCCGACATCAGCAAGTTGATGGAGAGGGGGATATTTTTTATGGTTCGCCGCGCCGAAATAGACTATGTAAGCCCCGCCCGTTACGGCGAGACGATAAGCGTCGAGGTGAAAGCCGGTAAAATGACCGGAGCGTCAATAGAACTGCTCTACGAAATAACGGAGAAGGAGACGCGGCGAACTATTGTCAGAGGAAAAACCATGATGGTGTGTGTGGGAAAGGACATGAAGCCGACGCGGCTGCCGGCGGAAATGAGGAAAAATTGAAAGATGGTTTTGACATCGTTTTTCAATTAAATTAGAATACAGCATGTCACATTTAGTTATCGCCAGAAAATACCGCCCGGCCAAATTCTCAGAGATCATAGGCCAGGGCCAGGTCACGGTGACGCTCGGAAACGCCATAGTCAAAGAAAAGCTGGCGCAAGCCTATGTCTTCTCCGGCCCCCGGGGCGTGGGGAAGACAACGGCCGCGCGGATACTTGCCAAGGCGGTCAACTGCGCGGAGTATCCGTCTCCCGAACCCTGCAACAAATGCGATTCCTGCAGGGCTATCCAGTCCGGCAACTCAATGGATATCATAGAGATTGATGCCGCCTCCAACAGAGGCATTGATAACATAAAGGAGCTTCGCGAGAACGCCGCTTTTGCCCCGTCCTCTTCGCGCTATAAAGTGTATGTGATTGACGAGGCGCACCAGATAACAAAAGACGCCTTCAACGCTTTTCTGAAAACGCTGGAAGAGCCGCCGCCCTATATTATTTTCGTTCTTGCCACGACCGAGCCGGAAAAACTTCCCGTGACGATACTTTCAAGATGCCAGCATTTTAAATTCGCTCTTGTGAATCCGGATGAGGTGATGACTGTTCTCAAAAAGATATGCGTCGCTGAGAAAGTGCCCGTTTCCGACAATGCCCTGGAAGCTATATGCGAGGAGGCGGCCGGTTCTATAAGGGATGCCGAAAGCGTTCTCGAGCAGGTGATATCGTCGGCGTCCGGCAAAACGGTGGAAAGAGAAGATGTGGAATTTATCCTCGGCCTTGTGGAAAGCGCGAAGATCAAAGAAACTCTTGCGGCGGTGGCCTCCGGAGACACGAAGGCGGCCTTCGCTCTGATAGGGGATATCTACAGCAAGGGCTTCAGCCTCCAGCAGTTTACGAGGCAGCTCATAACGGCTTTGCGCAGGGTTTTGGCGGAGCTCCTGAGCGGGCATGCGCATGAAGGTTTTACAGATCCGGACCGGGTTTACTGGATGCTGGAAGTCCTGTGCTCCGCCGAGCAGAAAATGAAATGGTCGGAATATCCTAAAATCCTGCTGGAGCTGGCCTTTTATAAAATAACATCGGATTTTGTGCCTATCGGCGACCTCATTGAACTGGCGTCCTCATCCGGCGCCGTTTCTCAGTCTCCGCCCGCTGAGAGTGTAAAAACGCCCGCCGCCGCGCCCCGTCCATCGCCAGCCGCTACGCCTCCCTCTGACAAGGGCGCCTCGGAGCTGGTGAAACTTCTGAAAAAGGAATGCGGCCCCGCGGGAAAAATATTTGATTTTGCCGAAGAGGTCATTGTTGACGGCAGAAAACTCAGCTGCCGTTTTTCCGGAGAGAACGAGGCGCATGCGAAACGCCTTTTGGCCAACAGTGAGGTCATGGAAGAGACGCTCGCCGCGGCGGGACACAAAGGAATGGCCATAGATGTGACCGTTGTAATGGACGAAAAGAAAACGCCGGAAGATGACCCGGAAAAAAAGCTCACCGAGGCCAGGCAGCTGGAAATAGAGGAGCCCATTATAGCGAAATTGCACAGCCTGGCCGGCGGTGAGCTGGAAGGCAAAGAGGATGAGTAATTTTTATTTCTGCCTGGAAAGGCTCAAAGAGGCTTTTTACACCCTCCCCTCGGTTACCCCTAAATATGCGGCCAAATTGGCCTCGGATTTTATAAAACTTCCCCCCGAATCAAGAAAAAAACTGCTTGAAGAGCTCAGGGAGGCCGAAGGGTCCATCAGGGTCTGTTCCGTCTGCGGCAACTATTCATCTGAGGAAATCTGCGATATATGCTCGGATAAGGAAAGGAA
This sequence comes from Elusimicrobia bacterium CG03_land_8_20_14_0_80_50_18, assembly GCA_002780705.1. Taxonomy (GTDB): domain Bacteria; phylum CG03; class CG03; order CG03; family CG03; genus CG03. The sequence continues at coordinate 2,479 of PEUP01000068.1, read as the reverse complement.
TGCCGCTATAATCTGCGTCGTTGAGGAAGTGATGGATGTCAGCTCCGTGGAAGAGGCCGGATTTAACGGCAAGTACCACATACTCGGCGGGAGAATAGACCCCCTCAACAAGATTCTGCCTGAAAATCTGAATATAGACGGCCTCTTTAAAAGGCTTGAGGGCGGCGCTGTGGAAGAGGTTATTCTCGCGACAAATCTCAACAGAAAAGGCATCGCCACCGCCAGATATATATACAATGAGATAGCGCGCCGCTTCGCTAATGTTAAAATCAGCCATCCGGCCCACGGGCTTTCAGAGGGTTCGGAAATCATCTATGTCAATGCCCACACGCTCAAAGAGGCGCTGGACGGGAGGCGTTCTTTTGAGTGAGGCCCGGCTGCTGGCCGCGCTTAAAGCTGAACCCTTTCGCGCATGGGGCGCATCGAAAGGCTTGAAGATTAAATGATGTTTTTTGGAATTTTGATTAGGGGGGAAACGCTATGGTTATTTTAAACGATTCTAATTTTGAACAGGAAGTCATCAAATCGGAGCTCCCGGTTCTGGTGGATTTTTACGCTGACTGGTGCGGGCCCTGTAAGATGATAGAGCCGGCGATAGAGGAGCTTTCCTCCGAATATGAGGGCAGGGTCAAGGTCTGCAGACTCAATGTTGATGACGCCGGACAGACCGCCGCGAAATACCGTGTCAGCAGCATACCGTTTATAGGTTTTTTCAAGAGCGGCGATTTAGCCGACCAGATCATAGGAGCCGTTCCCAAAGGAACTCTGAAAGCCAAAATGGATTCGCTTTTATAAGTGGAATTTTTAAAATATTCTGCCTGAAACGAGATGTTTCCATGGCAGAAATGTTGTGTGAGAGCGGGTGAATTTTTCGTTTCCGCCGTATATCACGAATGATTTTTTGACGGAATTTCCGAATACATCCTTAAAAAAGTCGATTCCCTTATAAAAATCTTTAGACCATGTCTGCGCGGATTTTATTTCAACAGGAATCAGCGAGTTTCCCGCCTCGGCGACAATGTCTATTTCATTTCCCGTTCTATCCCGGAAAAAATACAAATTGCCCGCTTTTGCCTGATTGAAACGGCTTTTAAGAAATTCAATTATCACAAAGTTCTCAAATATGTTTCCTCTCAAAGGGTGAGATTTGAGCTGCTTTGTGTTTTCTATTCCCAGCAGGAAACACAGGAAGCCGACATCATGGAAATACACTTTGGGAGTTTTTATAAGACGCTTGCTGATATTTCTGTGAAAAGGCGGCAGAATATAAATAACGAAACCCGCCTCTAATAAGGACACCCATTTACGAACGGTCGGCTGAGACACGCCGAGGTCATTGCCGAGGTTGTTATAATTTAAGAGTTGTCCGGTTCTGCCGGCGAGCAATCTGACAAATTTTTCAAATACATGGAGATTGTCTATCTGGCTCAATTGTCTTATGTCGCGCTGAACATAAGTGTCAAAATAATTCAAATAAAAATTGTGGGGGTCAAGATTTTCATGGTAAATCCGCGGATAAAAACCGCATAGCAATAAGTCGTTTAGGGACTTCTTTCCGCAAAAACTTTTAATCTCTTTTAAACTGAAAGGGAGCAGTTTAATAACAGCCGTCCTGCCCGCGAGAGACTGACTTATGGAATGCGTGATTTCAAATTGCTGGCTTCCCGTGAGGACAAACATCCCATTTTTACCGGAAGAATCAACTATGGATTGAATGTATGACGGCAGTTCGGGCGCCCGCTGTATTTCATCAAGAATTACCCCGTCGGGAAAGTTGTTTAAAAATCCTCTCGGATCCTCAATAGCCGCTTGTCTTTTATCGGGCTCTTCCAAATTGATATAGGGCTTACGCG
>PEUP01000068.1:0-534 GCA_002780705.1 Elusimicrobia bacterium CG03_land_8_20_14_0_80_50_18 | reverse complement strand
AGGTTTGAATTAGCAAAGGCGAAATAAAGCGGTCTGATTTGCGCTATTGACAGCATTATTGGTTAATTGTTAGCATTCAGTGCTAACCAATTTACATCTTTGCTAATCACTCTGCACCGGTACCGGCTTATGCGCGGCGTCTGCCGTCAAGCGGTACAGCATGGTTTTTGAGATATCCGGTAAAACGGATAGACGGAAGCGTAGCGGGGAGCGATGATAAAGAGAAAAACAGATTCGGTTTTCAAAGAGATTCAGATTTCAACACTTCGTTCTCATTTCAGTAACAGCCGGAGGATTATATGAAAAATAAATCATCATTTGTTTTGGCGGGTATTGTTATGTGCGCATTCATTCCCGTATTCAGCGGAAGCCTGCGGGCCGCATCGCTGAGGGATGTTGTGATAAATGAGATAGCGTGGATGGGGACGGCCGCGTCAACTTATGATGAGTGGATAGAGCTTTACAACACGACGGGCGACACGATAACGCTGACAAACTGGACATTATCCTCGGCGGACGGTACGCCTTCAATAA
>PEUP01000014.1:33567-51086 GCA_002780705.1 Elusimicrobia bacterium CG03_land_8_20_14_0_80_50_18 | reverse complement strand
AAAAGGGGACATTTTTACTTTGCTCAAATAGGACATTATCATTTTGCGCCTACATGCTATTGACTTTTTTTGGAACAAATGTTTATTATAGAGACGTTTTGAAAATTTTTTTAAGGAGATTGAATTAAAATGCCGACGACTAATCAGCTGATAAAAAGCGGAAGAGAGAGTTTTAAAAAGACCAAGAAGAACAGGGCTCTCCAGCAGTGTCCGCAGAGAAGGGGCGTGTGCGTAAAGGTGTATACCACAACCCCTAAGAAGCCCAACTCGGCTCTCAGAAAAGTGGCCAGGGTCAAGCTCACCAACGGTATGGAGGTATCGGCCTACATACCCGGCATCGGGCATAACCTTCAGGAGCATTCCATAGTGATGATAAGGGGCGGCAGGGTAAAAGATCTCCCCGGCGTCAGGTATCATCTCGTAAGGGGTGTGCTTGATTCGGCGGGCACTGACGGCAGAAAAAGATCCAGGTCCAAATACGGCACGAAAAGAGGTAAGAAAGAATGAGCAGGAAAAAAATAAAAATCCACACATCCCGGCGGCGGCTTCCGGATATTAAATACGGCAGTCTTACGATAACGCTGTTTATCAACAGTATAATGAAAGAAGGCAAGAAAAACACGGCCATGAGAATAATGTACGGCGCTCTGGATGAAGCGTCAAAACAGCTCAAGGTGCCGCAGAAAGATCTTCTGGATAAGGCCGTGGCCAATCTTCAGCCCAAAGTTGAGGTGAAATCAAGGAGAGTGGGCGGCGCCACTTACCAGATACCGCAGCCTGTGACCGAGGAAAGAGGGCAGGATCTGGCGATGCGCTGGATGCTGGAGGCGGCCAGAAAAAGAAAGGGCGCGGCGATGCACAAGAAACTGGCGATGGAGCTCATGGACGCTTACAAGGGTGAGGGTTCCGTCATGAAAAAAAGAGAAAATGTTCATAAAATGGCGGAGGCTAATAAGGCTTTCGCTCATTACAGATATTGACTTTCTTGCGGAGGATGCGCTGATTACAAACAAACTTTAGTCCCGGTTGGCCGGGATTTTCATGTTTACAGTTCAAGAATAAATTTATGGAAGTAGAACTTTCAAAACTAAGGAATATAGGCATTATAGCGCACATTGACGCGGGTAAAACAACCACAACGGAGAGGGTGCTTTTCTACACCGGCCGTATATGGAGGATGGGCGAGGTGCATGACGGCACCACAGTAATGGACCATCTTGAAGAGGAGCGAAAAAGAGGAATAACGATACAGTCGGCTGTGACGGCCTGCTCATGGGATTATCCCAAGGGCGTGAAGCACCAGATAAACATAATAGACACGCCGGGCCATGTGGATTTTACCGCAGAGGTGGAAAGGTCTTTGCGCGTTCTTGACGGATGCGTGGTTGTTTTCTGCGCCGTGGGCGGCGTTGAGCCCCAGTCCGAAACGGTCTGGTATCAGGCCACCAGGTATAGAGTGCCGATAGTGGCTTTTATCAACAAGCTTGACCGGCCGGGCGCGGATTACTGGAAAGTCGTCAAACAGATGCGAAAGACCTTCTCTCAGAAAATATTACCGATAGCCATCCCCGCCGGCGCCGAAAAGGATTTTGTGGGCACGGTGGATGTCATAGAAGAAAAAATGAGACTTTACGGCAGCGAGGCCGACGGCAGCAAGTGGACGGAAATCGATGTGCCGGAATATTTGAAAAAGCTCTGCGCGAAAACGCGTGAGGAGCTTCTCGAAAGTCTGAGTGAGGTCAATGATGAGATACTTGAGCTCCTTGTCGAAAACAAGCCCGTGCCGGTAAAGCTCATCAAAGATGCGCTCAGAGACGCTGTCATAAACAAGCGCTTTGTCCCGGTGGTATGCGGCTCGGCGTTTAAAAACAAGGGTGTTCAGTTTATGCTGGATTCCGTGTGCGCGTATCTTCCCTCGCCAATGGATGTGCCCGACACAAAAGTGTATAACCTGGAAACAAAAGAATACAGCACGATAAAAAATTCCGCTCAGGGCGATTTTATGGCTCTTGTCTTCAAGATAGTGACGGACCGGTTCCTCGGCAAGCTCGCTTTTCTGAGAGTGTACTCGGGATCTTTTGAGTCAGGAAAGAGGCTGTATAACACGAGCGAGGGCAGAGTGGAAAAGCTCGACAGAATATTTGCCATGCACGCCGATAAAAAAGACATAATAAAAAATATCACCGCCGGAGATATCGTCGCGGTGGCCGGTTTGAAAAACAGCCGGACTGGTCAGACGCTCTCGTCAAAAAATACAAACCTGGTTTTTGAGCCGCCCGTCTTTCCGGAGCCGGTCATATCGCAGGCCATTGAGCCCGCCAAACCCGGCCAGCTTGACGCGCTGTTTAACGCGCTGTCAAAAATCGTTGACGAGGATCCGACTTTTCTTGTCAGGAAAGACGAGATATCAGGCGAGACCATAGTTTCGGGCATGGGCGAACTTCATCTGGAAGTGAACATAGAGAGAATAAAAAGAGATTTCGGCGTGCCCATAAGGGTGTCAACGCCGAAGGTCAATTATAAAGAAGGCATCACATCCGAGGTGACGGAGAATGGTAAATATGTGAAACAGACCGGCGGGCACGGCCAGTACGCGCATGTGGTGATAAAGATATCCCCGAACAGCGATGAGAAATTCGTATTTATCAATTCCATTAAGGGCGGAAATATCCCCTCGCAGTTTATTCCCGCCATTGAAGCCGGCGTGAAAATGGGAATTGAATCCGGCCCGCTGGCGGGTTATCCTGTCAGGAATTTAACGGTGGAACTTTTAGACGGCAGTTTCCACGAGGTTGATTCTTCGGAGCTGGCTTTCAGGATAGGGTCTTTTGAAACAATGAAAAAAGCGCTGAAAAAGGCATCCCCGATTCTGCTGGAACCTGTCATGGATATTGAGATAAGGACTCCCACCCAGTACCTCGGAGATGTGCTCGGCGACATGTCTTCCCGTCGGGGGAATACCGGGGGGTTGACAACAGAAGGCAATTTGACTATCATAAGAGCATTTGTGCCGCTGGCGGAGATGTTCGGATACGCCACGGTGATAAGGTCTCTGACGCAGGGGCGCGCGGGTTATGTTATGACACCGAAAGGTTATGAGCGCGTTCCCACTCAAGTGGCGGAGGCCGTGATAGGAAAAGGATAGCAGTCGGCGAGATTTTGCCGATATGACCGCTTCTGCGGTCAAGGAGGAATTTATGGCTAAAGAGAAGTTTAAGAGGGGTAAGCCGCATGTCAACATCGGCACCATCGGACACGTGGATCACGGCAAGACAACGCTCACATCAGCGATTACACTGCTTCAGTCCAAGTTAGGCAAAGCGTCCTATGAAAAATATGAAGATATTGACAACGCTCCCGAGGAAAAAGAAAGAGGGATTACAATTGCGATTCACCATTCGGAATACGAAACTGACACCCGGCACTACGCGCATATTGATTGTCCCGGCCACGCCGACTATATAAAAAACATGATTACCGGCGCCGCACAGATGGACGGAGCGATTCTTGTTGTCAGCGCCTCCGACGGCCCCATGCCCCAGACCAGAGAGCACATTCTGCTCGCCCGTCAGGTCGGCGTGCCCAGCGTGGTGGTGTTTATCAACAAAACAGATCAGGTTGACGATCCGGAACTGCTTGAGCTTGTGGAGCTTGAAATCAGGGAGCTTCTCTCAAAGCAGGAATACGACGGTGATAATGTCAGGATAGCCAAGGGTTCGGCCATGAAATGCCTTGAATGCGGCTGCGGCAAAGCGGATTGTCCCAACTGCGGGCCGATATTGGAGCTCGTGAAAAATTGTGATGAGGCCATCCCCGAACCCAAGAGGGATATGGAAAAGCCTTTCCTCATGGCGGTGGAAGACATATTCTCCATCACCGGCCGCGGTACGGTTGCCACCGGACGCGTGGAGAGAGGCCAGCTCAAGATGGGCGAGGAAGTGGAAGTGGTGGGTTTCGGCCAGGTGCAGAAGACCGTCGCCACCTCGCTTGAGATGTTCAGAAAAATTCTTGATTCAACCCAGGCAGGGGATAATGTGGGAATACTCCTGAGGGGTGTTGAGAAAGAAAAAATAAAGAGAGGAATGGTGTTGGCCAAACCCGGCAGCATAACCCCGCACAAGAAATTTGTGGCGCAGGTTTATGTGCTCAAAAAAGAAGAGGGCGGAAGGCACACACCTTTTGTCACCGGATACAGGCCTCAGTTTTATATAAGGACCACGGATGTCACGGGAACGGTTAATCTTCCTTCGGGACGGGACCTTGTGATGCCCGGAGACAATGTCGAGGTGACTGCCGAGCTCATATACCCGGTAGCCATGGAAGAGGGCCTAAGGTTCGCCATCAGGGAAGGCGGGCACACCGTCGCTTCCGGCGTGATCTCGAAGATACTGGAGTAAGGGAATATTAGATGGAAAAGATCAGGGTAAAGGTTTTCTCTTACGATTACAGGCTGCTTGAAGAATCGGTGAAGACCATAATGGCTCAGCTCTCGCACAAGGGCATCATTATAACGGGTCCCATCATTCTTCCGACGAAGAGAAAACTTTACACTGTCTTGAGAAGTCCTCACGCGGATAAGAAATCAAGAGAACAGTTTGAGACCAAAATCCACAAGAGGATGATAGAGATTAAAAATCCCACGAAGGAAGTGATGAATATCCTGCGCGATATATCTCTTCCGGCGGGCATTGATATCACGGTGAAGGATTTGAGTCAATGACGGAAGCCAAGACCCCGAAAGTGGTGAGCGGCGTCGAACCGAAACTGCCGAATGCGGTGCTGGGAATGAAGGGCGCGATGTGCCGTATCTTCACCGATACGGCGGAACTCGCCTGCACGGCTGTGGATGTGCCTGTCAACAGTGTGGCGGCTGTCAAAACCATGAAAAAAGACGGTTATCAGGCTCTGCAAATAGCCTGTGAGGGCAAAAAGAGCAATAAGCCTATGGCCGGAATTGCCGCAAAAGCGGGTATAAAAGCTCTAAAAGCGTCGCGTGAAATACGCGGCGAATTCTCCTCAGCGCTTGGTGATAAGATACAGGTGGGAGACGTTTTTGAGACGGGTTCAATAGTCAGTGTCACCGGTATTTCCAAGGGAAAGGGTTTTGCCAGCACACGGAAGCGCTGGCACTTTAAAGGCGGACAGAAAAGCCACGGCCAGAAAGACAAGTACAGGTCGCCCGGTTCCATAGGTTCTTCCTCATATCCGTCCAGGGTTTTGCCGGGCCTCAAAATGGCCGGCCGAATGGGAAGTGAGAAAGTCACGGTTAAAAATATGAAGGTGGCTTCGGTGGATTCCGTAAACAACAAGCTGTATCTTGCGGGGCCCGCTCCCGGCAGCAGGGGCGGACTGCTGGTGATAAAGAAAATAAAATGAACAAAGCTAAAGTGATAGAAGAATCCGGAAAACTTGAAGGCGCGAAAGAACTCAGCGCCGACATTTTCGGCGTCGCCTATGATGACCGCTTTATAAACGAGGCGCTCAAAGAATATCTCCGCAAAAATTTTACAGGCAGCGCCAAAACCAAGGGAGAGGTGCGGGGCGGCGGTAAAAAACCCTACAGGCAGAAAGGGACCGGCAACGCCAGGCAGGGAAGCACAAGGACGCCTCTGAAACCCGGCGGCGGAATCACTTTCGGCCCCAGGCCGAGAGTGAAGATCAACAAACTCAGCAAGAAGAAGAAGGCCGCGGCTCTTCGCCAGGCGCTTTCCAGGCTCAACAATGAGGAAAAGATTTATTTCGCCCAGAGCTTGGGATTCAAGAAAACCTGCGATGCCGCTAAATTTCTCAATCAAAATTTTAAGAAAGGCAGTAAAATAATTATTGTTACGGAAAAACAGGACAGGGAATTCGCCCTGCCTTTCAGGAATATAAGGAATGTCTCGCTTGAATGCGCCGCTGATCTTAATATGAGGAAACTCATATACTGCGATGCCGTGCTCTTTGTCGGCGCCGCTCTGGAAGGAGTGAAAGCGTGAAGCTAGCTAATTCAGCCGTGGTGCTCTGGCCGGCCTTTACGGAAAAGTCCGAGCAGCTGCGCAGTGAGAAAAATATTTATGCGTTTTTCGTGAACCCTAAAGCCGATAAGAGGCAGATAGAAAAATCCGTTAGCGAACTTTTCAATGTGAAAGTTGAGAGTGTTAAAACTGTGAACACAAAGCCGAAACTGAAACGGAAAGGCGCTCACGCGGGTTTCAGGTCGCGCTATAAAAAAGCTTATGTTAAACTTGTCAAAGGTGAAACCATACAGGGATTTGAAGCGGCATGAAGTATTATAAACCCACCACATCATCCAGGCGCGGCAGGACCGAGCCGACGGACAGGATAAGGGTCAAACCTCATCTCCCTCTGACAATCCCCGCAAAAGCCTCGGCCGGCAGGAACAACACCGGCCGTGTGACGGTTAGATTCCGCGGCGGCGGCCAGAAGAGAAGGATCAGGGTCATAGATTTTAAAAGAGATAAATGGGATATGCCCGGAATAGTGCAGAGCGTTGAATACGATCCCGGCAGGAGCTGCCGCATATCACTCGTAAAATACAGTGACGGCGAGATGAGATATATTCTTCATCCGGAAGGTTTGAAGAAGGGCAGGACTGTTATTTCGTCCAAATCTCAGGCGGCCCTGCATCCGGGGAACTCCATGCCTTTAAACTGTATTCCCGGAGGGACATTCGTTCATAATATAGAAATAATACCCGGCAAAGGCGGAAAAATAGCGCGTTCGGCGGCAGGTTTTGCCGTGATAATGAGCAAGGATGACATTTATGCTGTTTTAAAAATGCCGTCGGGTGAGATCAGAAAGGTTTTCGCGGCCTCGCAGGCCACAATAGGCCGGCTTGATAATATTGAGCACGGAAGCAGAAAATTCGGATGCGCCGGAGCGAAGCGCCACACGGGCCGCAGGCCTCATGTGCGCGGCACGGCGATGAATGCTGTGGATCATCCCCATGGCGGCGGCCGCGGCCGCAGTCATGGCGGCAATGTGCCGAGATCTCCGCAGGGCATACCGGCGAAAGGTTTTAAGACCAGGAATCCCAAGAAGGCTTCGGGCGCTTTGATAATAGCCAGAAGGAAAAAGAGGAAATAATGAGCAGATCGACCAAAAAAGGCCCCTATGTTGACGAGCGCTTGCTTGATAAGATAGCCAAACACAAAAAAGCTGGCAAGAAGCAGCCGATAAAGACATGGGCAAGGTCCTCCGTTATAATACCCGAATGGGTGGGGCTGACTTTTCTTGTGCACAACGGTAAAAAATTCATCCCTGTCTATGTGACGGAAGCGATAGTGGGGCACCGGCTCGGCGAATTTTCGCCCACGAGATTTTTTAAAGGTCACGGCCAGGGCAAAAGAGACGCGGTGGGTCTGAAGAAATAAATATTATGGAATGCAAAGCAACAGCAAAATATGTGAGATTGTCGCCTAAAAAGATACAGCGTTATCTGAACATGGTGAGGGGCGCGGATGTTGAAACCGCCGTCGCCAAGCTTGAGGTGAAGAAGACCCCCGCCGCTGTGGTTGTGAAGAAGCTGCTCAATTCAGCCGCCGCGCAGGGTTCCGGTAAATTGTTTGTGAAAACCATATTCGCCACACCGGCGCCTGCGCTTAAACGGATGAGGCCCGGGCCCTTCGGCCGCGCGTGCCCGTATAAAAGAAGGTCAAGTCACATCACAGTGGCTTTGTCAGCAATGGAGAGCAATAAATGATAAATTTTTTAACGGGATCGGGTAACTGATATGGGCCAGAAGATCCATCCTTACGGTGTCAGAATAGGCATTAACAAAAACTGGGTCAGCCGCTGGTTTGTCAAAGGCAGCGCGGCTGATTTCATCATGGAAGATGTGAAGATCAGAAATACCGTCAACAAATCTCTCGGGCGTTCACAGGTCTCAAAAATCGAGATTGAAAAAGCGTCTAATCAGATTGTTATAACCATTTATACGGCCCGCCCCGGTTTGGTAATAGGCCAGAAGGGTGTGACCATAGACGCTTTGCGCGAGGACATAGGCGCGGCAATCGGCAAAGAAGTGAAGATAAATGTCGCCGAGATCAAACAGCCTTTTCTTGACGCTCCGATAGTGGCGGAAATGGTGGCGGTGCAGCTGGAGAAGAAAATGCCCTTCCGCGGCGTGTGCAAAAGGATGGTCAAGAACATAATGAGCGAAGGCGCCAAGGGCGCTAAGATAATGGTTTCGGGCCGTCTCGGCGGGAACGAAATAGCGAGGAAAGAATGGTTTAAGGACGGCAGTGTCCCGCTCCAGTCGCTGGCCAAGAATATCAGTTACGGTTTTTCAAAGGCCTTTACCAAATACGGTGTTATAGGAGTGAAGACCTGGATACATATAAAAGACCTTGATGTCCGGCCTGTGCTCAAAACCGGGGAAGTGGTGCCGGTCGCGGATGAAAGCGCGGACGCTTCCGCAGCCCCTGTTGATAATGAGGATAAGGAATAATGCTGGCTCCGAAAAAAGTCAAACACAGAAAGGTGCAGAAAGGGCGCATTCGCGGCGTTGCCACGCGCGCCGTTGAGGTCTCTTTCGGCGAGTGGGGACTTAAATCTCTCACGGCTAAGCAAATTTCGGCAAGGCAAATAGAGGCTTGCAGGATCGGACTGGTCAGGAGTGTGAGGAAATCCGGGAAAATCTGGATAAGGCTGTTCCCTGATAAACCCATTACGAAAAAACCGGCCGAAACGCGCATGGGTAAAGGCAAGGGCGCCGTTGAGGGCTGGGTGGCGATTGTCAAGCCCGGCCAGGTGATGTTTGAGATAGAGGGTATCCCCGAAGCGGAAGTGAAGAAGGTTTTTAAATTGTTAACTCATAAACTGGGCGTTAAAACCAGGATCGTGGAGAGGCACTGATGGCTAAAAAAATAAAGTTTGCGGAATTGTCGCTCTCTGAGTTGGAAGACAAATTCAGAGATTTCGGAAAGGAGCTCGTGCTTCTGAGGATGAAAAAGAAACAGCGCGCGCTCAAGGATATTTCGCAGATTGACAAAGTGAAGAAGAATATAGCCAGGGTCTCGACTTATTTGACCGCTCAAAAAAAGAAGGCGCGCTCGATCGCGCCCGCGGCGGCGAGCGGAGGGAAAAATGCGTAAGAAATTAAGAGGCACCGTTATAGGGGATAAGAACGACAAGACAAGGGTGGTGGAGATAAAGAGAGTGTATAAGCATAGCAAATACGGCAAGGTGCTCAACAAGACCAAAAAACTGCATTGCCACGACGAGAAGAATATTTCCGTTGCCGGCGATACGGTTGTGGTGACAGAGACCAGGCCCATGAGTAAGCTGAAAAAGTGGACGGTGATAGGGGTGGTCAAAGCCGATGCAGGAGAATCCCCCGGAGAAAAAGAATGATCCAGTTGATGAGCAGACTGACCGTGTGTGATAACTCAGGGGCCAAGATCGTTATGTGCATTCATTGTTTTGGAGGATCAAAAAGAAGGTATGCCCGCGTGGGAGACCTTATAAAAGCTTCGGTAAAAAAAGCCGCGCCCAACGCGGCGGTTAAAAAAGGCGAAGTCGTCCGCGCTGTTGTCGTGAGGACGGCTTTTCCCGTAAGGCGCGCTAACGGCATAAGGGTGCGGTTTTCGGATAACGCCTGTGTTCTTTTAGATGATAAGCTGGAGCCCCGGTCAACCCGTATTTTCGGCCCGGTGGCCAGGGAGCTCAGGGAAAAAGGCTTTATGAAAATAATATCAATGGCCCCGGAAGTGGTGTAAATGAAAAAACTGAAAAATAAAGACAAGGTTATGATGATGAAGGGAAAGTATAAAGGCAAGATCAGTGAGGTAATCAAGGTTTTCCCCTCTACGGATAAGGCTCTGGTGGCGAAGGTCGCCATGGTTAAAAGGCACGCCAAAGCGACCCAGAACACTCCGGGCGGTATTCAGGAGAAGGAAAGACCTGTGAGCTGTTCGTCGCTTAAACTTATATGCCCCCGCTGTAACGAGCCGTCCAGGGTGGGTTTTAAAAACCTCAAAGACAGCAAGGTGCGTTTTTGCAAGAAATGCGGAGAAATAGTATGAGCGCCGGCTACACTCCCCGTTTTATAGATATTCAGAAAAAGGTTGTCAAGGAGATGGTGAAGAAGTATAACTATGTCAACGACATGCAGGCCCCGCGGCTTCAAAAAATCGTTATCAGCTGCTCTCATAACGCCGCGAAAGAGGACGCCAAATATCTGGATGAGGCTGTCACTCAGATAGAGCGGATAACCGGCCAGAAAGCCAAGCGCACCAAAACCAGAAAAGCCATATCAAATTTCAAAACCAAACAGGGCCAGGCCATAGGATGCGTGGTGACGCTGCGACGCGACCGTATGTGGGAGTTCGTGGACAGGTTTATTAACATAGCCGTGCCGAGGATGAGGGACTTCCGGGGACTGAGCAATAAATCTTTTGATAAGGAGGGGAATTACAGCATAGGCCTTAAGGACATCGCTATTTTTCCCGAAACGCAGATCAGAAAGATCACAAAAACCGTTGGTATCGGAATAACTTGTTGTATCAAAGCCTCGAGTGTGGAGGAGGCGGTAACGTATCTTGGTATGCTGGGGGTACCGTTTAAAAAATAATGGCTAAAACATGTAAAATTGAAAAATCCAAAAGAGTGCAGAAGTTCCGTGTAAGGGAAAAGAACAGGTGCCTTAGATGCGGCCGCCCGAGGAGTTATTACCGTGATTTCGGTTTGTGCCGTCTCTGCTTCAGGGAACTGGCGCACCGCGGAGAGATACCCGGCATTAAGAAAGCCAGTTGGTAAAATGAAAGAATTAAAGGCCTGCCTGCCGGCAGGCAGGGAGTGTTATAAATGAGTCAGGATCCAATAGCTGATTTTTTGGCGGCTTTCAAAAATGGCTTGCTGAGGAATAAGACATATATAGATTTCCCGGCTTCCAAGATGCTGGGAGATATTCTCAAGATCATGGAAAAGCAGGGTTTTGTTGATAATTTCAAGAAGATCACTGGCAGCAAGCAGGGTTTTTTCAGGGTGTTCCCCAAATATGAGGGAAATAAACCCGTCCTGCGGGGAGCAGAAAGAGTGTCAAAGCTCAGCGGAAGAAAGTATGCCGCCGTTTCTGACATCCCTGTCGTTTTTGAGGGATACGGCACCTGCATTATGTCGACTTCACGCGGAGTGATGGACGGCGAGGCGGCCAAAAAAGCGAACTGCGGAGGAGAGGTCCTTTGTTACCTCTGGTGATATGAGCAGAATAGCAAAAGTGCCGGTGGTTATACCCAGGGGAGTGGATGTGCAGCTTGTGGATGGCGGCACGGGAATAAAAGTGAAAGGCCCGAAGGGTGAGATAAGCAAAAAATTCGCGCCTGTGGTCAAGATTGTTTTGGCAGACGGGCAACTCACTTTTGAAAAAACGGAAAACAGTAATTTCGGAAAGATGATGCTCGGAACGGTGTCTTCAATAGTGCGCAGCATGGTGAAGGGCGTTCAGGACGGCTTTGAAAAAAAAATGAGCATATTGGGCGTTGGTTACGGTTTTACCGTCAAGGGCCAGGACCTTATTGTGGCTTCCGGTTATTCCAGTGATGTGGTTTTCCCGCTGCCCAAAGAGGTGAAAGCCGTCGCGGTGAAGACAGCCCTGACCCTGACCTCTTTTGATAAGGAAATACTCGGTAAAACCGCCGCGGAAATCCGGTCTCTGTGTCCGCCCGAACCCTATAAAGGCAAGGGCATACGGTATGAAGGCGAGATCGTCAGGAAGAAGGCCGGTAAGTCCGCGGCCGGAGCAGGGGATGCGAAATGACAAAGAATCTAAAAGAAATTAAAAGGGCGCGCAGGCACGCTCATGTGATCAAAAAATTAAAAAAGGGCATGATAGACAGTCCCCGGATAGTTGTGAATAAGAGCAACAGGAATGTTTTTGTCAGCCTTGTTGATGATGTGAAGTTAAAGGTGATAAGCGGCTGTGTCAAAAGCAGGAAAGAAGCGGAATCGGCCGGAATGACGATAGCCGAGAAAGCCAGGAAACTTGGTTTTGAGAAAGTCGTGTTTGACCGGGCCGGGTACAAATATCACGGTGTGATCAAAGAGGTAGCGGAGGGCGCCAGAAAAGGCGGCCTGAAGTTTTAGGAAGGCAAAATGAATTTTGTTCGCAAAAAAGAAGATGATCTGATAAGAAAAACCGTGGACATATCCAGGGTGTCAAAGGTTGTAAAGGGCGGGAAAAGAATGTCTTTCACCGCCCTCTGTGTTGTCGGTGACGGTGCGGGCAAAGTCGGCGTGGCAAAAAGAAAGGGCGCCGACGTGCGCATAGCGGTTGATAAGGCCGGCAAAAAAGCCCAGGAGAAAATGGTCAGAATTAACACGGAAGGTTCCACCATTCCGCACACCATAACGGGTGTGCACTGCCGCAGCAAAGTGCTGTTGAAACCGGCCCGGCCGGGGACAGGCATAATCGCCTCAGCCCCCGTTCGAGCGGTGGTGGAATCCTGCGGCATAAGCGATATCCTGACAAAAAGCCTCGGCAGCAAGAATATCGTGAATGTCACATACGCGGCGCTCGACGGCCTGCTCAATCTTAAAGTTTCCAAAAAAAAGGTGCCGGGTATAGAGGAGTTCGCTTCGGTCAGGGAAACGGAAGCGCCCGATGCCGCGGAAGGCAATGCTCCAAAGCGGTCAAATAAGTCACGAAAGTCAACCTCTGGCACCAGCGTGAAGAAGGAGAAATAATGGCGTTTGTAAGTTTGCCCTCATACAGCGGAGCCACCAAAACAAGGAAGAGAAGAAGAGGCCATGTCCACGGCAGATATAATGGCCGCGGCCTGAAAGGCGAGAAATCGCGCGGCGGCCGCACACATCTTACTATTCTTGAAGGCGGACAGATACCTCTTGTGAGGAGACTTCCCAAAAGAGGTTTTACAAACAGGCGTTTCGCCGTGAAATGCGAGATTGTGAATCTTTCCGTTCTTGAGGCCAAATTCGACGCGGGAGCGGAGATCAGCGTTGAGGCTCTTGCGAAAAAGAGAATAGTGACCGGCAAAAACAGGGTGAAGCTCCTGGCTAAAGGCAAGGTGAGTAAAAATTTCAGTGTGCTGCTGGAGAATGTATCCTCCGGAGCGGCGAAAAAAATAATTGAGGCCGGCGGCATATGCCCGAATCAAAAAAAAGCAGCTCAAGAAAAAAGTGAAAAGGCGACCCCTGTTAAGGAGAGTCACTTGGCCCCTGAGCATAAATGATCAATACTTTCGGCGATATTTTTAAAGTTCAGGACCTCAAAAGGAAAATAGGATTCACTTTTCTCATTCTGGCTGTTTACAGGGTGGGAACAACCGTTCCGCTTCCCGGCGTTAACGCCGGGGCTCTTCAGGCTTTCTTCGCCAGACAGGAAGGCGTCATGGGATTTTTGAATATGTTTTCCGGAGGCGCCATGGAGAGGCTCTCCATTTTCGCGCTGGGCGTAATGCCCTATATCAATGCCTCGATCATTATGTCGCTTTTGCAAACGGCGGTGCCGTATCTTGAGAAACTTTCCAAAGAAGGCGCGCCCGGCAGAGAGAAAATAACAAGGATGACCCGTTACGCCACTCTCATAATCGGTTCCGTGCAGGCATTCGGCCTGACATACTGGATACAGAGCATGAAATCTCCCGGCGGTGAAGCCGTTTTGATGTTTACAAGTTTCGGGTTCCGGCTGCTTTTGGTCGTCACCATGCTCACCGGCACAATGCTTGTCATGTGGCTGGGTGAGCAGATAACGGAATCCGGCATCGGCAACGGTATATCGCTTATAATATTCGCGGGCATTGTCGCGGGTTTTCCGTCAGGACTTCAGAACACTTACTCGCTTTTGAGGACGGATGAGATATCACTTTTCGGCCTGGCCCTTATAGGAATTTTTATGCTGGCAATCCTGGCTCTTACCGTTTTTATAGAAGAGGCCCAGCGGCGTATACCGATACAGTACGCTCAGCGTGTTGTCGGTCGCAAGGTGTACGGCGGGCAGAGCACATATCTCCCTCTCAAGGTGGAATCTTCGGGAGTCATCGCGGTGATCTTCGCCATGGCTTTTATGAGTTTTCCTCTCATGATAGGCCAGTTTTTCCCCGGCTCCGCGCTCTTTGAAAAGATTCAGGTGTTTTTCTCTCCGGGAAACATGGTCTATATCGTTGTTTACGCGGTGCTGATAGTGGCTTTCTGCTATTTTTACACACTGCTCACATTTGACCCGAAAAACATAGCCGATAACCTGAAAAAATCCGGAGGTTTTATCCCCGGTGTCAGGCCGGGAGAACAGACAGCGAACAAGATAAAGACGGTGATGTACAGAATAATACTGGTGGGCGCGATTTTTGTCGTCTTTATAGCCATTGTGCCGATGATACTCAGGAATTTCAACATGCCTTTTTATTTCGGCGGTACGGCGCTGCTTATTATCGTCGGCGTGGCGCTTGACACAATGGGTCAGGTTGAGTCCCAGCTGATAATGAGGCATTATGACGGTCTGCTGAAAAAGAGCCGTTTGAAAGGGAGGTATTTTAACATAAAATGATCTGTATTTTTTTGGGAGCTCCCGGATCCGGCAAAGGCACTCAGGCAAAAAAGGTCTGCGCTTCCCTGCATCTGACATACATAGGCACGGGAGAGATTCTGCGTGAAAATGTCGCCTCCGGCACTGAACTCGGAAAAAGAGTGAAGTCCATACTGGAAGCCGGTCACCTGGTGGATGATGATACGATGATAGAGATCATAGAGGAAAGAATAAAAAATGAAGATTCATTTCTGATGGATGGATTTCCCAGGACCGTCAGGCAGGCGGAAGCGATTGACGGTCTTTTTGAGAAATACGGGAAGAAAGTGGATTCCGTGATCTTCCTGGATGTGGACGCCCCCGAGGTGACAAAAAGGATTCTCGGAAGATTTTCCTGTCCTGTCTGCGGAAAAGATTTCAATGTGTACACAGACGATATAAAAGACAGGCGATGCCCCGCGGACGGCGCGCGGCTTCTTCAGAGAAGCGATGACACGGAAGAGACGGTGAGGGAGAGGATAGAGGAATACGCGCGCAAAACCGCGCCTCTCAAAGAATTTTACGAGAAGAGGAATATCCTCATGAATGTGCCGGGGACGGGCAGTCCCGGGGAGATATTTGAGAGGATCACGGAGGCCTTAGATAATAAAAATTAAGACAGCCTCAGAGATAGAAGGGATCAGGAAAAGCTGTAAACTATTGAAGAAAATGAGTGATATGATAGGAAAACACATAACAGCGGGCCGACGCACTGGCCAGCTTGCGGCTCTGGCCGAGGAATTTATTTATTCTAACGGGGCGGAGCCGGCTTTTACGCGGGAGGGTTTCCCCTCGTGCATATGCGTGTCCGTCAATGATGAGGTGGTTCACGGTATACCGGGGGATTATATGCTCCAGCCCGGGGATATTGTCAGCGTGGACATGGGCCTTATCCTCGGTGGTTATTATTCGGATATGGCTATCAGCGCCGCCGCCGGCGATGCCTCCTCGGAGGCGCAAAACCTGATGGATGTTACGGAGCAGTCTCTCCGCGAGGGTATCGCCCGGTTTAAAAAGGGTAATCATCTCGGGGATATATCGCACGCCGTCGCATCTTTCGCGGAAAAAAACGGTTTCTCTGTTGTTCGTCAGTTTACGGGCCACGGTATAGGATTGGAGCTTCATGAGGATCCGCAGATATTGAATTACGGCCGGCCGGGCACAGGTCCGGAGCTCAAAAACGGCATGGTGTTCGCTATTGAACCCATGATAAACGCGGGAAGCTGGGAAGTCTCAATAGATGACAACGGCTGGACCGCGCGTACTTCCGACGGAAGTCTTTCGGCTCATTTTGAACACACGGTTGCGCTTATTGACGGAGAAGCTGAGATTTTGACCGCATGACCAAAGAAGAAAAAATAGAGATGAACGGAATGGTCGTGAAGGCTCTGGGTAACGCCGTTTTTAAAGTGCAGCTTGATGAGGCCCACGAGGTGCTGGCTCATATATCCGGAAAAATAAGAAGGCATTATATAAAAATTCTCCCGGGAGACAGGGTGAAGGTGGAGCTTTCTCCATATGATCTCAGCAAAGGAAGAATAGTTTTCAGGGAGAACACGAACCGCAACCAGGGAGAAACGCAATGAAAGTGAAAGCATCGGTGAAGCCCATCTGTAATAAGTGCAAGGTCGTCAAAAGAAAAGGCGTCGTGAGAGTTATATGCGAAAACCCGAAGCACAAGCAGAGGCAGGGCTGAGTTTTGATTAAAGAAATACCGCTATAGCGGCACAGGGGGATATTATATGGCAAGGATTTCGGGGATTGAATTGCCGCTGAATAAAAATCTGGCGGTTGGTTTGAGTTATGTTTACGGTATAGGGAAGACGACCGCTATGGCTATAATTGGGGCTGCCGGCCTGGACGCTTCCAAAAAGATTAAAGATTTGTCAGACGCGGAAGTGGCGAAAATCCAGAAAATAATCAATGAAAATTATAAGGTGGAAGGCGATAAACGCCGTGAGGTGCAGGGCAATATCAAACAGCTCATGGAGATAGGATGTTACAGGGGAATCAGACACAGGAAGGGCCTTCCCGTGAGGGGTCAGCGCACGAGGACCAATGCGCGCACGAGAAAAGGCAAGAAGAAAACCGTGATGGCATCCAAAAAAGAAGCGCCGAAGAAGGGGTAATATAAATGGCTACAACATCAACAAAGAAAAGAAAAATTCATGTGAAGGAAGGCAAGATTTATGTTCTGACCAGCTACAACAATACCATCGTGACCGTGACGGATATGAAAGGGAATGTCATAGCGTCGTCATCCGCCGGCGCGAACGGATTCAAGGGCGCCAGGAAAGGCACCACTTACGCTTCCGGGGTTGTGGCCGCGACAGCTTCACAAAAAGCCAAAGAAATGGGAATGGAAAGAGTGGACGTTTATGTGAACGGCCCGGGCTCCGGCAGGGAATCGGCATTAAGATCTGTTCAGGGCGCGGGTATCAGAGTGTCTTCCGTCAGGGATATAACGCCCATTCCGCATAACGGCTGCCGGCCGAAAAAAAAGAGAAGAGTGTAAGGGGGAATCAGAATGGCAAAATATACGGGGCCGAAATGTAAACTCTGTAAAAAATACGGAGAGAAACTTTATTTAAAAGGAGATCGCTGCTGGTCGGTTAAATGCCCTGTGGGGAAAGAAACGCCCGGCGCCGGAGGAACGAAAACTTTCCGTAAACAGAAATCCGAATACGCCGTGCATCTCCAGGAAAAGCAGAAATCCAGGATACTGTTCGGGCTGGGGGAAAGACAGCTGAGGAAAGTGTTTAAAGATGTGTCCCGTAAAAAAGGCATCAAGGGTGAGAATCTTCTCAGCGCCCTGAGCCGCCGGCTGGATAATGTGGTTTACAGGCTGACAATTACATCCAGTCTTCCGCAGGCCAGGCAGCTCGTGGGTCACAGGTTTGTCAAGGTGAACGGAAGAGTCTGCAATATTCCTTCCCGGGAACTCAAGACAGGGGACAAGGTGACTTTGACCGACAGCGGCAGGAAGATAGATTCT
>PEUP01000014.1:326-33552 GCA_002780705.1 Elusimicrobia bacterium CG03_land_8_20_14_0_80_50_18 | reverse complement strand
TGGATAAAGAGACGATCACAGGTACTATTGACAGAGATATCACTTCTGAAGATCTGATACAGGCAGGGATAGACCACCGTCTTAT
The DNA here is from genome assembly GCA_002780705.1 of Elusimicrobia bacterium CG03_land_8_20_14_0_80_50_18. Taxonomy (GTDB): domain Bacteria; phylum CG03; class CG03; order CG03; family CG03; genus CG03. The sequence continues at coordinate 33,467 of PEUP01000014.1, read as the reverse complement.
AGTGGAATTTTATTCAAGGTAAGCCTGCCTACCGGCAGGCAGGGAGGAAAGATGAAAGAATTTATCATACCCGAAGGATATGTCCTGGACGAGGCAACGGCTACGGAGAATTACGGGAGTTTTACCATAGCGCCTTTTGAAAGGGGATTCGGCTATACACTGGGCAATTCACTTCGTCGGATACTGCTCTCTTCAGTGGCCGGAGCCGCTGTCAGCGGCATAAAGATATCGGGAGTGCAGCACGAGTTCTCCTCTATTTTCGGCGTGAAAGAGGATGTGGTGGAGATCATACTCAACTTTAAAAAATTAAGATTTTCTCTGGCCAACGATGAAAAAGTCATTCTATCGCTCAACACTTCTTCAAAGGGCGCGGTAACGGGAAAAGATATAGAGCTTGTCGCCGGCGTTGAGCTGGCCAACCCCGAAGCGTATCTTTTTACCCAGGATAAGCCCAAAAAAATGACTGTTGAGATAGAGGTGACAAAAGGAATAGGATTTTTGCCGGTGGAGGCCCGCTCACAGAGCGTGGATGTGGGCTTTATCCCGCTGGACGCTGATTATTCCCCGGTAAAAAAGGTGTCCTATACGGTGGAAAACACAAGGGTGAAAAGGGTGACGAATTTTGACAAACTGATTCTTGAGATCAAAACCGACGGCACCGTTTCTCCGGAAGATGCTCTGAAAAAGAGCGCTTCTATTTTGAGAAAATGCGCTGAGGTTTTTGTCAAACCCGCCGAGCAGGAGGAAGAAGCGCTCTCCGGGATGGCCGCGGCTAACACCGACGCGCTTGAGCAGTCGATAGAGGTGCTCGGAGTCTCCACGAGGATACTCAATTCTTTGCGCACGAAAAAAATATCTGTTGTGAAGGAACTCCTGAAGTACAGTGAGAAAGAATTCGGCACATTTCCGAATTTCGGTCCGAAGTCACTGACGGAATTGAAAAAGGCGCTGAAAGAGTTCGCAAAAAAAGAAGGCATAGAGGTTTCTTTAAAATGAAAAATTTAAAAGTGAACGCCGCTCACGGGCTTAGTATGATGAGGGGCATGGCCGAGACCATGATAATGAACGAGCAGATAGAAACGACTGTATCCAGAGCCAAGTTTCTCAGGGGTTTTGTGGAGAAACTTATAACGACAGCGAAGGGCTCCGGAATACATCCGCGCCGGGAGGCCGCCAAGCACATAAAATCGCGCCCGGCTCTGGCCAAGCTTTTTAAAGAGCTATGCGTCAGGTATAAAGACAGACCCGGCGGTTATACGAGGATTATACGCATGGGCAACCGGCAGGGCGACGGCGCTGAGATATGCAGAATAGAATTGGTTAAATGAAGCATTGAGAAGGAGTGATCCCCAATGAGCAAAGTGACAGAATTTTTAAAAGGTCTTTTTAATAACGACATAGGCATGGATCTTGGAACATCCAATACGCTGGTTTATGTAAAAGGCAGGGGTATTGTTCTTCAGGAGCCGTCCGTTGTCGCGATAGACACCGCTCATGACAGGGTGATAGCCGTGGGCGTTGAGGCCAAGCGTATGCTCGGCAGAACTCCGGCCAGCATCATAGCTTTGAGGCCGCTCAAAAACGGCGTTATCGCTGATTTTGACGCCACAGAGCGCATGGTATCCAGATTTATAAAGAAAGCCCAGACCTCTTTCAGTTTTCTCAGGCCGCGCGTCGTGATAGGCGTGCCTTCCGGCATCACCCAGGTTGAGCGGCGGGCCGTCAAGGAAGCCGCCGAAGGCGCGGGGGCCAGAGAGGTATATCTGATAGAAGAGCCCAAGGCCGCGGCCATAGGCAGTGACATGGCGATTGCCGAGCCTTCGGGCAGGATGATAGTTGATATCGGCGGCGGCACAACAGAAATGGCCGTGATATCTTTGGGCGAGATGGTGATATCCCGCTCTGTCAGGGTGGGCGGTGACGCTATGGATGAGGCCATAGAAGATTTTTTCAAGAAAAAGCATAACCTTCTCATAGGCGAGGGTACGGCCGAACAGACAAAAATCAATGTGGGTTCTGCCTTCCCTCTCGAGGATGAATTGAAGATGAATGTGAAGGGCCGCGATCAGGTTTCCGGGCTTCCCAAAACCATAGAGGTCAGTTCCCAGAATATAAGGCAGGCGCTCTCGGCGCCGGTAAAACGCATAGTGGACGCGATTAAAGCGACTCTTGAAGAGACGCCCGCCGAGCTGTCATCCGATCTTGTTGAGAACGGCATAGTGCTGGCCGGCGGCGGTTCGCTGCTCAAAGGCCTTGAGAATCTAATACAGCAGGAAACATATCTTTCCGTGCGGCGCGCTCCGGATCCTCTGGTTTGCGTGGCGCTTGGCGCGGGGAAATATCTTGAAACTCTTGAAGAGATAAAGAGAGCCCAGAAGGAATATGCATGAGAGCGACAGGGGGAAGATTTTTTTTATCATCTTTCTCTTTCTGTCAGCGTTCCTTTGTTTCATTGTTCCCGCCCGTAAAACGCAAGAGATAAGGCTCTTCACCAAATACATCTATTACACGCCTTATGCGAAAAGCCGCGAGGCGCTGCTCGACCTCTCTCATTTCCCCGGTAAATTTTTTAATCTTGCCGCCATGGACAGAAGGCTGCGCGCCCGCGAGCAGGAATTATTTGAAAAAGGTTATACAATTCTGCAGCTTGAAAAAGAACTGGAGAAAAGAAAAAAAATAGAAGAGGCGCTGAGCGACAAATTTGCCCCGTCGGGTTTTCCGGCCAAATCAAAGCTCCTGCCTGTTTTTCCGTACGGTAATATAGGGAAAAACGCGAATATTTTACTTCTCAGAAATTATAACGGAGCTTATCAGGAGGGCGATCCGCTTTTTTCATACAGGCCGCCAGGATGGGTGCTGGCCGGTGTTATTGGAAAAAAAATTTCGGATTCAGTATCGGAATGTGTGCTGATATCCAACAAAGCGTTTCGTGTGTCCGTCACGGATGAAAATAATTCTTTCTGGGGCGTGCTCATGGGTTATTCCGAAGGTAAATGTACCCTTGATTTTGTCTGGCCGTCAAGAGAGGTCAGCATAAATAAAGGCGAGAGGCTCTTTACATCGGGCTGGGACGCCAAGTTCCCGCCGGGAATTTTCTGCGGTGTGGTGACCAAAGCCCATAAGGGCGGCGCGGGAGAATACGCGATATCGGTGGAGACGGCCTATAACGCGAATGTGCCGGAGAATCTTTTTGTGCTGACAAAATGAATATACTCATAACATTTCTTTTTATGCTCCTTGTCCCCTATGCGCAGATTTTTCTATTGAACCCTCTCTCTCCGCGGACTTTCCCCGATATAAGCCCCTCTCTTTTTATCGCTAGCATTATACTTATTTCTTCAAAGCTCCCTGCTGCGCACAGCTATCTTTACGCTTTTCTGCTTGGCGCCGTTTCATCCATTCTTTGCGGACATCCCCTATCTTTTGATTCAATAAGTTTTCTCATTATCGTCTATGGTGTTAAAAAATTTTCCGAGAATTTTGACATGGCCGGTTTCGGAGGGCAATTCATTCTCGGCTTTTCGGCATCCGTGTTTCATTTTCTTTTCCTGTTTTTATTTCATAATTTCATACCCATAAATATCCCGTCTTTAGCGGGGCTGCTGCCGCGGGCTGTGATAACGGGGATTTTACTGGCGGCGCTGTTTAACACGGTTTTAAAAAACCGCAAACAGATGCGCTGATATGTGGTATAAGGACAGGGGATGGGATTATTTCGTCAAATACATCAGGGCGATACAGGTGGCTTTTATAGCGCTTTTTCTTCTGCTCTTCTTAAGATTGTTTCAGGTGCAGATATTAAAGGGCTTCACCTTCTCGGAAAGATCCCGGGACAATTATCTTAAAAGGTTCATCGTGCCGCCCAACCGGGGGCGTATTATTTCTTCCGACGGCAGGACAGTCGCCGCTACTTATATATCATACGATCTTGTCTCTCAGGGGTCGCTTTCCGCTAAAATTAAAAATGATGTTCGCGCGATTACCGGTGTTTCTCTGAAGAGCATGGAAGATTCTCTGACCAGATCTCTGAAAAAAGGGGAGATTCTCAAAACACTGATACGCGATCTGAAGGGGCGCCCGCTGATAGCGATGGCCTCGGTCATAAACGAGTACCCCGGATTGAGAATTATCAAATCCCCAAAAAGATTCTATCCCCATGAACATATTTTCAGCCATGTGACGGGATATCTGAGCGAAACTCTGCCGGACCGCGCGCGGGCTATGAGTTATTCCTATCCCGGTTCTCTTCATGGGAAATCAGGCCTTGAAAAAACTTTTGACAGTTATCTTTTCGGTTCTCCCGGAGGCGAGATAGTGGAAGTGACAGCCGCCGGAGATATTATAGAGGTCAAGGGGAGGGTGCTCCCTTCCACGGGCGACGAGCTGTCAATAACCGTTGATTCGCGTTTACAGAAAAAAGCTTATGAGGCCTTTCAGGGCCGTCCCGGCGCGGCTGTGGCGATGAACCCGAAAACGGGCGCTGTGCTTCTTTTTGTCAGTTCCCCCGGTTTTGATCCCGGAGCTTTCGGTGATGACGCGGCCAAGGTCTCGTTCATGATGGCTTCGCCGGAAATGCCTCTTGTCAACAGAATCATACAGATGAAATATCCGCCCGGCTCGGTTTTCAAGATCATCACCGCCGCGTCCGCCTTGAACGAGTCGGCCATAGACATTGATAAAAAAATAGATTGTCAGGGAATCTTCAAATACGGCCGAATGGATTTCAGCTGCTGGAAAGAAAAGGGCCACGGCGAGATGGATTTTATGAACGGATTTGCGCAATCCTGCAATGTGTATTTCTATAACACGGCTCTGGAGACGGGCGTCAAAAATTTGTCTAAATACGCGAGTATGATGGGTTTGGATCTCAATGTCCTCAAAGATATTCAGGGGGAACTTCCCACCGTTATACCGACGCCGGCCTGGAAGAAAAAAGCGCATAAGCGCGCCTGGCTCCCCGGTGACACCATTAACATGGGCATAGGCCAGGGCTTTTTGTGGTTAACGCCGCTGCAGATGGCGCTGGCTGTGGCCGGGGTGGCAAACGAAGGGCTGATTTACCGTCCATATCTTGTGGAAAGAATTGTTGCCCCCGACGGCAGGATTGAGTATGAAGCCCGCCCTGAACAGGTGAAGCAGTACAATCTGCGCGAGGGCGTATTTAAGCTCCTGAAGGAAGCGATGCGCAAAGTCGTAACCGACGGCACGGGCAGGGTTATTAATATAGAGGGCGAGGAGATCTACGGCAAAACGGGCACAGCCCAGAACCCTTCCGGCGATGATCACGCTTGGTTTGTATCATTCGGCGGCGGGGAGCTGGATGATTTCACTCTCACGGTTGTGCTTGAACACGGAGGTAAAGGCGCCGCTGTCGCGGGGCCTGTCTCGCGCGCGATATGGGAAGAATATATAAAAATTAAAAATGAAAAGATTTGACCCGCTGATACTTATTCCTGCTCTTTTTCTGCTGGTAATGGGGAGCCTCCAGAACATATCTTATGTTTCGGGCGATATGCTTTACAGGCATTTGTTCTCCATATTTCTGGGATTTGCCGGAATGGTTATATTCGCATTTACAAAATACAAATCATTTCTGCGATTCAGGGCAATAGTGTTTTATGTTCTTGGGATAATCCTTCTTCTCCTTACGCTTGCGGCGGGGTATTCCGTGCACGGCTCCCGTTCGTGGCTCGGAGCGGGCTTCATTGTTTTTCAGCCCTCCGAGATCGCGAAATTCACGACGATTATTTTCCTGACATATTATCTCAGCAGGAATTACAGTTCCAGAAACAGTTTCAGGACAATATTATTTTTAAGCGCTTTCGCCGCTCTGCCCTTGTTACTTGTGCTCAAACAGCCGGATATGGGAACGGGACTGGTCTTCATTTTTATATGGTTTATGTTCCTTTATTTCAGCCAGAATGCGGGCCTGCTTGTATTTGTCTCTGTTATCACGGCTATAGTGTCGGCCGAAATAATCTTTTTCTGCATGAGGCCTGACGCTTTCATTTGGCTTGCGCAGATGGCGGCGGCGGCCTTTGCGCTGGTGTATGTGTTTATGCGCGTTCTTATGCATATCAGGAAAGCCCATGTCGCGGTGCTGTTTTTTTTCGGGATTTTTTTACTTAGCGCGTTTTTTTCCCATAAAGTGGCCGCGGGTTTCAGACCCTATCAGAAAGACAGGATACTGAATTTTGTGCAACCCGCCAGAGACACGCTTCACTCCGGCTATCATCTTTCCCAAAGCCTTATAGCGATAGGTTCCGGCAAGGTCAGAGGAAAGGGTTACCGCCGGGGCACCCAGGCGCGCCTGGGTTTTCTGCCGGGTAAATACACCGATTTTATGTTTGCCTCAATCGCCGAGGAGTTCGGCTTCGTGGGCTCTTTTCTTATACTGCTGGCATATTTTATCCTCTTTTCACGGATAATCAAAATAGCGGTTATGGCTCTTGATCAGCAGGGCACATTCCTCGCTCTTTCCATATTCGGCGTGCTGTTTTTTCAGACATTCCTCAACATAGGAATGACGCTGGGCATAATGCCGATAACGGGGCTGCCGCTTCCTTTTCTTTCTTACGGCGGGACCGCCACCGCCGTTTATCTCATGATGCTGGGAATGGCGATGAACATTTACGCCACAGCCAAAGGTTACTGAATAACAGGGAATATCTTGGAAAAAAGAATTAAAAATCTGCTCACTTATGAGCGTCCGGCGCAGTACGCGGGCGGGGAGATGTTTTCCATAAAAAAAGACTGGAATAAAACGCCTTTGAAGGCGCTTATTGTCAGCCCCGCCGTTTATCAGATGGGAGCGTCGTCGCTGGGTATGAGCGTTCTATACCATATCATCAATTCCCGGACAGACAGCCTCTGCGAGCGCGCTTTCATGCCCGAGTCTGATATGAGAGAGGCCATAGTTTCGGGAAAAGAAAAATTTCTGTCGCTTGAATCCGGCCGCGCGGCGCGGGAATTTGATCTGGTGGGGATCACTCTTCCGGCGAAGGGCTGTTTTTTTGATCTTCCCGGGCTTTTCGCCCTTATGGGTATCCCAGTCACCGGCCGCGACGGCTCATATCCGCTCATCATCGCCGGCGGCCCGGGTGTTTCCAATTTTGTGCCGGTTGAGGATTTCTTTGACGCTTTTATAGTCGGTGACGGCGAAGAAGTGATAGAAAAAATGCTGGATACGCTCGCCTCTTCCGGCTCAGCAGGCGCTTCTGTTAAGAAAGCGCTCGCGGTCATTGAAGGGGTTTATGTTCCCGGCGAAAGCCGCGGCGTGAAAAAAGTGCATTGCCCCCTTAAGAGTGAGTATTATCCCCTCAAACCCGTTATTCCCAACATAAGGACTTTACAGGACAGGCTGGATATAGAGGTGATGAGGGGCTGCCCCAACAACTGCCGTTTTTGCGAGGCTAAAAGGTTTTATTCTCCCCTGCGCGTGAGGCCGCTTGAGGAGCTCAAAGAAATAATATTTGCCTCTCTCGCGAACACGGGCTGGAAAGGTTTGTCGCTGAGCTCTCTGAGCAGTCCGCAATATCCGCACATCGGAGAAGTCGTTGAGAGCATAATACCGTTTTTGAGGAAGCGGGGTATATCACTGCAAATACCGTCGCTGCGGCCGGAGAGGAGATCCATTGACTGTGTCATGAAGATACTCCCTCTCAACCAGGTGAATCTGACTTTCGCGCCGGAGACTTTCTCACCCCGCATGCAGGAGATAATAGGAAAAATAACCCCGCCCGACGAATTTGAGCGGATGATGAGAGATATCAAAGCCGCCGGTTTCAGGGATGTAAAAATATATCTGATGCTGGGCCTTCCCGGCGAGACGGACGCGGACATTGATGAAAACATAAGGGCCGTGAAAAAGATAAGAAAAACAGGCTTGAAGGTGACGCTCACACTTTCTCCCTTTGTTCCCGCCGCGCACACGCCCTTTGAGAGAGTGCCTCTATGGAACCCGGGCGAAATGGCGGAGAAACTCAAAAGATTCAAAATGGAGTTGAGGGGTGTTGATATTCGCCATCCCTCGGTGGAAGACGCTCTTTTGGAGAGCGTCTTATCCCGCGGTGACGCGCGGCTCGGAGGGATTCTTTCAGGCTTGCCGGCTGTTTTTACAGACAGTTCCGCCGAAAAAATAAAAGTGCTGGAAGAGGCGGGGCTGAACGCGGACTCTTACGCCCGCAGGGATTTTTCAAAGGGCGCGCTTCCCTGGGAAAAAATAGACATAGCGCCGCGAAAAGAGCTTGAAGAAGATTACAATCAGGTGAAGCATCTCATAGAAGGCAGATGATAAAAATAAGGATCACATATTCCAAGACGGGCAGCTTTGTGCTGATGGGCCATCTGGACACAATGATGCACATAGACATGGCTCTGCGCAGGACGGGCCTTGATTTTGTGACGGGCCAGGGTTACAAGAGAAAGCTCAAGTTTTCCTCATCGCCCGCGCTCTCTCTGGGCGTGGAATCTCTCTGCGAATACATAGATGTGAAACTCATAAACGATTATCCGGGGGATATAATTTTCAGCCGCTTCGCCGCTCATTTCCCGCCCGGCCTTGAAGTTCTGAAAACTGAAATCATACGGGGAAAAGCCCCCCAGCCCAAAGCCGCCGTCTATGAAAAGAAGACAAATATTCTGGGATTATTCCCGCGGATTGTCCGCAAAACCATTGTGTTCGGTTCCGGCGAAAAAATATCTCCGCCCGTCGTCCGCGTTCAATTTATTTTTTAACGCGAGCGCGGCGGATGCTGCTTCTACTGAGTTTATTTGTTGTCCAGCCCGGCGGCGGTTTCAAGAGCGGTGATGATCGCGCCCGGGCGGGCTTTAAAGCCGTATTTTTTGAGCCCCAGCCACAGGCAGTTTAGAGCCATGAGTATATCGGGGACAGTCACATAACCCATGTGCGCTATCCTGATGATTTTTCCCTTGTATTCCCTCTGGCCGTTGGCGAATCTCACACCGTATTTTTCACAGATGTGCTCTATGAGTTTTGAACCGTCCATTCCCTCCGGCACTTTGACAGCCGTGATGCCGTTTGAAGGGGCCGACGAAAAAAGTTCCAGGCCCATTTCAACGACTGTTTTGCGGGCGATGGAGGCCATGTCTTTGTGGCGCTGGATGACATTGTCCAGACCCTCTTCTTTAAGCATCTCAAGCGCCTTGTTGAGCTGGTAGATTAGGTTGACGGCCGGCGTCCAGGGCGTCTGGCCTTTTTCTCTGGAAGCTTTCGCATGTACGAGCGAAAAATAAAAACTCGGCAGATCACCTTTGCCCAGTTCTGCATCAAGGCCTTTTCGCAAAGCGATGAAAGCGAGTCCCGGAGGCATCATAAGGCCTTTCTGCGAGCCGCTCACACAGATATCCACATTCCATTTGTCCATGTGGAATTCTTCCGTCATCAGGCTGCTTACGGCATCAACGATGAGAAGAGTGTCCTTGGGCATTATGCCGCCGAGGGCTTTGATGTCGTTGACGGTTCCAGTTGAGGTTTCTCCCAGCTGGCAGAGGACGGCTTTATATTTTTTATCCTTGAGCTTTGCTTCCACATCCCGCAGCTTAAAGGACTCTCCCCACGGATATTCCAGCACATCCGCCATAATGCCGTAGGCCTTCACTATATTGGCCCATCTTCTGCCGAAAGCTCCGGTGTTGAGTATTAGCACATTGTCGTTGCGGGATAGAAAATTGACGACAGCCGTCTCCATCCCGCCGCTTCCGGAAGAAGTGAGAATGTAAACATCGCCCTTGGTGTCAAAAGCTCCGGCCAGGCCTTTTTCCGCCTTTTCCAGCATTGCCGTGAAAGCTTTGGTGCGGTGGTGGATGGTCCTTTTCGCGCCTTCCAACAGGATCTCCGAGGGCACATTTGTGGGCCCCGGTGAAAACAGGATTTCCTTTTTCATTAACTTGCTCCTTTTTTATTATCGGGACTGGAAAGTCCCTCCTGCATTACTTATGCCCTGGCGTGGGCCGAGGCTTTTACTTTTTCCGGTCCCGTCGATTCGGGTTCAGCTTTTTTCTTCGGCCTTGCCGGCCTGTCTATGGCCGCTTTTATGACCTCGTCTATTGTTTTCACAGCTATGATGTCAAGGCCTTTCTTTACATTATCGGAGAATTCCTCCACCTCGGCTTTGTTCTTGTCAGGGATGATAATGGTTTTGATTTTTTCCCGGAACGCCGCGAGAGCTTTTTCTTTCAGCCCGCCTATGGGCAGCACCCTTCCGGAAAGCGTTATCTCTCCCGTCATGGCCAGGTCTTTTCTGACCGGTTGTTTGAGGATAGCCGACACAAGCGATATCGCTATCGTGATGCCCGCGGAAGGGCCGTCTTTGGGTATGGCTCCCTCGGGGACATGTATGTGGACATCGCTGTTTTTCATGAAGTTCTCGGGTATTCCAAGCTTTTTCGCGTTCGCCCGCAGATATGAAACCGCCGCCTGGGCGGATTCCTTCATGATCTCGCCGAGCTGTCCGGTCAGTATGAGGTTTCCTTTTCCCTTCATGAGCACGGTCTCAACGCTTATCACTTCTCCGCCGACCTCTGTCCAGGCCAGGCCGCAGACGATGCCGACACTGTTCACCTTGCCCTCATCATGCCTGTGTTTTTCGTATCCGAGGAGCTCCCGCACGATTTGATGATCTATTTTAACGGGGCTTTTTAATTTTTTCTGAACAAGTTTTCTGGCTGTTTTCCTCAGCACCGTCGCTATCTGTCTCTCAAGGTTTCTGACGCCGGCCTCCTGTGTGTAAGAGTCTATCAGGTACTCGACAGCCGAATCAGTGAACGAGATATTATAGTTTGTCAGTCCGTTTTCCTTTATCTGTTTCGGTATGAGGAAATTCTTGGCTATGCCCATCTTTTCCGGCTGGGTGTAGCTGGGAAACTCTATGATTTCCATTCTGTCCTTCAGCGCGGGTATGATCGTGTAGGTGGTGTTGGCCGTGGTGATGAACATTATATCGGAGAGGTCAAAGGGAGTGTCAAGATAATGGTCGGAGAAGCTGTTGTTCTGTTCGGGGTCCAGCACCTCAAGCAGCGCCGAGGAAGGGTCGCCCCGGAAATCCTGTCCGATCTTGTCTATCTCGTCTATCAGGAAAACAGGGTTCTTTGAGCCCGCTTTCCTAAGTGACTGTATTATCTTGCCGGGCATTGAACCTATGTATGTTCTGCGGTGGCCGCGTATCTCGGCCTCATCTCTCACCCCGCCCAGCGAAATCCTGACAAATTCTCTTTCCATGGATCGCGCTATGGAGCGGGCAAAGGAAGTTTTTCCCGTGCCGGGGGGGCCGGTGAAACATAGAATGGGGCCCTTTATCTTCTTGTTCAATTTACAAACGGCCAGATATTCAAGCACCCTTTCTTTTGATTTTTTGAGGCCCCAGTGCTCGGCCTCAAGCACCTTCTGCACATTGTCAATGCTCATGTTGTCCGTGGTTTTTTTGTTCCATGGCATGGATATCATCCAGTCTATGTAGGTGCGCACAACCGTGGATTCGGGGGAATAGGGCATCATCTTTGACAGTCTGTCAAGCTCTTCTTCCACCTGTTTTTTCGCCGCCCCGGGCATTCCGGCTTCTTTAATTTTCTTCAGGTAATCCGCGTATTCTTTGTTCGGACTGTTTTTATTCAGCTCCTGTTCAATCGTCTTCATTTCTTCAGAGAGGAAATATTCACGCTGATTTTTCTGTATCTTGCTGTGCACTTTCTCGTGTATGTCTTTTTTCACCAGCATGAATTCCCGCTCGGAAACGAGCATTTTTATGAGTTTCATCACCAGGTCACCGGGGTTGTTGTTCTCAAGCAGCTTCTGTTTTTCCGCCAATCGCACGGGCATATAGCCGATAATCAGGTATATTATTTTTGCCGGCTCGTTTATGGAAAGTATGTCATCTATGATCTCTTTCGGTATTTTTCCGGCCAGTTCGCTGTATTTCTTAAACTCGCCTATCAGCGCCTCAAAAAGAGCGTCTGTCTTCGGGGACACCGGCAATTTGAGGGGCAGAGCTGTGATGTTTCCCGTCCACGGGCCGTCGCTGTCGGAAAGGGATTCAAGTGTAGCGCGCTCAATCCCTTCGATCAGTATCTTATATCCTCCGGAATTATCCTTGATTGACTGGAGTATCTTGCCCACGCAGCCCACGCTGTAAATATCAGCGAACTGGGGGTCATCTTTTTTGGGATTTTTCTGAGCGGTGAAAAAGATGTATTTGTCTCCCTCCATGGCTTTTTCAAGCGCTTTCTTTGATTTTTCCCTGCCCACAAAAATAGGCATTCTGTTGAAGGGAAGAATAACTGTGTCCTTTACCGCTATCACCGGTATGTCTGTGTAAATCATGCTATAACCTCCGGTCACTTCCTGTCTTTGATCACTTCATCGACAATACCGTAGGCGAGAGCCTCGTCGGCTGTCATAAAATAATCTCTCTCCGTGTCTTCTTCTATTTTGTCAATGTCGTGGCCTGTGGCTCTGGCGAGTATCTCGTTCAGATGCTGTTTCATCCGGAGTATTTCTTTGGCCTGGATACCTATGTCGGTCGCCTGGCCCTGTACCCCGCCCAGAGGCTGGTGTATCATTATCCGGGCGTTGGGCAGAGCCCGGCGTTTGCCTTTAATGCCGCAGGCGAGTATCACAGCCGCCATGGATGCCGCCTGTCCGAGGCAGTATGTGGCGATTGGATTGTGTATGAAGTTCATCGTGTCCAGAATAGCGAGCCCGCTGGTGACGATGCCGCCGGGATTGTTGATGTATATTGAAATTTCTTTTTCCTTATCCTGTGATTCAAGGAATAACAGCTGGGCTATGATGAGATTAGCCACGCCGTCGTCAATGGGCGAGCCGAGAAATATTATTCTTTCCTTGAGCAGGCGCGAAAAAATATCGTAGGCCCTTTCGCCCCGGCTGCTTGCCTCCACCACCATGGGAATGAGCATTGAGTGAGCGTTCATTTTATATTACCCTCCCCTATTATAAAATCAAAAATTTTGTCAGTCAACATCGCCTCTTTCATTCCACCGTGTTTCGGCGAATAATTTTTTCCGAGCTTCTCTTTCATTTCTTCTTCCGTAACCGTTATTTTTTCCTTTTCCGCGATTTTTCCGAGGATCAGAGATATCCTCAGATTCTCGTTGGCTGTTTTCTCTATCTGAGCCTGGAAATTTTTTAGGTCTTCACCGGGGTACTGTTTACTCAAATGTTCACTCAATGATTTTTTTTCCTGTTCTACCAGGGACGCGGGCAGCTCAAAATTATTTTTTTTCAGCAGAGCCGCGGATATCTGCTCCCTCACGCTCCTGTGTTTCTCCGCTTCTTTTTCCAGGGCCATGCGTTTTTTGAGCGATTCCCGGAGCTCTCCGAGATCTTTTGCCCCGAAAAGCGAAGCGAAACTGTTATCGAGCTCAGGGAGCTTTTTCTCAAGGATTTCGGTGATGAGTGTGCGGTAGCCCAATTCCTTTCCGGCGAATTCCGCGGGCTTAAAGTCTTTATCCGCGGTGAATTTAATATCCCCTGCCTCACCTTTTTTGAGCTTAAGTATGGCCGGCCAGAGAGGCGGAAATATCTTCTTCTCATCCAGCTCAGCCGTGAGATTCTTCCTGCTCATTTTTTTCAGGACTTCTCCGTTGTGCGTCACCTCAAGGTCATATTTGATGAACATGCCTTTTTCGGCTTTTGAGAGTTCTGTTTTTTCCAGTGAGAAGGCCTTTTCCCGGAGGCTTTGCAGGGCTTTCTCCGCTTCCTCGCCGCTTACGGCAGTCGCCGGTTCCTTGATGCTTATTTTTTTGTAGCCGCTCACATCAAATTCGGGCATTACTTCCACTTCCACTGAGAATTTTACGGGCATATCCCCGTCCCATTTGAATTCGGTGAGTTTGGCCGGCGCGACCGGGATTATTTTATGCTCGTCACATGCCTTATAGACTTTGTCGGACAGAAGATAGCTCTCCCGGGCGTTTTTGATGTCCTCGCCGAAATTCTTTTCTATGAGAGCGGCAGGAGCTTTACCCGAGCGGAAACCTTCTATCCGCACTGATCTGCCTATACGCTGAAGCGCGTGTTTTCGCGACGCGGCGGCGCTCTGCTCATCTATTATGAAATTCAACTGTTTTACTGTTTTGCTTTTTTCCGAAATTTTTACGCCTTCCACTTAATAACCTCCGTTATGTTTTCGCGGCTCGAATTACGGCCCGCGTGTTCCAAAATCTGCCGCTCCTGCAAACAAATACACAGTTTTGCCGGAGAGAGGACTCGAACCTCCAAGCCCTGAGGCACATGGTCCTAAGCCATGCGTGTCTGCCAGTTTCACCACTCCGGCCGGCTTATGATTTAACAAATAAGTTGCAAAAAGTAAAATAGTTTCGTAGAATGGTGCATATTATGGCAACTGAAACATCTCCCATTAAACCAGGCGAAAGGCTGCTGAGTTACGCTTTCCTTTTCCTGCTGCTGGCCTCCGTGCTCGCTGCGCTTTTCAGCCAGTGGCGTGAACACGATGAGTCTCCGGCCTTCGCGGGGAAAGACAAAATAGGCCTTGTCAAGATTTATGGTATGATAACCGTTGTCCCGCCCGGCGGCAGTACTCTGTTCAGCCTGCGGGGCAGTGACAGGTGGGTGGAACAGATATCGTTTCTCAGAAAGGAAAAGGTGCGGGCCATTGTCCTCAGGATAAATTCTCCGGGCGGAACCATCGGCGCCTGTCAGGAAATCGTGGAAGAGATAATGAAATGCAAAGAAGAGGGTATCCCGGTAGTGGCTTCGCTCGGCGATGTCGCCGCATCCGGCGGTTATTACATAGCCTCCGTCGCTGACGCGATCTATCTCAACCCCGGCACGATCACGGGCTCAATCGGTGTTATAATGGGCTCTTCAAACTGGGAGGAACTGCTTGAAAAGATAGGGATAAAGCCGGATGTTGTTAAAAGCGGCAAATACAAGGACATGGGCGCTTATTACAGGGAGATGACCGGCGAGGAGAGAGAGCTCCTGCAGGAAATGATAGACGACGCTTACGGCCAGTTCTTAAAAACTGTGGCGGACGGACGGAATATCCCCATGGAAAAACTCAAAGCGCTGGCCCAGGGTCAGGTGTTTACCGGCGCGCAGGCCATGAAAAACGGTCTTGCTGACAAAAGCGGTAATCTCAACGCCGCCATTGACGCCGCCAAGGCGATGGCGGGGATCAAGGGGCCTGTTAAAATAGTGGAGGGAAGGACGCCAATGGAGAGGTTTTTAGGAATTGTTCCGGAGGTGCCGCAGAGCTCTTCGTTCGCGCTGCCGGAATTTTTCAGGAAACTGCTGTTATGACGACGGCAAATTTTTATTCACTCATTTTCTCACCCTCTGTCTCATGGGACGCGGACGACTGCCGCGATTCGTTCGCGGACTCGGCGATTTTTTTTACAGCCTGCCGCTTTTTCCAGTTCACGGCCTTCGGTTTTGCCTCTGCCGATTTTGTTCTTCTTCTGCCGTTCATTTTATTCGGATGGATCAGCGCCGCGGCG
Organism: Elusimicrobia bacterium CG03_land_8_20_14_0_80_50_18; assembly: GCA_002780705.1. GTDB lineage: Bacteria > CG03 > CG03 > CG03 > CG03 > CG03. Next base: position 17,969 of record PEUP01000014.1, on the reverse strand, counting down.
ATGCTTCATTTTTTCGCTCATGCCGCCGGCGGCAGAGGAGCGGTGACGGATTTGTTCCGGCTGCTGCCCTTCGCGGAGCTGCCTTTTCTTTTCTTACCGGCGGCCCGGATACTCTCCGGCACGCTTTTCGCCGCGTTTCCGGGGGCGTTCGCCCTGTTGGCCGTTATGATTTATGTCTGGAGTTTCGCGCTGAAGGTTAAAGTCCTGATGTTTCACTACAGGCTTTCTTCCGTCGGCGCCCTTGCTGTCTTTGCCGCTCCGGCTATAGTGATTTTCACGCTTGGCGCGGCGGCCTTATTTCTGCGCGCCGCCATCGCACTGATATGATAAAGGTCTCAATAGCGGGGGTGACGGGTTTTACGGGAGAAGAACTCCTGAGGATACTTTTGAGGCATCCCGGGGTGTCCGTGAAACATCTTCTTTCCCGCAGCCCGGGTGTGAAGATATCCGACATACAGAAGGCCTCCCGCAGCGGCCTTGTCACCGAAAAACTGACAGCTGCCGTCATAGATGACAGCGACGCGGTTTTTCTGTGCCTGCCGCACACCGAAGCGGCGCCGACAGCCATGAGATTTTATGAAAAAGGGAAAACCGTCATAGACCTCAGCGCCGATTTCAGGCTGAAAAACGCCGGTGTTTACAGAAAAACCTACGAAGCCGTCCATCCCTTTCCGGGAGCGCTTTCCAAGGCCGTTTACGGTTTGTGCGAATTCAACAGAGAAAAAATAAAAGGCGCCCGTTTGATCGCCAATCCGGGCTGTTATCCGACAGCGGCGCTCCTGGCGATTCTGCCCGCGCTGCTCGACCGGCTGACTGAGGAGAAAAATATAATAGTGGACGCCAAAAGCGGCATATCGGGGGCGGGTAAAAAGCTGGCGGCCGAGTATCTGTACTGCAACGCCAACGCCTCCTGCAGGGCTTATAAGGTGGCGGAGCACCGGCATCAGAGCGAAATGGAAGAGGAAATCCTGCTTCTTTCGGGGAAAGAGGCGGGCCTCACATTTGTTCCTCACCTGATTCCGCAGGACAGGGGAATGCTCGCCACGGTTTACATGAGGATGAAAACGCCTCTTCGCGCGGAAACTGTCGTCGCGGCATATAAAAAATTTTACAAAGACGAAAAATTTGTTCTCGTGCTGCCGCCGGGCGAACAGCCCGCTACCAAAGATGTCACAGGCACCAACAACGCCCGCATCGGCATCGCTGTTGACAGGAAGGCGGGCCTGCTCATTGTGACCTCGGCGATAGATAATCTGGTGAAAGGCGCTTCGGGCCAGGCGGTCCAGAACATGAACATAGCTTTTGGTTTTGACGAGGAGACCGCCCTGTGAGCTCAAAAACATATTTTCCCGACGGTTTCCAGATAGGCGGCCGAGCCTGCGGTATGAAGAAAGAAGGGAAGGATCTCGGCGTCATATTCTGCCCGGGGGGGTTCAAAGCGGCGGCTGTTTTTACCAGAAACCGTTTTGCCGCCGCGCCCGTTATCATAAGCCGGAAACATCTGCCATCCGGATACGCGCTGGTGGCCAATTCAAAATGCGCGAACGCCGCCACGGGCAAACGGGGTTTCAGGGACGCTTTGAACATCTGCTCATTTACCGCCCGCAGTTTCGGTGTGAAAACGGATGAGGTGCTTGTGGCCTCCACCGGAGTCATAGGCGCTTTTCTTCCTGTGGCTAAAATGAAAAAGGGCATAAGCGACCTGCGGGAAAACTTTCTGAAAAATCCCTGCTCGCCAACGGATTTTGCCGACAGCATCATGACAACCGACACCGTCAGGAAGATTTCTTCCTTCGGTAATTTCTGGGCTTGCGCCAAGGGTTCGGGCATGATAAATCCTGATATGGCGACCTTCCTCTGTTTTATTCTCACGGACGCGCGTTTGGCGCCCGGCATGAAAAAAATTTTCAGGGAAGAGGCGGATGTTTTCAACAGAATGTCGGTGGACGGGGAGATGTCAACAAATGATTCTGTTTTTCTCATTTCGTCCATGAAGAAAACAATTCCCGAATCCAGATTCAGAAAAGACCTTGCCGCGGTTTGCGGGGAAATAGCCGCTAAGATTATAAGTGACGGAGAAGGCAGAAAGAAAATCATAGAGGTGCATGTCACCGGGGCGAGGAGTGAAGCCGAGGCCAGACAGCTCGCGGATTTCCTCGCCGCCTCGCCGCTTATCAAAACGGCATTTAACGGTGAGAGTCCGAACTGGGGAAGGATACTTTCCAGAACCGGCGCTTCGCGCGTGTCCATGAATACGGAAAAGCTCTCCGTGTATATATGCGGCACTCCTGTCTACCGCGGCGGGCCTTTGCGGTTTAACGACAAAAACCTGCGCGGCCTTCTCAGAAAACAGGAAGTGTCCTTTAAGGTCGATCTTGCCGCCGGAGGCGGAGAATGTGTTTTCGCCACAACTGATTTCAGCGAGGAATATGTGAAGATCAATGCGGGGTACCTGTCATGAAAAAAATATCAGCGAGTAAAAATGTCCGTCCATCCACAGAGCGCGCGCCCAAATGCGACATTGTGCGGGTAGAGGACGCTCTTTCCGGAGAACAGTTTGACAGAATAGTGGATATCGTCAAATCCGGAGGCATAATAATATTCCCGACGGATACGGTTTACGGCATCGGCGCGTCCATAAAATTCAAAGACAGCATAGAAAAGATATTCCTCCTGAAAAAACGGCCCAGGAACAAAAAGATAGGACTGCTGATATCCTCGTGGAGAGAATCGTCCCATCTTGTGGGAAGGGTCAGCCAGCGTGTGCGGATGCTCATGAAAGAATACTGGCCGGGACCGGTCACGCTTGTTCTTTCCTCAAGGGCCGGCACGAAGGCTCTGCGCGTGCCCAACCACAAATTCGCGCTCAAACTTCTCAGCGCCGTGGGCCCCATGGCCGTCACCTCAGCCAGTATATCAGGCAAAAAGGCAACGGGAAAATTCAGTTCTGTGGACAGCGGCCTCTTAAAAGGCGTGGATATCGCCGTTAAAGAAGACAAGGCGCTCAGCGGTGTACCGTCTTCAATTCTGGATCTCACCGGCGGGGAGATAGAAGTCCTCAGAGACAGGGAATAATGCTTTCTCCCGTCCTCTTTGTCTGCACGGGCAATACATGCCGCTCCGTTATGGCGGAGGCTGTTTTCAGAAAAAACGCTCCGGGCGTCAAGGTGTCTTCCGCCGGGATCGCGGCAAATCCGTCCTATCGCATTTTCGGGGCGCTTGAGGAAATTTTTAATGAAGAGGGTATGCCTCACAAAAATCATGTGTCAACGCAGGTGACAAAAGAAATACTGGATGAGGCCGCTCTTGTGCTGTGTATGGAAAACCGCCACAAGGATTACATAAAGGAAAACTTCCCTTTTGTCTCCGGCAAGGTTTTTCTTCTGACCGAATACGCCGGAGAAAAAGGGGAGATACTCGACCCCATAGGACTGGACAAGAGCTTTTACAGAAAAACATTTGATACAATATCTGGCCTTGTGGTGAAGATATTAAAGGAGTCTGGAGGAAAGCGCGATGTTTGAACATCTGAAAAAAAGTGACGAAGCGGTTTATGACATAATAGAAAGAGAGCACCGGCGGCAGGAGGAGAATCTTGAGATGATAGCCTCCGAGAATTTCGCGTCTTTTTCAGTGCTTGAGGCGGCGTCTTCTTTTTTCACCAACAAATACGCGGAGGGTTATCCCGGCAAAAGATATTACGGCGGCTGTCTGCATTGCGATGAGATAGAGACGCTGGCTCTCGTAAGGTGCAAAAAGATATTTGGTGCGGAGCACGCCAATGTGCAGCCTCTCTCCGGGACATCCGCGAATATGGCTGTTTATTTCGCCGTTCTTGAACAGGGCGACCGCATCCTGAGCATGGACCTCGCTCACGGCGGGCATCTTTCGCACGGGCATCCCCTGTCTTTCTCCGGCCGTTTTTATGAGATAATACCGGCCCGGAACAATTTGCAGACAGGACTCATAGATTATGACGAGATGGAAAAACTCGCCATGAAGCACAAACCGAAACTGATAATATGCGGGGCCTCGGCCTATCCGAGGATCATAGATTTTAAAAGATACAGAGCCATAGCCGATAAGGCGGGCTCTTATCTCATGGCGGACATAGCTCACATCGCCGGCCTCGTCGCCGCGGGCGAGCATCCGTCGCCTTTTCCTTTCTGCGATTTTGTCACCACCACGACACACAAGACGCTCAGGGGCCCGCGTGGCGGTGTGATAATGTCAAAAAAGGAGCACGCCGCCATTATTGACCGTCAGGTTTTTCCCGGCATCCAGGGAGGCCCGCACATGCACATAATGGCGGCAAAGGCCGCGGCTTTCGGCGAGGCCCTGAAGCCGGAATTCCGCCTTTATCAGCGTCAGATAGTGCTGAACAGCAAGGCGCTGGCCGAGGGCCTCCTGAAGAACAATTTCACGCTGGTCACCGGCGGGACGGACAATCACATGGTGCTGGTGGATATGAGGAATAAGAATATGACGGGGAAGCTCGCCCAGAACATCCTTGAGGAAGCGGGGATAACGGCCAACAAGAATTCAATTCCCGGAGATCCGGAGAAACCCTTTGTGACATCCGGCATAAGGTTGGGAACCCCCGCCGTCACAACACGCGGCATGAAAGAACCTGAAATGCTGCGCATCGCCGGGTTTATAAACAGGGCGGTGGAAGCGGGAGACGATAAAAAAACTCTTGAAGCCATCAGGAATGAAGTGAAAGCCATGACATCGGATTTCCCTATCTATAAAAACGAATGATATATCTGGCGGCTTTTTTCATACCTATGCTTTTTCTGTTCATCTTTGAGCCGGCCTTTATCAATTTCGCCGAGAAAAAACGCGTTTATGACAAACCCACAAGCAGGAAGATTCACACACGCCTGGTCCCTTTATGGGGAGGCTTAGGGATATGGCTGAGCATGTGGATCGGCCTGGCCATTCTTTATTTCATTTCGGACGAGGTGAAACTTTTGCTGGTGGCGAATTTTTCGGCGCTCAACGGTGTGTTTCTGGGCAGCCTCATAATACTCATCACCGGCATGGCTGATGACCGCAAGGCCCTCAGCCCGACGGTGAAACTGCTCGCCCAGACAATAGCTGTTATGATGGTGCTGATGTACGGGGTGGAGATCACAGGTTTCAAGATACCGTTCATGAAATATGTGATGTTCCCGCGGCTGGCGTCTATCATAATCACGGCGCTGTGGATGCTCGCCTTCACCAATGTTATCAATCTGATAGACGGTGTGGACGGCCTCGCCTGCGGTATTTCGGCTATCGCGGCTTTCACCTTTTCAATTGTGATAATAATAGAAGTCGCTTTTAGCGGGCTCTCCGGAGGGAGATTGTTCGCGATACTCTCTCTGCTTCTTTCGGGCGCATGTCTGGGTTTTTTGTATTTCAATTTCCCGCCCGCGGGTGTTTTCCTCGGCGATTCGGGCAGCCTTCTGCTTGGTTTTTTTCTCGGTATAATAGCCATTCAGGGGATGCTCAAGCTCACAGCCGCCATCGCGCTGGTCATACCGATAATGGTTGTGGCTCTGCCTATTTTTGATGTCGTGTCCGCGATAATAAGGCGCTCCCGCGCGAATGTGCCCATAATGAGAGCGGACTCGGAGCACATTCATCATAAACTTCTGAAGGGGGGCTGGTCTTCAAGGGAGGTGTCACTGCTGATGTACAATCTGACGCTCATCCTTTCTATTATCGCTATCATGGCCACGATTTTTTCCATCAAAAATTAAATGAGAAAAAAAATAATACTGACTTTCGGCACGAGGCCGGAAGCGATAAAGATGGCTCCCGTGTATCTGGCGCTCAAAAGAGACAGGGCCTTTTCGGTGAAGCTGGCTCTGACCGGGCAGCACAGCGATATGCTGGACGAGGCGCTTGATATATTCGCCATGTCACCGGAGTACAACCTCAATATCATGACAGCCGCGCAGAGCCTCGCCGATATAACATCCTCAGCAGTTAAACAGCTGGATACCGTATATAAAAAAGAAAAGCCCGACCTTGTGATGGTGCACGGCGACACCTCAACGACATTCGCTTCGGCGTTATCCGCTTTTTATAACGGTATTCCTTCCGCTCATGTGGAGGCCGGACTGAGGACAGGAAATAAGAACGAGCCTTTTCCCGAGGAGCTGAACAGGGTTTTGACCGACAGCATTTCGGACATACTGTTTCCGCCCACGAGAGGCGCCCTGCTCAACATCAAAAGAGAGGGCCTGCGTCCGCGCCTGATTTCGGTGACGGGAAACACCATAGTTGACGCGGCGGATCTGATATCGCGGGATGAAAGAGCTGTTTCCGCCCGGGCGCGGCGCCTCGCCGAGAAACCTTTCGTGCTCCTGACCATGCACAGGAGAGAATCGTGGGGAAAACCCATGGAGGGCGTTTTTTATTTTTTGAAAAACTATTTTACAGCCGCGAGGGGACTGCGTGTCATTTATCCCGTGCATCCGAACCCGGTTGTGAAAAACGCGGCCGCTAAAATATTAGGAGCTTCGGACAACATTGTGCTCACGGAGCCCCTCAATTACCGCGACCTGATATATCTTTTGAAAAACTGTTTTTTCACGGTGACGGATTCCGGCGGCATACAGGAAGAGGCTCTTGTTTTCGGCAAAAAGGTTGTGCTTTTGAGAAAGCGCACGGAACGGCCGGAGGGTGTCGCGGCGGGTTTTGTCAAAGTCGCGGGGACATCTCCCTCAAAAATCCGCTCCTGCGTCAGCGCTCTTATTAAAGACAGCGCCGTAAAAAAAACTTTCAGGAATCCTTACGGCGACGGCCGGGCAGGGGAGAGGATAACTCAATCGCTGAGAAAATATTTTGAGCTTCCGGTTCTGTCAAATATCCGGGATTTTATGGTGTAGGAGGGACTTTCCAGTTCCGATATGATGTAGGAGGGGTTTTCTAACCCCGATACTAAATAGGGGGTAATGATTATGAGAAACAGATTTGACATAAAGGCCGCGCTTCTGGCGGCGCTCATCTTATTTCCTTTAACCTTGCGCGCGCAGGATGTGAGGGAACTGATGAGAGAAAAAAAATGGACAGCGGCCAGAGAGAAGGCCGAGACTCTGCTGAAAGACAATCCTTCTGACACAGGTCTCCTTATAAGCGCCGGGATATGCGCTGTCAATCAGAGGAATTATGAGGCGGCGTTAGCGCATCTTTCGCGCGCCACGGAACTGAGCCCGAAAAAATTTATACCGGTCTATCTTCTGGGCATAATATATGAGGAAACGGGCAATATGGCTCAGGCCCGCGCATATTTTCAGAAAGCCCTTAAAAATGCCAAAAACCAGAAAAACAAGGAGAGCGCCCAGAAGCATCTGGATAACGTTTCCGAAGCTCTTGAGGAGGGAAGATGAGGTTTCATTCCTTTCTGTTAGCGTCGGCGCTTTCTCTTTATCTGATATGCGGCTGTCAGCCGCGGGCCAACTGGAAAAAGGATTTTGATTACAAAAGCCTGCGCAACATAGCGGTAGCCCGGCTCGACAGCCCTGAAAATTACACCTCATCCGGCGGAGCTGTTCGCGATACGATATCACGATATCTTCTTGAGAGCGGCGTAAAGGTCGTGGATTCCAAGGTCTTTGATAAGATGCTGCAGAACGCGGTTCCGAGGAGCGACAGGCTCTTCGCCCAGATCGGCAATCTCGCCGGCGCCGATGCCATAATAGACGGGAGTGTCCTGCGCTGGCAGGAAGAGAAGGAAGAGCGGGTTTATTACACCGGCTCAGACGGTAAAGTCTCTTATGAGACGGCTTTTTACAACGCGAAGGTGGATATCACCCTCCGGCTGATAGATGTCAGGTCGGGCGAGGTCATCTGGGCGAACAGTGATTCCTACGAGTCTTTTGATATCAGGCACACAATGGAAAGCGCCGTTTACACGACGATGCGTCCGCTGAGAAAACTGCTGCTCGATTAGCGCCCCGCCAGGGAGGCAAGTTTTATGAAGAAGAGTTTGAAAAATAAGAAAGCGCCTGTTGCATTTTGGCTGGTTTTTTTATAGTTTAACAGGGGAGATGATTCGGACGGCCGCCCTTTCGGGGGAGGAAAGTCCGGACTTCACAGAGCGCGGCATCCGCCGAAAGGCGGAGGTTCGCCGAAAGGCGGATACGGAAAGTGGCACAGAAACCAGGTACGGGCCCGAATAGGGTGCCGTAGTGAAAAGGCTAAACCCTGCCGGAAGCAAGGCCAAGCAGTCCCGTTGTTTTTCCTTTACCGGAAAAACGCAAGCTGCTCGTTTGACAGTGCGGGACGGGTAGACCGCATAGATGAATGGCCGTCTAGAACAGAATCCGGCTTATGGAATCATCTCCCCCGGGAAAAGGAGGAAAAATGGGAAGGGATATGACGAATCTGATTTTTATCAGTGCCATACTTCTTTTGTCTTTATGGGAAACCGCCGGAATTTATTGGGCGCGGAAAAAGGGTTTGACAAGTAATGTGTCAAGGCTGCTCACGCATTCTCTCATCCTCACCTTTTCGGTTGTGGCCCTGATACAGCTCCTTTTCTGGGAAGACGCGCTGAACTCTCTTTTCAGACAGAATGTCGCGGCGCCGGTGGCGGCTGTTCTGTTTTTCATATTCATTCTGTCATTTGCCGAATCTTTTTCAGCCGCGAAAGCGCGATTGGCGGGTTTGACAAGAAATATTTCAAGAACACTCACTCACGGGGTCATATGCGTGCTGGTCGGCGCTCTCTTTTTCAGAATAATCTGAGGCCGTCCATTTTTACATCTTGCGCGGTCACTGAAATTATGTTAGCATTTTGCAGTTTTTAAGGAGGTTCAGGATGAACATTTATGTTGGTAATTTGGCATGGGGGATGGCGGACGAAGACTTGAAGAGCGCTTTTGAAGAGTTCGGCGAAGTCACTTCCGCGGTGGTCATTAAAGACAAATTTACGGGACGCTCAAGAGGTTTCGGATTTGTTGAAATGACTTCGGATGAAGCGGGCGACAAGGCGATTGCCGCTCTTAACGGAAAAGATCTGAAGGGAAGAGAGGTTAAAGTAAACAAAGCAAAACCTCGCGAAGAAAGATAAATTTTCGCGCGACACATATTTCGTAACACAAAGGTTTATACCGTTTGTTTGAAATGCCGCGGAGCTGAAATGTTGTATCCGCCTCCGGTGGGCTGAAAGTCCGCCTTTGGAGGAAGGAATAATATCTTCTCCGCGGCTGAAAGTCCGCCTCCGGCGGGTTGTGTCATTTCGGGGACCTGTCCTGACCGCAACCTTATGAGATGCCTTACAATAGGTCACAGAGGCGCCAAGGGGCTGGCTCCTGAAAACACTCTCAGAGCTTTACGCATAGGATTTGAAAGAGCCGACGCCGTCGAGTGCGATGTGAGTCTGAGCGGCGACGGGGCGCTGGCGGTAATACACGACGGCAGCCTAATGCGCCGCATCCGCCTTCGCGGCAGGGTGAAGGATTTCACTATGGCCGCGCTTTCTTCCTTTGACGCGGGAGACGGCGAAAAACTCCCGTCACTCAGGGATGTCATTCTTCTGGCGGGCTCTTTCTCCAAGCCGCTGATCATAGAAATCAAAACATTCGCCCGTGGTGATCCCCGGCTTCCGGCTGAGGTGCTTAAAAAGACGCTTCTTTCTTTTCCGGATCTTCCCGAAATTATGGTCTGTTCTTTTAATCACGAGACGCTTAGACACTTCAGGAATATTATGCCGGGAATAAAGATAATAGCCACAATAAAACAGGAAATGACTGGAGATGAGATATGCGCCCTTATTGATTCCATCTCTCCGGAGGGCGTGAGCGTGGATTTCCGCGGACTGACACCGTCTCTGGCGGCTAAAATAAAAGATAAGGGCGTGTTTTTGCAGGCCTGGGTTGTCAACAGCGACAAGGATTTCAAGAGAATGGCGAAGATGGGTGTTGACTGGGTGTACACTGATTTTCCGGGGAAGTTCTGATTTATGAGAAATAAGTTGAACAATAAGCTGACGGAAGGCCCTATTCTGCAATCCATTTTTACGCTTGCCTGGCCCGTGGTGGCGGCCAACATGCTCCAGACGGTCTATAATCTGACGGACGCTTTCTGGGTGGGCCGTCTCGGCGCCCCGGCTGTGGCCGCGGTGTCCTTCGCTTTCCCGATTCTTTTCCTCCTCATCTCTATCGGTGCGGGGCTGTCAATCGTCGGCACTGTGCTGGTGGCTCAGTATAAGGGCGCGGGTGATGATGAGCGCGCGGGCTACATATCGGCCCAGACGCTGATGATGATAACAGCGCTGTGTCTGTTCATATCCGCGGTGGGGTATATTTTTACACCCTTTCTTATTTCGCTCACAGGTGCGGAAGCCGATGTGATACCGGGGGCTGTGTCTTATCTGAGAGTTTCATTTTTGGGGCTCATATTTCTGTTCGCGTTTTTTGTTTTCCAGTCGCTCCTTCGCGGCGCAGGCGAGGTGAAGCTCCCCATGTACATCGTGCTTATGACGGTGATACTTAATTTCATCGCCGATCCCGTTTTTATAATGGGCTGGGGTCCCGTTCCCGCCTATGGCGTAGCCGGAGCGGCGTGGGCGACAATAATCACGCAGGCTCTTGCCGCTTTAGCCGCCGCGGCTATGCTGCTGAGCGGCAGATACGGCATAAAGATGAGGGCCGCTTATTTCAAGCCGGACCTGGCGGTTATGAAAAAAATCTTCACTCTCGGCCTGCCGTCGTCTCTGGAACATTCCGTCCGGGCTTTCAGTTTCACGCTCATGGTGTTTCTCGTCGGCGCCTTCGGCACCGCCGCTGTGGCGTCTTACGGCATTGTCACGAGGCTCATAAGTTTTATAATCATGGCCGCCGTGGGGGTGGCAATGGCGACGACGACTCTTGTTGGGCAGAACATAGGAGCGGGCAATCCGCTCAGGGCGAAAAAGACAGCCCTCACGGCCTCTCTTTTCACCTTCGCCGTTACGACCCTGGCCGGCATTGTTTTCTGGGTTTATTCCTATCCGCTGACGGCTTTTTTTATTTCGGGCAGCCCTGTTGTTGTGAAAGAGGGCTCGGATTTCATAAGAATAGTCTCGCTCACCTTCGGTTTTGCCGGCCTTCAGATAGTGCTGGGCGGAGCGTTCCGGGGCGCGGGCGACACTTTCGCGGCGATGCTCCTGACGATGCTCACATTTATCGTGCTGCGTATTTCCAGCGCCTACGGCCTCTCTTTTTTTTGGGCGCAGAAAGGCATCTGGTGGGCCTTTCCCCTGAGCAACATCGCCGGCGGCATCGCGGCCTCGGCTTTTTTCATATGGGGCGGCTGGATGAAGAAAAATCTGACGGACGATTTCACGCTAAAGCGCGAAGAGTTTGAAGAAGCCCTGCCCCAGGAATAAAAAAAAGGGGGACGGAGGAAAGTCCGACTTTCCTCCGTCCCCCTTTTTCGTTTCGTTTCCTTGTTTAGAGGCGGGATATTAATTATAATACGCAAATGTGTGTTTGCGCATCAAATAAGGAGGAGTAATGGGATTAAAAATTTTGCTTGACGGACAACTGCTGGAAAAGGACAATGCTAAAATATCCGTCTTTGATCACGGTCTTCTCTACGGCGACGGTATTTTTGAGGGCATAAGGGCATATTCGGGAAGGGTCTTCCGCCTGAAAGAACACATAGACAGGCTCTACGATTCCGCCAAAGTCATAATGCTGCAAATGCCGGTGGACAAAAAGAAAATGTCCGATGATATCAAAGCGGTCCTCCGCGCCAACTCTCTCAGCGACGCGTATATAAGGGTGGTTGTCACCCGCGGCGTCGGAGATCTCGGCCTTGATCCGCGCAAATGCCCGAAGGCCTCTTATTTCATAATAGCCGACAAAATATCCCTTTATCCCGACGAGTTCTATGAGAACGGCCTTGAGATAGCGACGGTTTCCACGAGGCGCAATATACCGGAATCCCTGAACCCCCGCGTCAAATCGCTGAATTATCTGAATAACATCATGGCTAAGATAGAAGGAACGCAGAGGGCTGTGCCGGAAGCCCTTATGCTGAACGCTCAGGGTTATGTCGCCGAGTGCACGGGCGACAACATCTTTATCATAAGGGACGCTGTCATCACCACTCCGCCGGCCTCGGCCGGGGCTTTGCTGGGCGTTACCCAGGAGGCGGTGATAGAGCTCGCGGGAAAAAGAAAGATAGAGGTCAGGAAAGAATTGTTCACCAGATATTGCGTGTTCACCGCCGACGAGTGCTTCCTCACAGGCACGGCCGCCGAGGTGATACCGGTTGTGGCTCTTGACGGAAGGAAGATCGGATCCGGCAAACCCGGCGATATCACGCTCAAGCTCATCGCTGATTACAGGAAGCTGACAAAGAGCAGCGGTGAGGCCATCGGGAATTAGAAGAGAGGGGAAGGTTTGCGCGAATGAGCATGGATAAGTCACGAAAGTCAAGCCCCGGCACCTGTGATATCTGCAAGGTCAATCCGGCCTCGGTGCATTTCACATCTTTTCAGAGCGGTTCTGTGACGAAGATGCACATATGCCACGGCTGCGCGGTGAATATGGGGGTGTTTGACGCGAACATGCAGGAGAAATCCTTTGACATTCTCGGCAAATTTCTTTCGGCTCTGGCTCTTCCCGGAGCCGCGGGCGATCTGAAATGCCCCAACTGCTCCAAAACACTCCCGGAATTTCGCGAAGACGGCAAGCTCGGTTGTCCGCAATGCTGGGACACTTTCCGCGAAAACCTGGAACCCCTTCTCAAAAAAATCCACGGCTGTTCAAGCCAGAAATCCTCAGCCGCAAAAACGGAAGACAGCCCTCTGAGCGCTCTTGAGCAAGCACTGCAGGAGGCGATCAAAAAAGAAGACTATGAAAATGCGGCGACGATCAGGGATAAGATCAGGGCGCAGAGGGAGAAGCGGTGATTTTTTCGGATCTCGCCTCAAAAAGCATCAGCTGGCAGGGCCCGGAGCCGGGAAGTCACTTCGTGTCCACGCGGGTCCGGTTCGCGAGGAATCTGAAAGGACATTATTTCCCCTGCCGGGCCGGCGCGGGCGAGCAGCTCAAAGTCCGCAAAGAAGTTTTTGAGGGGCTCCGCGGCCTTCCCGGATGGAAAAGCGCCTCGCGCCTTGAGCTTGAGGAGCTGGACATAAGTGACAGAAAATTTTTAATAGAAAGGCATCTCGCGAGTTATGACCTTGTTTTCACCGACCGCGTCGCGGGGCTGGTCATGGGCGATGACGCCGCCATAATGGTGAATGAGGAAGACCATTTAAGGATACAGGTTCTCGGGCCCGGCCTTTCGCTTCAAGAAAGCTTTGAGAAGGCCTCAGTTATCGTCAGGGAGATCAGCGCCGCCTTTGATTTCGCGCAAAACGATGAATTCGGTTTTCTCACGACCTGCCCGACAAACGCCGGCACGGGTCTGAGGATATCCTTTCTGGCGCACCTTCCTTCCCTGGTGCTGAGCGGTTACATAGGGGAAGTGATAGATTCGCTGGCAAGGGTGGGGGTGGCATCTCGCGGCGTTTACGGCGAGGCGACAAAGCCGTTGGGCGGATTTTTTCAGATATCCAATCAGGTGACGCTCGGAGTTACTGGAAAGGAGATCATTGATAAACTCACGGCGATCTCAAAACAGCTGGAGGACGCCTCGGACAAGGCGATGGATGAGCTGGTCAGCAGGAGAAAGACGGAACTGGAAGACAGGATATACAGGAGCTACGGAGTCATACAGTATGCCAGAAGGATATCTTATGAGGAGCTGATAAGCAGAATATCCGATATAAGGCTGGGTTTGAGCATGGGCATGGCTCTGCCCATGGGCGGCGACAGATTGAACGATATGCTCTTTCTCTCTCAGCCTGCGCACATAGAACAGAGAAACGGCTCGCCACTGAGCCCGGATGAAAGGGACGAGAAGAGGGCTGAATTTTTAAGGGAGATAATGGGGTGAAAACACTGCAGGAGATAATAAGGATTCTGTCTGATTACTGGGCGGATAAGGGCTGTGTCGTGGTTCAGCCCTACGATGTTGAGAAGGGCGCGGGGACATTTAATCCCATGACCTTTCTGAAGCTCTTTGACAGCGGGCCGTGGAGAACCGCTTATGTTGAGCCGGCACGACGGCCGCAGGACGGCAGATACGGGGACAACCCATTCAGGTTATACAAACACATGCAGTTTCAGGTGATATTGAAGCCCGCTCCGGCCGATTCCAGGCTTCTTTATCTCAAGAGCCTTTCCAGGATAGGCATAGATGTTAAAAAACACGACATCCGTTTTCTTGAAGATAACTGGGAATCTCCGTCGCTGGGGGCGTGGGGCCGGGGTTGGGAGGTCCGCTGTGACGGCCTTGAGATAACGCAGTTCACATATTTTCAGCAGGCCGGAGGCCTTGAGCTTCCCGATGTGCCGGTTGAGCTGACATACGGCCTTGAGAGGCTCGCCATGTTTCTTCAGAAGAAGAAAAGCGTTTACGATATTGAATGGGCGCCGGGAGTGACCTACGGCTCTGTGAGAAAAGAGGAAGAGAGGCAGTTCAGTATTTACTATTTTGAAAAGGCCTCGGTTGAGGGCCTCAGGAAAGTCTGCGATTTTTATCTTGGAGAGCTGGAAATGCTGCTTGGAAGCAAATTGCCTTTGCCGGCCTACGACTGCCTGCTCAATTTCTCGCACTTATTCAATGTTATTGACGCTCGCGGCGGCATAGACCACAGGGCCCGGGCGGACATGATAAAACAGATGAGGGGATACGCGCGCAGGATAGCGCTGCTTTATAAAGAAATGAAGGAGCTGTCATGAAAAGCGCTGATTTTCTCGTGGAACTCTGGGTGGAGGACATGCCCGTCGCCGTCCAGCTGGAGGCCGAATTCAAACTGAAAGAGGCGGTGGAGAAACTGTTTGAGAGGGAGAAAATATCGGGCGAATTTAAAAAAGGTTTTTCCACACCCCGCCGGGCGGCCGTGTTGTTTGAAAATGTGTCGCGCTATATAGAGGAGAGCAAGACTGACATCAAGGGCCCGCCTGAAAAGATAGCTTTTGACAGGGACGGCAAGCCCTCCGCTGTGCTTGAGGGTTTTCTGGCCAGGTATCAAGCCGATTGCGCCGACATCAGGATCAGGGCGACAGACAGGGGAAATTATGTCTTTCTGGAGAAGACAATTCCCCGCAGATCCAGCGAGCAGGTCATCAGAGAAAATATATATTCAGCACTTGAGGGGATTAAATTCTCAAAAATGATGAGATGGGGCGCTCATTCTTTTCCTCGCCCGGTGAGAAATGTGCTCATAATGTTCGGCAAAAAAGCTTTAAAGCTGGACTGCTTCGGAATCCCTTCCTCTAAGACGAGCAGGGCTTTTATGGGTGAGAATATAAAAATAGAATCGCCCGCCGCGTATGAACAAAATCTTAAATCCTCAAGGATTTTAGCGGACAGGAAAAAGCGCGGGGATGTTTTTGAGGCCCAGCTTAAAGACGCGCTTAAAGAGCCGCTTTATTCAAAGCCGTCGGATGAGCTGACAAGGGAAACGCTTGGTATTTGCGAATTCCCGCGGATTCTCAAAGGCGAGTTTGATGAAAAATTCCTTGAACTGCCGCATGAATTTCTGAAAGTGACGCTTGAATTTCATCAGAAGTGTTTTGCCGTTTATGATAAAAAAGGCATGGTCAACCGCTTTCTGTTCGTTGTTGACGGTGTATCGGATAACGCCCGCGAGGTGCGTGACAATTACGAGCGATGTGTCACAGCGCGCTTTGAGGACACTAAATTTTTCTGGGAGAACGACAGAAAGAAAAAACTCATTGAATACTATGACAATCTGAAGCGTGTCAATTATATGGGGAAATTCTCCACTCTTTACGAGAAAGCGGAAAGAATAATACGCGACGCTGCTGAAATCGCGAAAATTTACAGCCCCGGCGAAGAAGAAGAGGTGAGGAAGACAGCTAAGCTTCTCTACTGCGATATTGTGACTCAGATAGTGGGAGAATTCCCCGAACTTCACGGCATAGCGGGGCAGTATCTGGGAATGGGCGTTACGGATGATCCCGACGAGCTGCCGGTCGGGTCACACGCGCTGAGAGATGCGGTTACGCTGGAGACGCTGA
This sequence comes from Elusimicrobia bacterium CG03_land_8_20_14_0_80_50_18, assembly GCA_002780705.1. GTDB lineage: Bacteria > CG03 > CG03 > CG03 > CG03 > CG03. The sequence goes on along the minus strand of PEUP01000014.1, from coordinate 1,887 downwards.
ATAATGTTTCGGCTGTTTGCGGACTGGCCGAACGGCTTAACACGCTGAAATCATTTTTCTCATCCGGCATGCTCCCCACAACTTCCAAAGACCCCTACGCGCTTATAAAAACCGCCGACGAGGCGCTGAGGATTCTCGCGGAAACGGAGGGTATTGATTTTGAAGTGACGAAAATATTTGAAATTGTTTTTGATGATGTGGAAAAAAGCGTTTCTGACAAATTGCGGGATTTCATGAACGAAAGGTTCAAGCTTTACCTTATAAAAAAGGGCATCCCCGCGGATGTGGCGAACATGACGGAGAGTAAATTTGACATTCCCAAAGAAGCGCTGAAGCTGTCGCGCGTTGTCATGACCGTGAGGGATAAAAAGAGAGATGAGTTCGCGCATATTGCCGCCTCCGCCAAGCGTATAAGGAATATATTGAAGCAGGCGGAAAAGTTCGGCATGGAACCGGCCACTGTTCAAAAGGATTTACTGAAGGCGCCGGAGGAAAAAGCGCTTTACGATTTAAGCGCGCTCTTGGGCGGAGAGCTGGAAAACCTGATGAGTAAAAAAGATTACACCGCGGCCCTTCTGCGCCTTGTGTCAGTCAAAGAACCGCTGGATAGCTTTTTTGAGAAGCTCATGGTGATGGACAAAGACGAAGCGCTGAGGGACAACAGGCTCGGATTGCTCAGGGATATTGACAAACTCTTGTCAAATTTCGGCCGATTTGATACATTGAATGCTTTGGTGTTGGAGGACAACACCGGAAAGAAGTTGGAGTAGAAGGCCCGCCGGAAGGCGGGGAAGAGATTGAAGATGAAGAAATTTTTTGCTTTGGTTATGACGGCGATGTTCGCGCTGTCTTCTGTGGCGACCGCCGCGTCCGTTCTTGACGGATTGAAGCTGTCGGGAGAGATGACGGTGAACAAAGTCCAGGTGAAGAACGAGAACACGGCCGCCGTGGGCGGAGATGATTACAGGAGCGAGTCGCGCAGCAGAATCATGCTCAACATGGCTATGCCGCTCAACGATGATGTTGACGCGAGAGTCGTTCTCAGCAAGAACAACAGGAAGTACGGCCAGGCCGAGGAAAACCTGACCAATGTGCAGACTCAGCTTGATGTTGTCAACGCCTATGTGAAAGTGCAAGGCCTTTTTGACCTCATTGACCTCAAGGCCGGAAGAATGTTCTACGGCAAACAGGGTGACCTTGCCATGTATTATGGTCCCGGCTATGATTACGGCCTGGGCGTTTCGGCTCTTGACGGTTATCTTGCCAGCGCTGAGATAGCCGGTATCAATGTGAAATATCTTGACGCCAAAGTGGCAGAAATGGCGCCGACAGCCGATTCCGATGTTGATTTACAGGGACTGGTTCTGAGCCCCGTGGACAAAATCGCGGACATGGTTTCCGGAGAATTCTATGCCTACAAAAATGTTGACAATCTCCCTGTTTCCACACACGACAGAGACACGACTCTTCTTTACGGCATCAAAGCGGCCGCGGAAGTCGGAGGTGTTGATGTCAATGCCGAATACGCCATGAACGGCGGCGAGGATGAGACAACAAAGGT
>PEUP01000014.1:0-226 GCA_002780705.1 Elusimicrobia bacterium CG03_land_8_20_14_0_80_50_18 | reverse complement strand
GCTGACAACAAAGCTTTCACGGCCATCAGCAGCGATAAAGGGTATGGCGAAGTCTGGGGCAACACCCCCGGCACAGCCATCCTTGACGGAGCGGGAATTCAGAACCTCAATGTTGTGAACATCGGCGCGGACTATGATGTCAATGACAAGGTGAAAGCCTCGGCTGATTATCTCATGCTTAAGAGGAATGAGGTAGCCGCGGGCGCCGAAGACAAGATAGGCAGCG
>PEUP01000070.1 GCA_002780705.1 Elusimicrobia bacterium CG03_land_8_20_14_0_80_50_18 | reverse complement strand
TCGCATTTGCTAGTATCCCAGCGTTAAAATTTGTTCCAAAGGAGATTTGGCATGAAAGTTAATTTACTTAAAGAGGCGAAGAAAGAAGAAAAAAATGTCGTTAAGTTCCTGAGGGATCTTGTGGCAATTCCCGGCGAATCCTGCGGAGAGAAAAAAGTCATTGAGAGGATCCGCAGGGAAATGCTCAAGACGGGTTTTGACAGCGTCAGGATAGACCCCATGGGAAACATTCTCGGTAAAGTCGGCAGCGGCAAACATATCATCGCCATGGACGCGCACATAGACACCGTCGGCGTGGGTGACATCAAACAGTGGAAGTGGGATCCCTACAAAGGCAAGCTTGAAAAAGGAATCATATACGGTCGCGGCGCGGTGGACCAGCTCGGCGGAATGGCGGGCATGGTTTACGGAGTGAAACTCATGAAAAAATTCAATCTTCTGGATGATTTCACCCTTTATGTCGTCGGCAGTGTCCAGGAAGAGGACTGCGACGGACTCTGCTGGCAGTACATCGTGAAAGAAGGCAGGCTGAAACCCGAATGCGTTGTCATAACCGAGCCCACGAATCTTGATCTCTACATAGGTCAGCGCGGGCGCATGGAAATAGGCGTGACGACCAGGGGCAAGGCCGCCCACGGCTCAATGCCGGACAGGGGGATAAACGCCATCTACAAAATGAGCGGGGTTATCAAAGAAATAGAGAAACTCAACGGCCGGCTGAAGAAGAACGCTTTCCTCGGGAAGGGCACCGTCGTCGTCAGCTATGTGAGCTGTAAAACGCCTTCGATGTGCGCCGTGCCGGATGAATGCTACATTCAGCTTGACAGACGCTTGACTACGGGTGAAACAAAAGAAATCGCCCTGAAAGAGGTGCGCGCGGCCGTAAAAAGAGCGGGTGTCGCGGCGAAGGTGAAACTGCTGAAATATGATAAAGCGGGCTGGAAGGGACTCAAATATCCTACGGAAACTTATTTCCCGACATGGATACTTCCGAAAAATCACAAGCTCATCAAGGCCGCCGAAAAAACGTATCTCGGCGCTCTGGGAAAAAAAGCGAAGCTGAGCAGGTGGATATTCTCAACCAACGGCGTGGCCACAATGGGAATGTTCAAAATACCGACGATAGGCTTCGGCCCGGGCAATGAAAAATACGCGCATTCGGTCAACGATCAGATGCCGGTGGATCATCTTGTCAAAGCCGCGGCCTGGTATGCGCTTTTTCCGCGGACATATTGCAGAGGATTAAAGAGCTGACAGGTCTCAAAGTGTCGCTAAACGGAGGAATATAAAATGAAAGAAAAAGAACCGATTTTCAAGCTCAGGTCCGAGTTGAACTATCTGAACAGGCTGGGGTTTGACATGTACAGGAAGGACTTTCTTCTGACATGGGAAAAGACTCACGCCGAACTGATAGCGACACTCAGCATGGCGCAGATAATGCAGCTCCTTTACAGAGATAATGTGGCGATGCGCGCTTTTCAGACGGGGCTGGCCATATCGCAGTTCCGTGACAAATCCACGAGAACCCGTTTCGCTTTCTCCTCCGCCTGCAACATGCTGGGCCTGGGCATTGAGGATGTGGATGATGAGAAAACTCAAGTGTCGCACGGTGAGACCGTCAGAGAAACCGCCAACATGATATCTTTTTTGAGCGAAGTCATAGGAATTCGCGATGATATGTACATAGGCCGCGGCCACACTTTTATGAAGGAAGTGGCGTTGGCGCTTGACGAGGGTTTTAAAGAACGCGTGCTCAATATGAGGCCGGCTGTCATAAACCTTCAGAGCGACCTCGATCACCCGACCCAGACGATGTCGGACCTTCTGCATCTTCAGAATTATTTCGGCGGCATCAGAAATCTCAAGGGCAAAAAAATAGTGATGAGCTGGGCTTATTCCCCCAGCTACGGTAAACCTCTATCGGTGCCGCAGGGGATAATAGCCCTGATGAGCCGTTTCGGCATGGATGTGACGCTGGCGCACCCCGAGGGTTATGAACTGATGGACGATATTGTTGAGCTGTCGTCGAAACAGGCAAAAGAATCCGGCGGCTCTTTCAAGGTGTCGCACGATATGAAATCCGCTTTCAAAGGCGCGGATATCGTTTATCCTAAGAGCTGGGCATCCTTCAGCGTGATGAAAGAAAGAACGAAACTGCTTGAGAGAAACGATTCGGCCGGCCTCAAGGCTCTTGAAAAGAAATGCCTCACCGAAAACGCGAAGCACAAGGACTGGCTCTGCGATGAAAAGCTCATGTCCACAACCAAAGACGGCGAAGCTCTTTATCTCCATTGCCTTCCCGCCGATGTGCAGGGCCTGAACTGCGCATCCGGAGAGGTGACGCAGGAAGTCTTTGAGAAATACCGCATTGAAACATACCGGGAAGCCCGCTATAAACCTTTCGTGATAGCGGCTATGATAATGCTCTGCTGTTTCAGGGATCCTGTGGCCGTGATGGAGGGTTTTTACAGAAACAGCAAGAACCGCGCAGGATGACCGAAAGCCGGAGCCCCCTGCGTATGATTCCGGCGGACACGCTGGAATGTTTTATCAGGGATGTTTTTGCCTCGCTCGGCGTTAAAGAAGATGACGCCGCGATATGCGCCGATGTCCTCATCACGGCGGATAAAAGAGGGATAGATTCCCACGGGATAGCGCGGCTCAAAAATATTTATTATGACAGGATAAAAGAGGGGACGCAGAAGACGACGGGCGATTTTGAGATACTGAAGGAAAGCCCGGCGGCGGCGCTTCTTGACGGCAAGGACGGCATGGGGCACGCCATATCAAAAAAGGCCATGGATATGGCGATTAAAAAAGCCGGAGAATACGGCACGGCGATGGTGGCGGTCAAAAACTCCACCCACTACGGCATAGCCGGTTATTATGTAATGCAGGCGGCTGATGCGGATATGATAGGCATAACGGGAACAAACGCCCGCCCTTCGGTCGCCCCGACATTCGGCGTGGAAAACATGCTCGGCACGAATCCTCTTACAATAGGGCTTCCTACCGACGAGGAATTCCCTTTTGTCATTGACTGCGCCACATCCATGGCTCAGAGGGGAAAGGTGGAGACGCACAGCCGTCTCAGTAAAAAACTTCCCGAGGGCTGGGTGATAGGGCCGGACGGCCGCTCCAAAACTGATGCGTCAGCCGTGCTGGATGATCTGCTCAGCGGCGATGCGGCGCTCACGCCTCTGGGCGGAATAGGCGAAGAAACATCCGGTTACAAGGGCTACGGTTACTGCGCGGCTGTTGAGATACTCTCGTCGGCTCTTCAGAGCGGGCCTTTTCTCAAAATGCTATCCGGAATCAAAGACGGGGAAAAAGTCCCTTATCATCTCGGCCATTTTTTCATAGCGGTCAACATATCATCTTTTGTGGAGCCGGACGCATTCAAAAAAACAGCCGGCGGGATACTCCGCGCCCTGCGCGCGTCAAAAAAAGCTCCCGGCCGCGACAGAATATACACAGCGGGGGAGAAAGAGCATCTCGCCTGGCAGGAGCGCAAAAAGACAGGCATTCCCGTTACAGAAAAAACATTAGCCGAGATGAAAATTATGCGGGATGAGCTTGGCCTTTCCTGTTGCGGTTTTTAGCAAAAGAGATGTTTATGAAAACTCATATGAGGGGATTTGCCGTTTTGTTGCCGGTGATTGTTTCTCTTCTGGCCGCTGGTGACGCGGAAAAAATACCGGCAAAAGCCCTTAAGATGTATAATTTTGTGGAACTGGTCAAAAGAGTAGACAAGGAATCTTCCCGCTCGGCGATGCCGGGCAAGGTGTTCATATTCGCAGAAGAGGATATCAACGCTTATTTTGAGTATGCCGCGGGAAAGCAATCCGGCAAAACAGCGGTAAAGGATATAAAAATAAATCTGCGCGGCCAAAATGTTTTTGAGTTGAGCGCCGATGTAGAATTTGATATTTCCGCGATACTGGGCGGTGAGGGTTCGTTTGTAAAGAAGCTGCTCAAGAAATCACGGGGGATGAAGAACAGCATATTCATGGAGGCTAAGACATCAAGCGCTAAAGGGAAGGGCATCGTTCTAATCCAGTCAATAAGGATAAACGGCCTAAAATTGCCGGATAAGCTGTTGGATGAAGCGCTGCGGAACTTCGGCGGGAAAAGGCGTCCGCCTATAAACCCTTATTCTCTGACGGATATACCTTACGGCATTCAGAAAATAGAAATACTGCCGGGCAGTCTCAGGGTCAAGCTCTGATTTACAGCAAAACGGAAAAAATGCTGATGCCCCGATTTTCCCTTATCCCGCTGTGGTATCGCCTTACTTTCGGTATTGACGATTTCCTTACTTTGAGCTATACTCCTATCAGGGGAGGTGATAGCTATGACAGTCACAATGACGGCAAAACATCAGATAACGATTCCTAAAAATATAGCTGATGTCCTGGGTTTGAAAAAAGGCGCGATATTCAATGTCGCGGTTTCCAAAAACAGAATTGAGCTTGTGCCGCTTGAAACAAAAGAAAAAGTATTCACCAGCGAAGAATATAAAAAATTAGAGATGCTCTCGAATCATGAGAAAGGCATGGAATTGAGGGTGACCCAAAAATTTATTTCTAATCTAAAAAAAGGAAAGAAGTAATCGCGGCTCTAGAAAGGAATCCCTTTGGAATCGGCAGGCGTTCCCATTACGGATGCCCCGATTTACATAGACAGGGCATAAAACTTGTGCTAAAATCCCTGATAAGCTTTTGGAATGGCAGATATGGAGGTATTGTTATGGTGGAATACAGCGAGTTCAAGGGTAATCAGATGATTGTTCTGAAAAAAGATGAAAATGACCGGTTCCCTTTTACATTCGGAATCAGTAAGGCGAAGAAGATCGTGGAAAATTTTGACGCTATCAAAAGCTGGGTGAAAAAAATGGAAGCCGAAAAACCGGCCAAGGGAGAGCCAGCCGCCGGGTAATAAAGAACCGAAAGGAGACATAAAAAATGAATTCTTTGACGGTTGCGCTTATCAGTATTCTGGTTTTCGGGCTCGGTTACGAGTTCTACAGGAGAAAGCTTACCCTGATGTGGGATGTTTCCGAGACGAGAAAAACTCCGGCCCTGACAAAATATAACGGCGCGGATTACGTTCCTTCAAAGAACTGGCTTTTTCTTTTCGGCCATCATTTTTCTTCAATAGCCGGCGCGGGACCGATTCTGGGGCCCGTAATCGCCTGCGTTATATGGGGCTGGCTTCCGGCGGTTTTGTGGGTTGTGTTGGGTTCCGTCTTTATCGGCGGCGTGCATGATTTTTCGGCGTTGATGATTTCCGTCAGAAACGAGGGCTCATCCATCGCCGATATTTCCGAGAAGGTTCTGGGTCAGAAAGCGAAAATATTTTTCTCCGTATTCGTTTTTTTAGCTCTCATCCTTGTCATAGCGGCGTTTGCCGTCGTGACGGCGAAAACCTTCATCAGCACGCCTCAGATTGTCATACCGACGTTCGGCTTGATAGGCGTGGCCGTAATTTTTGGGTTTATGATTTATAAATGGAATGTCAATTCCTTTTTAGCGACCGCGGTGTCTCTCGCCGTCGTCGCGCTTCTCATTTTACTCGGAAATAAATATCCTCTGGGTCTGCGGTGCGCAAATCCCAAAGTCGTGTGGATTCTCATTCTTTTTGTCTATGCGGGCGCCGCTTCGGTTGCGCCAGTGAATCTTCTGCTTCAACCCAGAGATTACCTGTCGTCGTTTTTTCTCTTCGCGGGGCTCATCGCGGGTTACGCCGGCCTCATTTTCTCTCATCCTCATATAAACGCTCCGGCGATTGCGACGTTTAATTCCGTGAAAGGACTCCTGTGGCCGACGATGTTTATCATTATCGCCTGCGGAGCGAATTCCGGTTTTCATTCTCTTGTTTCATCCGGTACGACTTCAAAACAACTATCAAACGAGAAATACGCTTTCAGAATCGGATACGGAGCGATGATTGCGGAGGGGGCTCTCGCAATTCTTGCGATTCTTGCCGTCACGGCGGGGCTTAAATGGGAAGGGTGTAATTCTTATCCCGCTTTGATGCGCGGCGGCGACTGGATAGGGACTTTCGCCGCGGGCTTCGGCGAAATTTCAAGGCCTGTAATGGGGGTTTACGGCTCTTTTTTCGCGATGCTGTTTTTAAACGCTTTTGTGATGACGACTCTTGATACCGCCACAAGAATAACGAGATATGTCGGACAGGAACTTTTCGGGTCAACGTTCAAAATAAAAATACTGGGAAACAGCATTGTTATGACCGTCTTTATCGTCGTTCTGGCTTACTGGTTTTCCACAGGTCCGCAGGCGAGGGTGTGGCCGGTCTTCGGCGCCTCCAACCAGCTGATTGCCGCTCTCGTTCTTCTCATAATTGCCGCGTGGCTTTTTTTCAAAGGGAAGTCCTCACTTTTTGTTTTTGTTCCGGGTGTGTTTATGCTGGTCACCACATTTTTCGCCCTGCTTATTGAAGTGAAGCACAACTTCGGGGAAGACAATCTTCTTTTCGCTATATCGTCGCTTCTTCTGATTATGACGGTATTTATGGTGTATGAGACGGTAAAAAAGTTCATAAAAATAAAGGAGTATCATGGGAGGTAAAGATGAATACAGCTGTTGTGTGCGGGCGGCTTGAGAACGCCAGGTATGCTTTTTATGCGTGGAGCAGGAGCAGCGCTTTAGCTAAACGCCTTGCTCTCGCATTCGGGATGGCTGCTGTCACCGGACTTCTCGCCCTGATAAGGATACAGCTTCCCTTTACGCCTGTTCCCGTCACCGGCCAGACGATGGGCGTGCTTTTGAGCGGAGTTGTCTGCGGCCCCGTGTTTGGAGCTTTGAGCCAGCTCATGTATGTGGGGGCGGGAATAGCCGGCGCGCCCTGGTTCGCCGGCGGCGCATCCGGCTCGGCGGCTTATCTTTTCGGCCCGACGGGCGGTTATCTCATAGGTTTCATCCTCGCGCCCCTTGTTTCGGGCTATCTGACCGATGTGTCGTTAGGCAACGGCAAACTTCTGCCGCAGTTTGTCATAATGTCGGCGGCTACTCTCGTCATATACGCCTGCGGCGCTGTTTATCTTTCGGCGCTGATGAAGTACGGTTTTACTGAAACTCTGGCGAAAGGCGTCCTGCCTTTTATTCCGGGCGGCATAGCGAAGATCCTCGGCGCGGGGGCGATAGCTTCGCTCATTCTGCCAAAGAAAGAAAAAACTTGAGCGCTGAGCCGTTTAAAAAATCAGCTGTCACGGTTCTTGTAGGCTCCGCCAATCCCGTTAAGATAGAGTCCGTGCGCGCGTCCTTCGCGCTCTATTATAAAAATGTCAGCGTCCTGCCGCATCCCGTGGACAGCGGCGTGGGAATACAGCCGGTGGGGGCGGAGACCTTCATAGGCGCGGAGAACAGGGCGGACGCTCTTTTCAGGAAGAACAGGAGTAAAAAACTCGGCGCTGATTTTTTCGCCGGAATTGAGGGAGGCATAATAAACCTCCACGGACGATGGCTCTCTTTCGGCGGTGTCTGCCTCATGGACAGTTCAGGCAGAAAAGGTTTCGGCAGCTCCGCCATGTTTGAGCTTCCGGGCTCCGTCGTCAAGGAACTGCTCTCCGGTGTTGAGCTCGGCGATGTAATGGATAAAATACAGAACGGCCACAACACAAAACAGAAACACGGCGCCGTGGGATTTTTCACGAAGGGCAGGATAGACAGGAAGAAATTGTACGAGAGCGGAATAATATCGGCGCTGATACCGTTTCTCAACACGGAGCTGTTTGATGGCCGTCCGTAAAGTTTTTAAGGTCTTTAAAACTCTCCTTTTCCTGGCCGCAGCCGCTTATTTCGCTTTTATGCTGATGCTGGCGTTTTTCCAGAAGAAATACATTTATTACCCCGCCAGGGATATAATCACCACGCCCGGCCTCAAGGGAATGGAATATGAGGACATATATTTTGACTCTTCCGACGGCGTCCGGCTCAACGGCTGGTTTTTCCCGCCCACAGACGACCGCGGCGAAACAGTCCTTTTCTGTCACGGCAACGCCGATAATATCTCATATTTTATTGACGATGTGAGAACCTTCATGGATATCGGTTTGGGTGTTTTTATATTTGATTACCGGGGCTATGGCCGCAGCGGCGGGAATCAGAGCGAAACGGGAACATATTTTGACGCCGAGGCCGCGTGGAAATGGCTCACAAAAGACAGGAATATCAATCCGTCAAAAATAATCATCGCCGGCAGATCGCTCGGTGGGGCCATAGCCGCGTGGCTGGCCAAAGAGCACAAGCCCCGCGCGCTTTTCCTTGAGACGGCTTTCACCTCCGTTGAGGATATCGCGTCCAAAACTCATCCTTTCGTCCCTGTGAGATTTTTTCTGAGATACAAATACAGCACGCTGGATTATCTGCTGAAGGTGAAAGCTCCCGTGCTCGTCGTACACAGCAAAGACGACACCGTCGTGCCTTTCATACACGGCCAGAAACTTTACGCCGCCGCGCCTTCGCCGAAAAAATTCATTGAGCTTTCCGGCACTCACCGCAACTGTTTTGTTGAATCCGCCGAAATTTATACCGAAGGCATCAAAGATTTTCTCGAATCCACCCGCTGATCGCGACAACGGGGACGGTGATCGCGAAAACGGGGACGGTGCTTTACCTGCCTCACGAAGGATGCCGGGCGCGCAGGCAGGCAATATGACATTGCTCATTTGCGTGCTCAGTAAGCTAATGCGACACTCGCAGATTAAATCTAAATTGAATTCAGTCTCTGCCCATTGTGCTTTATAACGGTTTTTATTATTATGTGCATATGCGTTATGTAGATATGCGTATTTATTAAAAAAGGGGGAGCGTATGAAAAATCCGTTTACATACGGATGTATTGTTACAGGGAAAGACTTTGCTGATAGAAAAGACGAACTGCGCAATCTTTCCAGGGACTTAATTGATTGCGAGAAAATATTTTTAATTTCTCCCCGGCGCTATGGGAAAAGTTCCTTAATCGCGAACATCCTGAATAATCTTAAAAAGGCAGGCCTATACACAATTTACATTGATCTTTACAAAGCCACATCGCTAAATAAATTTCTGGAATTATACAGCAGGGAAGTGGCTCTGTCAGTTGAGAATAAAGCAGAGAAGGCTGTCCGGCTTATTAAAGAATTTCTTCCCGGGCTGAGACCGAAAATAACAGTGGACGGCGAAGGCAATGCCGGGATAGGAATAGATTATATAAACAGCAAGAGAGATGTATTAAAATTGCTTGATGAAATTTATGATTTGCCGCAAAAACTTGCGGCGAAGAAAAAGAAGAATTTTGTCATTGCGTTTGATGAATTTCAGGAAATCAGCAGTTATAACGGTGATTCAATCGAGAAATCAATGAGGGCATATATTCAAAACCATAAAAATGTAGGGTATCTTTTCGCCGGCTCTAAAAAGCATATTTTAACTGATATGGTGCGTAACAGGAATCGGGCATTTTACAAAATAGGAAAAACAATCAATCTGAATAAAATCCCGGTAGAATTATTCAGCGCATTTCTAAAAGAGAAATTCGCGGCCACGGGCTTTAAGCTTGAAGCGGGGGTTATGAATAATATTATTAACCGGGCGGATAACTATCCTTACAATGTCCAGTATTTGTGTCACGAGTTATGGGATATGAACCGCGATAAACAACAGTTAAAGAATTCTGATATAGAGATTGCCCTCTATAAAATATTGTCGGAAGAGACACCCTTTTATTCAACAATATGGGATGGTTTGACCCATCATCAGAGGAATGTTTTGCAGGCGCTCGCGGTTTACGGCGGAGAAAAAATATTTTCCCACGAATTTATAAGCGCCGGTGGAATCGGTCCCAGCTCTACATTGCAGACGTCAGTTAAGCTGCTGGTTAAAAAAGATATATTAGAGAAGGAAAACGGCAAATATACTCTTGCAGACATCTTCTTTAGAGAATGGATTAAAAGAAAAACTATTTAGGCTCTTCATGTAAGTGAGTGGGTCATTTTACAGGAAACCGATATTCATCCAACAGGCGTCTATTTTTTCCTTTTCAGAAAGCATAACTTTTACCTCGTGCGTTTGTAAGGCAATGTCAAAATTGTAGCCGCGGCCTGCCTGCCGGCAGGCAGGGATTGCTATCCCGCCATAAAAGGCCGCATAGTAATGCGGCAGCTACAACATATCGGGACAGGAATGTCCCTCCTACAAAGATTCCTCGGCTTTGCCTCGGAATGACAGGAATGTCCCTCCTACAAATACGGGGATTATTCACAAATGTGGGACACTGCTAAATTTTCGCTTTTTTTCATCCAGATTTTTAGTGAGGCAATTCGGGAGCTTGACGCCGGAAGATTTTTATATTAACATTAAAGCGTACATCAAAGGAGGTGATGATAATGTCCGCCAATCATTCTAAAAATTTAACCGCTGAAGAATTTCTTTCAGTCACTGATGCGCGTCATGAGTTCTTCAATATGCTGGACGAAGTCGAAAAATCGGCCCGTTCTTACACTCTCACCAGAAAAGGAAGGCCCATTGCCAAGCTGCTTAATTTTGAACAATGGAAAGGGATTCTCACCACTCTGGAAATTCTTGTAAGTCCTTCGCACCGGTCTAAATTGGATAAGCGCATCACGCAGGCGCGGCGGGGAAAAACCGTTTCGCTTGATGAAATATTCGAGCATGACTAAACCGGTTTATCAGATAAGATTCCACCCGGGGATTAAAAAGGATTTAAAAGGCATTCCCGCAAACATCCGCCAAAAGATATCGGTCTCAATAAAAGAACTTGCCGTCAATCCGCACATAGGATACAAGCTCGCCGGCAGATATAAAGGGCAAATGGCTTATGATTTCAGCTACAGATACCGGATTATTTACGAAATTGACAAAAATAACAGGAATCTTATCGTTCTCGAAGTTTGGCACAGGAGCAGGGATTACAAAAAATAACAGGGAAAACACTGACGCCTGCCTGCCTGCCTGCCTGCCGAAAGCACTTCGAGAGGCATGGCCGGCGAGGCAGGGTTCCGGTTTTCCCCTGCCGCTGTTTGCTTTAAATCTAACAATTTTCCGCAATATTTGGTAGCACTTCACTATGGCGAACTTACACACAATTGCTCTTGCACCCGGGATACAAAGGTTAAAACGAATTACAGAAGCGCTCAAAGCCAAAGAGGATGAATTAAAGAAATGATGAAAATAAGTCACGAAATGTTTTATCCGCCGGGGCGGAGTCAACGCCAGTCGCCAATAGTGTCATTATGAAAAAAGAAAATAACCCGCTAAAAATAACAAGTGCAAAACTGCCGCAAAATCAAAAATTGTTTGACGATCTCCGGCAAATGATTGAAGATATGCGTTTATCCGTGGCGGTTGCCGTGAATACCGGTCTCACAATGCTTTACTGGAAAATAGGCAAGCGAATTAATGAGGAAATCATTAGGGACAAGCGAGCTGCATATGGAGAGGAAATTCTTGCGACACTGTCGCAAGAATTGACAGCGCTATATGGAAGAGGTTTTAGTTATTCCGCATTAACACGGATGTGTAATTTTGCGGGGGTTTTTTCCGACGATGCAATTGTTGCGACACTGTCGCGACAATTGAGTTGGAGTCATTTCATGTTATTAATACCCATTGAAAATTCTTTGCAGAGAGAATTTTACGCTGAAATGTGCAGGGTTGAACGATGGAGTGTGCGGACATTGCGAAAGAAGATTGATTCTATGCTGTTTGAGCGGACAGCCCTGTCTAAAAAACCCGAAGCTCTTGCACATATGGAACTGTCAACGCAAAGTAAAAATGTCCGCTTTTCTGCAAAATGAAAATGTCCGGTTTTTAATTTGAGCTTTTGCATAAAATCATCTGTATGCCGCCTTTCCAAAAGGCATATGTCTCCATGGATGGTCAACTGCCGGCTTGCAGGGTTTGCGTTTTTTCTTTATAAGCTGCTTAGCGCTCGCCAGTAGTATCCGCATCTGTTTGCGTCGCTGTTTCAGGGTGTCTTTTGTGATTTCTTTAAAATCAAGAGTTCTGCCATTAAACCAGATTCTGATCTGTCCTTTCAGGTTTTCCATGACCACGACGCGTTTTTGCTTAAAAACCATTGAATGATTTTCAAGCAGAAAAACCCTGTTCTTCCACTGGACGGTAAAATCGTTTAATATTGTCCTTTCATCGCGCACCGCGAATGCCCAGTTGAGATCCAAGTCTTTGGGGATCGCCCTATGGAGGTTCTTGGAGTTTGCCGGAGGGATAGAAAACCTGGTGTTATATTTAGGCAGATAAGTTTTCAAAAACTTGTTTGCTCCTTCGAGAGTGCATACATTCGCCAGGCGCATCTCTTTGGTTAACCTGTCCTGAAAA
>PEUP01000009.1:2944-5480 GCA_002780705.1 Elusimicrobia bacterium CG03_land_8_20_14_0_80_50_18 | reverse complement strand
TCATTTTTCCTCTGCATCACTTTATCGCCTATACGGAATTCTCTGTCGTGGACAATAAAGGAGGTGTCTTCGGAGGCCGGATTGAGCCAGTCGCGCAGACGGATGTTGAGGTTTGAAACGGATATATCTCCGCCGCCTTTGTTGAGAGGGGTCAGGATGTTGATGTCTTTTATGGGGTGATAGCCCGCTTTTTTGAGTTTGTCTATTGATGAATAAAGCGCCTTTATCATCTTTTCGGGGTCTTCCGTGTCTATAAATTCAAAATCCTCGGCGTTGCTCATCGGGAAAACCTTTTCCATATTGATCATGGATGCGTTTTTGAGGATGGTGGACCCTTTCTGCTGGCGGAAGACCTCGGGCAGCATTATCTGGGAGACGGAATAGCTCCCGATGAGCGCCTGCAGTGAGTTGCCTGCGTCCACCGGCGGAAGCTGGTAAGGGTCTCCGATGAAAACGATCCTGCATTCTTTTCCTGCGCCTTCGCAGAGCGCCTGAAGAAGAAGTATATCCACCATTGAGGCCTCGTCAACGATCAGATAATCTTTTTCAAGGGGATTTTCGGCGTTCACGCGGAAACCCTCGGCGGGAGAGTATTTGAAAAGGCGGTGTATGGTGGAAGCGCGTTTCCCCGTGAGGTTTTCTATCTTGTTGGCCGCTTTGCCCGTCGGGGCGCAGAGCGCGTATGTTTTTCCGAGTTTATCCAGCAGTTTCAGCAGGCCGATACACAGCGTGCTTTTCCCTGTGCCGGCGGCCCCGGTTATCACTGTCATAGGATTTATGAGGGCCCTTTTGACGGCCTCAATCTGTTCGGATGAGAATTTGATCTTCACCTCTGATTCTGTTTCCTTGATGAGTTCCTGAAAATTTTTTACTTCATTGACGGGGAGTTTTATTTTTTCGGCGATGCTTTTCGCGACACTGTTTTCGGCCTCATAGTATCTGGGAAGATACACCATGTCGTTTTCTATTATAAGGCCTTTGTTGGACAGAGTTTCAGATTCGGCCCATGCGCGGGGTATGTCAAGAAGACGGCTCGCCGCGCGGACAACATCCTTGAGGTAGAGAAAATTATGCCCCGTTTTCTGAAGTATTGTGTCAATCGCGAAGCAGATGCCGGCCGCGATGCGCTCGGGGTCCATCTTTTCCACGCCGACATTGCCGGCGATGATCTCGGCTTTTTTGAAACCTATGCCCTTGAAATCGCGTATCAGCCTGTATGGGCGCTTCCTGATGAGAGAGGCGGCCTCGGAGCCGTATTTCAGATAGATGCGGCCTGCCCACTTCGGAGAAAAGCCCATGAGTATGAGTTCTCTGACGCTGGTGTTTATGGAAGAAGAACTCTGTTTTATTTTTTCAAGGAGCTTCTCGCTTATGCCCTCCACCTCAAGCAGTCTTTCGGGCTGTTCCTCCAGTATTTCCAGGGCTTTGTCCTTAAATTTACCGACAACCCTTTCGGCAAGCGCCTCTCCCACGCCGTCAATGCAGGACATCATGAATTTTATAACACCCTCTTTCTGATAGGGGAGTTCGCTGTAGAATTCGTCAATCTGGAGAGTCTCGCCGAACTGGGGATGAGAGGTCTTCGTGCAGCGGGCCTGTATCCTGTCTCCCGTTTTGATTCCCGGCAGATAACCGCATATCTTCGCCTGTTTCTTCGCGCCGGTCTCAATCTCAGCCACTTTCCATCCTGTGTCGGGATTGGCGTAAATTATGCTTCTGATCTCGCCTCCGACCTCGGCATAATTTTTTTCTCTGTCGGTAAGAAAATCAAAATTCAGCTGGGCTTTATCGCCGTTTTTATTCATCAGGGAGCTCCGGTTTGCACACTTTGAAGGCGGGGCATCGCCGGCACAGGGAGCCCGGGCGTTTGGCATAAGAGCTGTCGCCGGCAAGTTCTTTTATCAGACCCTCTATCTCGCCGTGGAATGTCTCCGGAGCAGATGTTTCAAAAGAGCTCTCATTGCCGTCCCTGAGATATGAGAGTGTGAAGCGGATATTCCTGTGACGCTTTCTGTAAAGCAGAAAAGCCGCGAATATGTAGAATTTCATCTGGATATCGTTTTTCAGCTCTTCTTCGCTCAGCTCGTTTTTTCCGGTTTTGTAGTCTGTGATTTGCAGTGTGTCCCGCTCTTTCCCGCGGACGATGTCCATCCTGTCTATACGTCCGGTGAGACTCACCTTTCCATTGTCATAAAAAGGTATGTCAAAGGATTTTTCAACGGCATAGAGAGTTTCTGGGTCTATCTCTTTTGAGGCGAAACGGTTGAGAAAAACATCCGCCTCAAAGAAAGACAGGTCCCCCGTTTCGGGTATTCCGGGGAATTCTTTTTTGCGCGCTGATGCGGCGGCGTAGAGTTTTTCCATATCCCTGCTTGACCCGGCGCCGACCAGGGTTTTGCAGTAATCCTCGAGCACGGCGTGTATGTATGAGCCGAAACGAGTGGCGGGGCTTTCCTCCTGGAAAATACCTTCGCCGTATGCGTAATAGTAGCGGCGGGGGCATTGGAGGTAGAGCCGCAGTTTTGAAGCGGATACG
>PEUP01000009.1:937-2751 GCA_002780705.1 Elusimicrobia bacterium CG03_land_8_20_14_0_80_50_18 | reverse complement strand
GATGAGAAGCCGGACATCCTCTGCCTTCAGGAAATCAAGGCGGATGTGAATCAGCTTTCAGGGGAGCTCAGAAAGCCGCGGGGTTACGATGTTATGTGGAATTCGGCGCGGCGGGCGGGATATTCGGGCACGGCCCTTCTATCCCGTGTCGGATTCAGGGGCGCCGAAACGAAGCTGGGAATACCGGACTATGATGACGAGGGCAGGACTATTATTTCCGATTTCGGGGCCTTTGTGCTCATAAACAGCTATTACCCCAACGGTCGCGATGACCTTTCAAGAGTGCCGTTCAAACTTCGCTATTATGATGAGATCATCAGCAGTGCCGCGAAATTGGTTTCATCGGGCAGGAATGTTATTCTTGCGGGAGATTTCAACACGGCGCACAGTGAGCTCGACCTCGCGCGCCCCGCGGAGAATGTGAAGAACACGGGTTTTCTGCCGGAGGAGAGGGCGAAGATGGATGAGCTCGTCAAGGCGGGTTTCAGGGACGCGTTCCGGCACTTCCACAGCGAAGGCGGCAATTACAGCTGGTGGTCATACAGGTCCCGGGCGAGGGAAAGAAATGTGGGCTGGAGGCTGGACTATTTTTTTGTCAATAAGGATTTTATGGGAAAGGTCAGGGATTCATATATGCTCCCTCTCGTTCAGGGGAGCGATCATTGCCCCGTGGTTCTTATAGTGAAGGTGTAATAGGAACCGTCCCCATTACATAAAAAAACAGGCGAAACCGGATTTTGTCCGATTTCGCCTTGTTTTAACTTAAAGTTGAAGAAAAGTTATTTGGCTTTGCCGACTATTCTGAAAACCTTTGTTCCGCAAACAGGGCACACGCCTTTGATGGCCTTCATGCCGTTCTTCATGACCACATCTTCAGGATTTTTGATCTCAACGCTTTTCTTGCACTTCATGCATCTTCCTTCTGCCATTTTGTTTACCTCCGCTAAAATTGCTAACTTGAATCAAATTCCGAGAATATTGTAGATAAAAAAGAAGATGAAGGCAAGCAAGGCGCGGCCATTATGTGTTTTTAGGACGATTTTATACAATCGGGGATGAGAGTAAAACTTAAATTTGTTCTTGCGCTCAGTGCGCTGGTCCTATGCAGGGCGGCGCTTTTCGCCCGGCGGGCAGGGCCTTTGACTGTCAGCCGTCAGGGCGGCTTTTTAGAGTGCTCTGTGGAAAACGCCCCTCTTGAGATAACAAGGAAGGGCGGCTTTGACATTGTGAAGAGCCCCGGCTGTTCGGGTTCTTTCACACCCGGAGCGCTTGAACTGCCTGTGAGGCATTTTTTTGTGGCTCTGGGCAGGGCCGCCGTGTCATCATTTGAGCTGATAAGCGTTGAAAGGGAGATTCTCCCGGGCAGATTCAAGCCGCGGGAGCTCGGCCTTCCAACTCCGGTGAGCGCGGGTCCCGGGAAAGGCTCGGGGGCAGCAAGGGGAGCGCCCCCAGCGGCGAAAGAGCCGGAATTGCTGGCACTGAATTCTATTCAGGAGCGTGGCGGAGAATATTTTGCCGCTTTTTCGCTCAGGGCCGCGGAATATGACTATTCATCCGGCAGACTCACGCGCATTAAAAAAGTTGTTTTCAGAATAGAACTTGAAGGCGAAGCTGGCGCCGGTGACAGCCGCTCTTCCACGGACGGGCGTTTTGTGTCGTCTTTCGCGGCGGGTTATGACAGGAGGCCTTCGGCCATGCCCTCGGCGACGGATGGCTATCTTCTCATAACGAACGATGCGCTGATGCCTTATTTTCAGCCGCTTATAGAAAGCCATTCTTCAAAATTCAACTGTTCCACCATAACGGTGGCTGAG
>PEUP01000009.1:488-859 GCA_002780705.1 Elusimicrobia bacterium CG03_land_8_20_14_0_80_50_18 | reverse complement strand
AGATATGTGCTCCTCGGAGGCGACACGGAAATAATTCCCGCCAGAGGCGTTTACGCCAAGGTGTCGGGCTCGGCCCTCAAAAGAGGCGCTCAGGCCGTCGAATATGAGGACAAAAATATTCCCTGTGATCTTTATTATGCCGACACTTCAACCGCCAGTTGGAACAAGAACAACAACGACATTTACGGAGAATGGGATGACGGGGTCAATTTTATACCCGGCGTTTATATAGGAAGGGCCCCTGTCAGCGATGTCGGCGAGGCGGAGAATTTTGTCAGAAAGGCGCTCTATTATCCCCTCCGGAATAATTTCAGAGAACTTCTCATAGCCGACTGGCTGATTAAGGATGATCCAACCGGTTTGCCCGATTT
>PEUP01000009.1:0-416 GCA_002780705.1 Elusimicrobia bacterium CG03_land_8_20_14_0_80_50_18 | reverse complement strand
GCTCTATTCAAGCGCGGGGACGCTTTCGGCCGGAGCCGTTATCAATGAGATAAATTCGGGAATAGATTTTTTGAACCATTCCGGCCACGGCAACTATAATCTGCTGGATCCGGTCTTTAACATTTCAAATGTTTTCTCTCTCTCCAACACAAAGCCCTTTGTCACAGCGTCAATAGGTTGTTACGCCGGCTCCTTTGACAATAAAAACGAACACGGCGGCGATGTGGGCGACTGCATAGGCGAATATTTTGTGAAAGAATCAGCAGGCGGGGCCGCCTTCATGGGTAATTCGCGTTACGGCTGGTTTGAAGAGGAAGACGCCACAAAATACAGCGGCGAATTCATGGTGGCCTTCTATGACGCTTTGTTCAATTCGGGCATGACCCGTCTCGGTGAAGCTTTCGCCAAAAGCAAGA
>PEUP01000015.1:287-13499 GCA_002780705.1 Elusimicrobia bacterium CG03_land_8_20_14_0_80_50_18 | reverse complement strand
AAGACAGCAAGAGGAAACATCCCGTCTCAGGGAAAAAATAGAATCCCTCGAAAAAAGCAGGGCGTATCTTCAGGCCCGCGCGTCAATAGAAACGGCTAAGATCAACAGGGCCTACCGCGCTCGTCTTGCCGAGCTGGACGCCCGCGAGAAAAATGTGGCTCAGCGGGAATACGCCCTCACCGAACGCGAAAAGAAGATTGACCGCGACCTGGCCGAAAAAGACAGCATCATACAGAAACTCAACCTGAGAACGGTTGAAATAGAGTCCGATCTCATGTCTGAATTCAATCAGAAATTCCGGGCTGAAAAACATGAACTGCAGAGAAAAGAAGACGAGGTAGAGATCCTGCAAAAGAATTTTGCCGCCGGGCGGGAAGATTTTGAGAAACAGATGGAAACCCTCAAGTTTGAGATCAGGGCGCTCAATGACAAAAGGAAAGAGGAACATCTGTCACTGACTTCGCAGTTTGCCGTGGAGCGCGGCGAATTTGAGCGCGAGAAGTTCACGATGCAGCAGAATATCAAAGCCCTTAAAAATACGGTGAACGCCCTGAAAGACGCGCACCGGCAGACGGTGTCCGAATACGAAGACAAGCTGAAAGCCGAACTTCTCAGAGCATCCGAGGGTAAATCATCTCTGACCAACGCGCTGGAGGAATTGAAACTTGAAAACGAATCCTTTCGCAGAAAACTTGATGAACTTCGTTTGTCTTCAAGGAACAGAGAAGAGGAGCAAGCTAAGAAATATGAGAATGTCCGTCATGAGCTGAATTCCGAGATTCAGTCGAAGGCCGCTGAGATAGCGATGCTCGGAAAGAGTGTTGCCGAACTCAAAAAAATAAACGAGGACATGAAGGATTCATACAACAACAAGATCGCCCAGCTGGAATCCGTTTCGCGCTCTATGGAAATAGAATTGAGGAATTCTCTGTCGGAGAGAGGCGCTGAAAACGAGGGCCTGCGCTCGGCGCTTCAGAAGTCAGCCGCCGTGTCCGCGGAGAAAGAAGACGCCCTTAAAACGGCGAATATTCTTCTGGAAAAAGAGCTTGCGCGCGAACGCGACAAGAGCAGAGAGATGGAGAATAAATATTCCGCCCAGTATCTCACGCTCTCCGATGAAAAAAGGCATATGCAGGAGATGCTGGAAAAAGAGATATCCTCGCTGAAGGAAAAACTGATCCATCGGCAGCAGGCCATGGCCGCGATTGAGACCGCCGCGGCCCGAAAGGAAACGGGGCTGCAGATCAGGATATCCTCACTTGAAGAGGCCAATCAAAATCTTCGCGGCGAGGTATCGCTGATCGCGGAGAGCTCACGGAAACTTGAAGAAGCGGGAAACAAAAAAATATTCGAGCTCAACACGCTCATTCAGGAAAGAGAAAAGGAGGCGGCGCTCCGTTTTGCCGAACTTTCAGAAAAGAAAGGCCTGCTGGAATTGACCCTGCGCAATGAGAAGCTGAAACACGCGGAAGACCTTGAAGGCAGGGATAACACCGTCGCGGAACTGAAGAAAGAGCTGGAGTCCCTACGGCTTGAAGCCGAAATACGGTTGAACTCCCTTCAGAAAGAAAAAGCCGATGCTGAGAGGAATTTTAATCTCCGCTCGGAATCTATGACGGCCGCCCTGGAGGAATCCGGAAACAAGCTCAGGGCGCAGGGCGAGGCTTTCGCTGAAAAGGCCAGAGAAAAGGAGGCCTATTTTCAGGCGAAGGAAAGGGATTGGCAGAAAGCTCTCTCCGATAAAGAAACGGCCTTATTCCAGATGCGCGATGAAATGCAGAGGAAAATCGCCGAGAAAGAAGATGCCCATGCCGCGGAAAGCGACCGGCTCCGCGCGGCCATAATGCAGAACGCCCGGAAATTCCAGGATGAAAAAGAGATTCTGGCAGAAAAGATCAGGGATCTTGAATCGGATGTCGCCTCGGCGGTCAATAACCACAGGAAAGAGCTGGAGGGCCTCAACGCCCTCAGGGCTTCGGAACGAGAGGCGCTGAACAACAGTATTGCGTCTCTTAACGAGAAGCTCGTTCTTCTTTCCTCTGATATGGAGAAGAGCCGCGCCGCGGCTTCGGAACTTTCCTCACTTAACGCGAAACTCAGCGCCAATCTTGACGCGGAAAAGGAAGACAAGAGGAATGTCTCGCAGTCTTTCAGTGAAAGACTGCTTGAAAAACAGGATGAGATTGTGGAGCGTGACCGTCAGATAGAGCGCTTCAAAACGGATTTCGCGGATATGATTAAGGCCAAGGACGGCGAGATCAGCCGCCTGGCCGAAAGGATCAATCAGCTCGCCGCTCAGAAGAGTGAGAGCGAGGAACAGCTCATCCATTCCCGCGAACAAGTTGTTACAGAGAACAAGGCGCTGAAAGAAGAGATTGACTCTTTGCGGTCCTCTTTAAGGGAAGAAATCGCGGAAACAAAAAAGAAGATGGATGTTATGACGATAGAAAAAGCCGCTGAAATCGACAGGCTGAAGCAGTCTGCCGCGTCCTTAAAGTCAGAACTTGTCAGGCAGAGGGCCGACTTCGCTTCCTCGCAGGACAACCTCAGGAAACATTATATGGATCTCACGACTGAAAAAGATAAGGCCGCCGCCTCAAGCGCGGAAACACACGAGAAGAAAATTGAGGAACAGGCCGCCGCCGCGCGTAAAAAAGATTTGGAAATGAAAAAAAGCGCTGAGTTTTTCCGCGCCAGGGAAGATGAATTCAAGAAAGAAAAGGCGGATGCCCTCGCATCGGCGCTGCGGGAAAAAGAGGAAATCAAGGTTCAGATGAACAGCAGGATAAGCGAACTGGAACGGGAAGGGCATCTTCTGCGCGAGGAAATCAGGGGCAGGGAGGCCGAGATGAAATCCGGCACTAACGCCCTTGAGGGCAGGCTCGCGGAGCTGACCGAGAAAATCACTGTTTTGCGCATGGCCAGGGAAAATGACGCCGCCAAGGCGAAAGAGCAGGCGGTGCAGTTGGCGAATCAGTTGAAAATACGGGATATGAAGCTGAAGGAAGAAACAAAGAAGAAACAGGATGCTTTAGAGGCCGCGTCGGATGAAATCGCTGTTCTGAAAGCTGAACTGCGCAGGCAGGCCGCGGACCACGGCAAGGCCGCCTCAAAGAGAGAAGAAGAACACGGAAAGGAGATATCGCTGCTTCGCGCCGAGCTCAACGGAATCAGGGATGAGGTCAGGGAAGAGCGCAAAAAAGCGTCTCTGGAAAAACAGATACTATCGGATAATTTCGCCGAACGCCTGCGCCAGGCTGAAAATAATTTTAACGGGGATAAGATAAAATTGAATAACGAGATCCGGGAACTGGCGGATATCAACAGGGCTCTTGAAGAAGAGCTTTCTTCAATCCGCCTGCGCCTTGAATCTTTTAAATCGGGAATGCAGTAAATGAGGGATAACGATGGATAAAAACAAACACGAGCAGGCACGACCCGGCGCGTCTTCAGCATCGCTGGACAAACTCCGGGAAGACATGCTATCCGAGATAGAATTTCTCAAAAACTCTCTGGACAAAACAAGAACTGCCCATCAGGAAAAACTGCTTGAGGCCACCACGGCCAATATCGCCCTGCGCACGGAATTCAAGGAAAGGGAGCGCGGTCTGCTGGAGCGTATAAATGACCTGCAAGCGCAGCTTGAAAAGGCAAGGGATGAATATAGCTCTGACAGGAAAACATGGGAAGAGCTCCTCAACAACAGGGAAATCGAGAAAAATTCTCTTTACGCGGAATTAGCGGTAAAAGAATCCGAGGCCGTCACGGGGCAGGAGCATGAACGCCGGAAATTCGTGGAGAGGGAAGAGAACCTGCTCAGACAGATAGAGGCCCTTGAAAAAAATATTTCTTTTATCCGCCAAAAACAGGAAGATAGCCTGAACGCTTCGCGCGCGGAAAAGGAAAACATTGCCCTGGCCTATGAGACCAAGATATCGGATTACCAGAAAAACATCAAACAGTTACAGGAGAGACTGGACAGCCTCAGCGCGGATTTGACATCCGCGGAAGAGGACACAAGCCTTGTCAGGGGAGAGAACATACTCCGTGAGAACGAACTCAATAACAAGCTCCTGGGGCTGAAGGATGAGATAATCAGGCTCAAAACCTCGCTCGAGGCGGAACGGGCCAATTATTCCGCGCAGCTGCAGCTGAAGGACAGGGATGTGAGCGATATCTCCAAAAAATACGCTTCAGCCGAGAAAGACTTCAACGAAAGGTTGTCCGAGAGCCGCGTCCGTATGGCAGAGCTGCAGAAGCAATATGAGAAGGAGCTCGATGAGCGTTCAAGGCGCATCCTGGAGCTTGAGGAGTCCGAAAATGTCATAAGGGCGGAATCAGTTCTGAGGGAGAATTCGCTCAGGGATGAATGGGCGGCGCGGCTTGAAAAAAAAGAAAGGCGCTTACAGGAATTAGAGGCGAAGGCCGCTGAGCTGGAGGCCGAGCTTGAAAACACCAGAAAGTCGGCTTCCGAAAATATCAGACAGAAAGACGACGAAATCTTTAATCTTCAGAAACAGATAGAGAAAGACAAGGCCGATTTCCGCATCGCCCTGGATTCCAGGACAAGAGAGCTTGAGGCGGCAGGCGACCAGTCCTCGCATCAGATAACTTTTCTGAAGGCGCGATTAGAAGAGGAAAAAAAGAATTTTGAAAAACGCATGGAGGACGAAGCGGAACGCTTCCGCCGTATCAGCGATGAAAAAGAGAGGCTCGGCCAGACACTGCTTCTGAAAGAACGGGAACTTGAGGAGCTGACAAGGGAGCTCAATTCACAGCGCGGCAATCTGACCGCCAAGATAGAAGATTTAAAGGTAGCCGCCGAGCGCTCCAGGGTTATGATGGCCGGGCGTGAAGAAGAATATAAAAAAGAAACAGCCGCCCGCGAGGAAGAAATCAGGTCCCTCGCGGAGAAGATCAATGAGATCAATTCCGACTGGTCGCGCCGTCTCAAATTCGCCGAAGAAGAGATATTCGCCAAGCAGAAAGAAAAATTCAATGAAATAGAAGATGTAAAAACCGCCAATCGCAGGGAAGAAAGCGCGCTGGTGGAAAAATTCAACGCCAGGATCAATGAGCTCACCGAATTCAAATCCCTTTTTGAAAGTCAGTCCAGGGAACTGTCCAAGAGCCTGGAAGATAAGGAAAATGACATAGAAGCGCTCAAAAAAGTGCTTTCCGAAAAAGAATCCGTGATACAGGCCGCATCCAGGATGAAAGAGACGGAGCTTGCCGAGATCCGCCACAAGTTTGAAGACGAGATCTTCGCCGCCCGCCGCCAGTTTGAGTCGGAGCGGGAAAGATTCCTGCAGGAATTGAGCAAGAAAGAAGACGAAAAGAACAAGCTTAGCGCGCGCGCCGAAAAGCAGATATCCGTCATAGACGCGGCGCTCAAAGCAAGAGAGACAGAACTCGGTTTCGCGGACACAAGGATGAGGGAGAGGGAAGCGGCGCTTTCCTCTGAGATCAAATCCCGTGAAATAGAAATATCCGGCCTGAAACTTGAGATTTCCAAATTGCAGGAAAAGCTTCGTTTGCAGCTTGAAAGTTTTTCAAGAGAAAATGAGCGCTCATCCCAGTCATATTCAGAACAGTTGAGAAGTAAAGATTCCGCTTTCGCCGAAGAAAGGTCCGGGCTGCTTAAAGAAATGGAGACGCTGGAAAAGAAACTCCAGGAGCTCCGCATTCACACGGAAGCGTCAGTGCGCGAGCTGAATGAGCTTGTCAGCGCGAAAGACAGAAAAATATCCCAGCTGAATTCATCATACGAGAATGATAAAGCGCTGCTGTCCAGGAAGAGCGAGGAAGAGATAAGGGAGCTCAACGCAAGACTCTCCGCGGTATTGAGCGAAAAGAATTCCCTGGAGATCAAGATCAGCAACAGGGAAGACGCTCTGGCGGGTTTCAGGGAGATGGCCGCGGAAAAAGAGCGCCAGCTGAAAGAATTCTTTGAAACGGAAAGAAAGGATCTTATCGGCAAACTCGCGGGTAAAGAAGAGGAAATTTCCGCTTTGCAGGCGCGGGTTTCGGAAATTGAGCGCCGGCGGAAAAATGAGCTTGAGGCCAAGACTCTTGAGTTCCTGAGAGAGAGGGACAGGCTCAGAGAAGAAATCAGCAAGTATTATAATAAATTTACTGAAACCAGCGAGCAGCTGCAGAAAATAGACGCTGTCGCCAAAAAAGCCAATAACGACAAAGAGCTTATCGCCATTGAGTGGCAGAAACGACTCCTCGTGCGCGAGGGCGAATTGAGGGCCGCCTCTGAAAAGATCGCCGCGCTTGAAAGGCAGATAGCGGCGGAAAGCGTCAACGCGGAAAAACTGCAGGTGAAGGAAAGGGCTCTCAATGAGAGAGAAAACAGGATAGCCGCCGCCGAGCACTTCGCCAAGGACGAGCTTCTCCGGGCGAAAGAGTCTTTTGCCGCGGAGAGGGAAAATCTTAACAATGCTCTCGCGAATCTCAGGAATTCGCTCTCTGAGAAAGAGGAGCTCATCAGCAGATTTAAAAATGAAAAAAATCTCATGGCCGATGAGCTCATTTCAATGAAGGCGTCTTATGAGGTGTTCAGCGAAAAACTGAAACAGGCTCAGTTTGACGCGGAAAAACGCTCTATTGAAATAGATGGCCTGAAAAAGGACATCCGGAACCGCGCCGAGCTTTATGAGAAGGAGAAGGCGGCCTCGGAAGAGGAGTTTTCCGCCCGCGAAAACGCGGTCCGTGACGATTACAAATTGCGTATTTCGCAGGTCAGCATGGCGAAAGACTCGCTGGGCAACGAGCTGGCGACATTGCGCGCCCTTTTTGAGAGAGAGAAAAACAGCAGGGAGGACGAAAGAATAAGATACGAGGCCTCAATCAACAGAAAACTCTCTGAGTTTGACAGGAAGCGCGATGAATGGCACTCCGAGAGGAAAGATC
Source organism: Elusimicrobia bacterium CG03_land_8_20_14_0_80_50_18 (assembly GCA_002780705.1). Classification (GTDB taxonomy): domain Bacteria; phylum CG03; class CG03; order CG03; family CG03; genus CG03. The sequence goes on along the minus strand of PEUP01000015.1, from coordinate 6,581 downwards.
TGCTGGATAAATTCTATCTCACCGATGCCACGCGGAAAGAGCTGGCTATGGAAATAGAGAATTTGGAAAAAGAACTCAAAGAATCAAAAAAGGGAATACTGAAAAAAATCTTCGGATAAAAGTCCGTTCTTTTTATTCCAGCCAAAGAACCATTATGAAATCGGTTTTCGCGTTCGCGGGGTTGCCGTCCCTGTAAAAAACTGAAAAGCCCTCGTCGTCGGGGGGATCGGTCGTATCTTTTGTCCCCTTCGCCCATGAAAAGGGCGTGCCGTCGCTCTTGAAATATCTTCTCCAGTCATCGCCGGCTCCGGCGCCTGTGTAGCCGCGCGGGCCCCAGCAGAGGATGCCTGATTTCTCCGAGTCAGTAAATGTTTTGTTGACATAAACAAAACTGCGACCCCAGGGGTCTGTAAGTATTGCCGGCTCGTCAATATATTTGCCGTGCCAGTTGTCTATCCTGTTGTCATTATTTGTGTCCTCATCATTAGCTGAAGCCCCCGGGCGGTCTCCGGTCATGAGGTAATTATTCCAGTCTGTCAGACCGTCATAACCTATTCCGTCTCCTGTTTTTGCCTTGATAGGGAAAAGGCCGACATCGGCATAGTACATTCTGAGGCCTATCTGAAGCACTTTCATCTGGGCTTTTGCCCTGTCTATCCGGATATTGTTCCGGAGATCCCTGAATTTCAGGCCTCCGCTTATGATGAGTATGCCGGCAATAGCGACGATCAGCATGACTTCCGGCAGGGTGAAGCCCCCGCGGCTCTTTTTCATTAGGACGGCTTTGTTCTTCATACACTTAATGCTATCACTTTTGCAAAGTATTTTCAACTTCAGGTTTTGAAAATGGAATCAAGGCGCGGAATATCAGAAGGAAGTTTGCCGAAGGACTGTTTCCACATTTCGGGGCTTTCCATACAGAGGTATATACTCATATTTTTTCCGTGTTTTTCAAGCATGGCGCGTATTTTGGAAAACATTTCCATGCGTATGTATTTCAGATAGCGCTGTTTTCCGTCGTTTCCGCGTATGAATTCGCCGCAGAGTATTTTAGAATCCGGAAAGCGCGAATAAATAACAGCTTTGATCGCGGGGTCATAACGCAGAGCCCCGAGGCTTATCCACGCGATATGTTCCGGCGATATTTTGGAAAAGAGGCGCTCTATGAGTTCTTCATAAGCTTTTTCCCAGTTCTCAAAATAAATCAGCGGGTCAAAATGAAAGGCGACGGGATAGCCGTTTTCCGCCGCTGCGGCCGCGGCGCTTATGCGTTTCAGGGGGCTCGCGGCGCCTGTCTCTTCCGTTTCAGCGAGCGCGGAGGGGTTAAGTGACCAGGCCATGACAGTGCGTTCCCGATGATTCAGTTTAAGAAGTCCTGCGACATCCGCCGATTTTGTTTTCAGCTCCAGCAGAGAATTTGTGCGGGAACATATTTCAATGAGATTTTTATTCACATCAAGGACACTGTCCATGAGCAGACTGTCCGAAAATTCCCCCGTGCCTATTCTGAGCGTCTGCCCGGAAGCGGCGTCCTCAAAGTCCCGCAGAAAGTCCGCTGTGTTAACAAAAACCGTTATGGCGCGTGTGTTCAGATAAGCCTGAAGATAGCAGTAAGAGCAGTCCGCGGGGCATCCGAGGATGTTTTTGGCCACAAAATAATTACAGCACAGATGCCCGGCTGTTCCGGGGCATTTTTCTATGAAATTGTTTTTTTTCACTGTCAGAAAAAGTGCCTTTTTCGCGCGTGTCACCTCTTCCGGGCTGTTTTGAGGCGCAAAGCACAGCTCTTTCGCCGATTCCAGCGCTATTTTCTCCGCGCTTTTAAACAAAGCGAAGATTTTTTCAGTCAGGGGAAGGCCTTCCGCATCTTCGGTGAAATATATTTCAGAGAATTTCAAGGAATTCATTTAGCCGGTCAGCTTTCTTTTTTATTTCATCAAGGCTCTGCTGAAGTTCCGCCATGTTTTCAAAACGGATGGTGAGCGACACTTTTTTGCCCTCCATGTTTTCGGGATAATGAAGTGACACATTAGCGGGGAGTGAGAGCGCGAGCGAGGCGGCCTTTAATTCTTTTTCTTTTTCGGTCAGTGACGGGAAGCGGCGCGCGCGCAGAGCCCGCCTGACTTTTTCTGTTTTTATTTTTCTTGATTGCCGCACTGTCATAATGTCTTTTAAGCCGGCTATTATTTCAGCGGCTGAGAGGCCCTCCCGTTTGGATATATCCAGTATGAGTTCGGCGAATTCTTTCATGAGGGAACTGCTCGGCCTGAGCTCCTCAAGGAAGGCGCATACGATTCTCCTGTCTTGTTCCATAAGGAAACGGAGAGACAGAGCCGCGCCGTAACTTATTGTCCGCGCCTCCACTTTTTCCGCAAGATCCCGCGGGAAATCAGCTGCCATAAAATTTTGATATCAGGCCGTATTTGGCCCAGAGCCAGGGCTTGAATCTTTTCAGCGCTCCGCTTCGGACAATCGCGCATTTTCTCCTGAGTTCGGCCTTCGCCAGCTTTTCGCGCTCCGGGCTCAGGCCTGATTTCAGGGCTTTGATTATGGAGTATATCCTGAAACGGTCCATTGCCGGCTCGCTCTCTGACAGTTGTCCGGGATGGCCGCCGCGTTTTATTATGAGCTCGCGGTCTATGTAAGCGATGTTGTGCTCAGATGAAATCCTAAGCCACATATCATAATCTTCGCACACCGGGAGTTTTTCGTCAAATTTCAGGCGCTCAAGCGTTTCTCTGCGTATCATGGCTGAGGAGGGGGATATGATGCACATTTCAAGGCACTTGACAAAGATATCGCCGCCTCTTTTTGAATGATGCTTCTTCTGATTTTTGTGCGAACCGCATTTCAGCCATTTTTCCCCCGTGTAGCACAGCGGCATCGAAGGGTTTTTCTCCATGAAATCTATCTGGACATCAAGCTTGTCTTTCATCCAGAGGTCGTCCGAATCCAGAAAGCAGATGTATTTTCCCGAGGACGCTGTGAATCCGGCGTTGCGCGCGGCGCTCACTCCGGCATTTTTCTGAAAAATGTATTTGTCAGCTTTCGGGCCGAGAATTTCTCTGCTTCCGTCAGTGGACCCGTCGTCCACGATTATCAGCTCATAATCGGAACAGGTCTGCTTCCTGACACTCTCAACGGCTTCCGCGGCAAAGTCTTTCCGGTTATAGGTCGTTATGATAACGCTGATATGAGGCATATTTTAGCGAGTTCCCCCATGTTGATTTTTATGAAGTTCATCCGTAAATCGCTTACGCAGTAAAAAAACCGCGTGTCCGTTCCCTGCGCGGCGAACGCGGCGTGAGCGGTTTCCATGTCCACCATGTCAAAGCCCTCTTCGGCGAGTTTCTCAAAGATGTCTTTCTCCATGAAAAGAGAGGGCAGTGTGTAAATGCTCCCGCTTTTATCCGTTTTTGCCTGAGCGCTTTCGAAGGGCCTCTTTGCTTTCCGCGGCAGTTTTCCTTCGCCGAGACTCAGCGCAAATTCCTCGAACGATGCCCCGCCGGCCCATGAAGATGCGGCACAGAAGGCGCCGGGCGCTAACGCTTTGTTAACACTGCCGGCGAAGCCGAAAAAGGATATTTTTTTTACACCGGATTCTTTCAGAAACAATATGCAGTCAGCCGCTCTTTCACCCGCGCCGCAGTCTATTACGCATAACTTTTGATTAGCCATATCGCCTTTCCAGCCTTTCCACCAGCCTCCCGCGAAAAGACTGAAATGTGAAGGTTCTGTGAGCCTGTCCGCCATTTTTTTCGCGAGAGCGCCTATGGGTGTTATTAGAGCCTCGCGCCCGCGGCAGTTTTTCGCGAAATCAATCACAGTCAGAGCGGCCCTCCGGTTTTTTTCTGAGCTGCTTCTTCTCTGATTTCATTCTTTTCAGTTCCAGCACTTTTTCTTTTGCTTTTTTTGAACGCCTGTTTTTTTGTTTTCTGAGCTTGTGGATTTTTTTTGCTTTTTCGCCGGCCGCGCCCTTGATGTCGTCCTCTATTTTATCGGCGAGGATTCTTCTGGCGAAAAAGCGGTTGCTCTCTCTGAGCCTGTCCGCGGAGCATTTAACCAGAATGCCGCTGGGGATGTGTTTAAGGAATACGCAGGATGATGTTTTATTGAGCTTCTGTCCGCCATGTCCCGACGCGCGGGTGAATTTTTCCTCAATGTCGCTCTCTTTTATGCCGAGCGCGGCGAGGCGTTTCTCAAGAGCTTTGACTTTATTCGCGTTTATCATTGTTATGCCGAGGCTTCCATACCCGCATCTGAAGTTTTTTTTGTAATTTTCTGATATAAATTCAGATAATCCCTTTTTTCGGTTTCTGATTGCGCCACAGTTTGATATCCATAGGATAAAGCGTCCAGTGCTTCTTGTATATTGGTTTCGGAAAATATCGCAAAATATCCTCCGATAACCGGGTGCAAACATTCAGTCACATCTGTAAGACCCGGCTCTAAAAACAGAACATTTTTCAGAACACTCACATCATCAGTCGTTAAAATAAGGGCAAATCTTTTTTCTTCCATAATAATTAAGGCAATAAAAAATTGTAGTAGCCGCGGCCTGCCGGTAGGCAGAGATTGCTATCCCGCCATAAAAGGCCGCATAGCAATGCGGCAGCTACAATCAATCGGGACTGGAAAGTCCCTCCTGCAAATATATTGGGCAATGCAGGATTCGAACCTGCGGCCTTCCGCGTGTAAGGCGGATGCTCTCACCAGCTGAGCTAATTGCCCGAGCGAATCATCAGGAGATATTGTAGAAAAAAAAGGGGACGGAGGAAAGTCGAAAGTCGGACTTTCCTCCGTCCCCCTTTTTTTCCCCTTTTTTTTCGGCTGTTTTTTTGCTAAAAATATGGCATGCGAAGACAGGAAGTTAAGAACATTATACTAATCGAAGTGGATGCGGATGAAAAACGGGCCGCGTATCTGCGCGGCTCCGAGGTGCAGGAGCTCATTATAGAGAGGAAGGAAGAGCCTTCCCGGATAGGCGACATATATTACGGCCTCGCGTCGGGAATCAACAATGCCATTCACGCCGCTTTCGTTGACATAGGTATCGGCAGAAACTGCTTTCTCCCTTTTTCGGATTATCCCCATGCGATCAAGAAGGGAGAGAGGCTTTTTGTCCAGATCGCGAAAGACGAGATCAAGACAAAGCCAGCGCGGCTGACCGGTTATATATCCGTGCCGGGCCGCTTTCTCATATTCATGCCCAATTCCACCAGGGGCGGCGTTTCCAAAAACATTACAGACAGAAAAGAAAGATTCCGTCTGAAAAAAATAATGGAGGAGCTCAAGTCTGCCCACGGCGGCGCGTGGATAGCCAGGACCCAGGCCTCCGGCAGGACAGAAAAGGAAATAAAGAGCGACGGGGAATTTGCGGCTTCCGTCTGGATACAGATAGAAAAAGAAAAAAGCAGAGATACCAAAGCGGGTCAGATCTACTGCATGCAGGATTTTACGCCGAAGATTTTAAGAGAGATGCTCAATGATAAAACGGACGCCGTATATGTCGAGCCGGAAGAGGAGCTGGAAAAGGCGAAAAAATATCTGAAGCAGATCGCGCCGGATAAAAAAGCCGAGCTCAGCAATGACGCGAAAGACCCCCGCGGCTTATTTGAAAGGTACGGTGTTGAAAAAGTCATCAGGGACTTGACCAAACCCTCGGTGGCGCTCAGCTCCGGAGGCGAAATAGTGATCCAGTCCACCGAGGCTCTCACGGCCGTGGATGTCAACAGCAAGGGATTCAAGAAGAAGGGCTCTGTTGAAGACACATCTTTTCTGACCAACAAAGAGGCGGCGAAAGAGATAATGAGGCAGATAAGGCTCAGGAACATAGGCGGTATAATTGTTTGCGACCTCATTGACATGGAAAAGTCTTTACACAGACAGGAAATTTATGACATAATGAAAGAGATGGCCTCCTATGACAGGGCCAAGATTGATATTCTGCCGCTGAACAGGCTGGGCCTTGTTGAGATCACGAGACAGAGGCTGGAGGATAATATCCTTGAAAAGGTGAGCGTCAAGTGCTCCCATTGTGACGGGAGCGGGAGAGTGCTGTCACCCCTTACGATGCTAATAAGGATAAAGAGGCATTTGATGAAGAACAGAAAAAATCTGCATGCTGTGTCGGTGAACATTTTTGTGCATCCGACTGTCGCGGACATGTTTACGGAAGACGCCATAGACGCTCTCGCCGCCGAAACCGGCAAGAGGATAAGGATACGCGCGGATTACAAAATTTCGGAGCAGGAATATGAGGTCGAATAAAGCTTTTACGCTTGTTGAGCTGAT
>PEUP01000015.1:0-238 GCA_002780705.1 Elusimicrobia bacterium CG03_land_8_20_14_0_80_50_18 | reverse complement strand
GGCCGTCACAAAAAGCAATCTCGGCGTGCTCTGGTCCGTCACATCTATTTATTATGCCGACCATGACGGCGTGTGGCCTTATCAGAACACGGCTGTCGCCGGGGATAACTACAGCCTTATGTCCGCTCTGGACGACGGCGCAGCCATAGCTCCAAAATACATCAGCGCGATCCCAGCCCTTCAGACCGGCCTCAGGGTGCAGGTTGACGGTAAAAAAGAGGTGGCGGTTGCCATAGAT
>PEUP01000075.1:3642-13219 GCA_002780705.1 Elusimicrobia bacterium CG03_land_8_20_14_0_80_50_18 | reverse complement strand
AATGGAACACCCATATTGATTTTGTTAAAATTTTCAATTTATCCATATCAATAACCTAAAGTTGCCAGGATTATAGCAATTAATCCTGCCGGCAACAAAAAAAACCAGAACAGCCGAAGGCATTGAGTTATTTTCAGGCGCGGATTTGTGTTTTCGGCCAGTATCACGATTACCAGCAGTATTACATAGCGGCCGACGCCAGCGCCGCCGAGAAAAATTATGGAAACAAGAGCGGGTACCGCCGCCAGCATTATATGTTGACTCATTTTAAAAAACCCCAGAAGCGGCCCTGAATATTCTATGTAAGGCCCGCCGGATATTTCCGTTTCAGCTTCCGAGGCGTCAAAAGGCACCCTGCCGAGTTTCGCCTGCATTGTAATGAGCATGAGCGCAAAAGCTATCGCCCCGGAAAAGGAAGCTCCGACCGCTTCTTTGACGGCGAATAAAGAAAGGTTAAGCTGGCCGCCGGTTTTTATCCAAACGACTATAAGCGCTATCCAGAATATCAGTTCATAAGAGAGCACCATTTTCATTTCGCGGGATGCCCCCAGAGAAGCCAGAGGATTTGCGCTTGCTGCGCCGCCCAATATCAGCGCCATAGGCGGGATAACAAGAAGATAGGCGACAACTATAAGGTCTCCCTGAAAGCTGTGTGACGGGAAAAATATAGACATTCCGATTATTGTTGCCGCCAGGCCCGCGCTCACAAATGAGATCAGAGGCGCCGCGGCAAAAGTAAGATAATGGGCGTGTTCCGGTACGATATTTTCTTTTATGAACAGTTTCATGATGTCATAGAGCGGCTGCAGGAGAGGAGGCCCGACGCGCCACTGCACGCGGGCTGTCACTTTCCTTTCAATCCACGAGGCTATCATACCGGCAGCTAAAGCGAATAATAGCCCGGGAAAGATCAAATAATGAAAAAGCGTTGTCATCACGGCTTATTTCCTCCGCCGTTTTTTATCCCGAGCTGAGTTTTCCAGTGTATGGCTTTTGCATAAATCCCGTCTGCCACCTTATATATATTCTTTTCGGCGTCTTCCTTGAAATTTCCTTCCGTGATAGCTTTTTTAGAACATGTTTTCACGCAAGTGATTTCACGGCCTTCGCACAGATCGCATGGCGCTTTTTCAAAATTGACGGTCTCAAGAGTGTTCACTCCGAAAGGGCAGGCTATCAGGCAGGTTTTGCAGGATGTGCACAGCATTCCGGCTCTGGTTAAGCCCTCGTCCTGTTTCGCAAGAGCTTTTGTCGGGCAGCTTATAACGCAGGGAGCGTCTTCGCAATGACGGCAGGTGATTTTACGGATAGCCGTTTCTATAAGCGTTATAAAGGATGTTTTCCCGTGATGAAGCGGATAACTGCATTGCACCGCGCAGTCCCCGCATTCATAACATTTTTCAAGGTCTATTAATATCATAAAGCGCTAAGCTGTTGCCAGTTTCCCTGCCGGTAGGCAGGTATCTTGCATCTTTCTATATTTCATCGTTCTTCTCAGTCCCATATATTTGCTATGTCCTTAACAACGCTGTATTTGAAGACCGGCCCATCTTTGCAGGCAAAGTATTTTCCGCAGGCGCAGTGCCCGCATTTACCTATGCCGCAACTCATATTTTTTTCCATTGAAAGATATATGCTTTCGGGCTTATATCCGACTTCAAGGAGTTTCATCGTCCCGAATTTCATCATTATAGGAGGTCCGCACACGACAGCTACGCCGTTATCCGGATTCAACTTCAGTCCTTCAAAGAGGCAAGTTACTACACCTTTTTTTTCTTTCCATTCGCCTGTGTCGCATCTGTCCACGGAACGGTATATTTCGGTTCCCCGCTTTTTCCAGTCCGCGAATTGTCCCGCATATACAATATCGCCGGGAGTTTTACTTCCGTATAAGAGCAGTATTCTGCCGTATTTGTTTTTTTCTTCCAGCAGGGAGAGCAGCAGGCACCGGAGAGGAGCCATTCCCACTCCCCCCCCGAGGATGAGTATTTCCTTGCCTTCAAATTCTTCAAGCGGATAACCTTTTCCCAGCGGGCCTCTGATGCCGACAACATCTTTTGGTTTAAGTTCGTGTATTCTGGAAGTGACCCGTCCCGCTTTCATTATGGTTATCTCTATTTCATCTTTCTCAAAATGAGATGAGGACGGCGTAAACGGAGCCTCGCCGATACCGGGCACTGTAAACTGAACAAACTGTCCTGTCTTGAACGAGAATTTTTTCTCGGGCTTGAGCAGAAAGCTTTTTATATTGGATGTCTCATCCGTTACCCGTATGATTGCCGCTTTTAAAGTTTTATAGGGATCGTTCATTTTTAGTAATTGACAGGAAGCAGTGAGCAGTTAAACAAAGAAAAACTTTGTTTCCAGTTTTTATCTTTTATCCCGTATCGTGTATCTGTCCATAGTCCCTCGTTCTTCATTGTGATACCTCTATGAGCACTTCTTTAAAATTTATTTTTCCCTGACATCCGCTTATGCATCTGCCGCATCCGGTACAGCCAAGGTTATTGTGCATACTGGGGCGCCATGAAAATTTACATCCGAACCTGTGCATGAAGCGCGAGATAAGTTCTTTTTTGGGATTTGCTCCCCCCGCCACGCGTGCGTAGCCGGGAAGCTGACAGCTGTCTGCATAGCGGATCTTATTTTCCTTTCCCTCTGAAAGGAAGAAACAGAAGCAGGCGGGGCATACCGTCGTACAGGCGCTGCAGCTGACACAGGTTTTTCCGTGATTTTCAAAGGCGGAGTTTCTGGTTTCTATTTTTCCCTTTAGTTTTTGCATATCCAAAGTCACGCCGTTATTCTGGCCATTCACAATTTTTTCAGCCGCCGCCCTGATACGGGCTTGTTCTTTTTTGTGAGTTTCCGAAACATCCTCTAATTTTTCTGAATTCTTTCTGAGAATTTCTTTTCCCTTTTCGGAACCGGCTTCAATCAGGCAGCCGTCACCGAGCGGCGAGAAATTGAGGTCAAAATCTTTTTCTGCCCAGGGGTGAGCCCCCAGAACGCTGCAGAAACAGTCACTGTGCGCGGATGTGCAGTCTGCGGTGAATATAAGTATGTCTTTCCTGAAATAGGGGTCTTTGGGATCATCCAGATAGATTTTTTTCAGCAGTTCAAGGCCTCTTGTGTCACAGCCCCTTGCGCCGAAAATTATTAAGGGGCGGCGCTGTTTCGCCACAAGATTTTCCTGAGGGGAGTAGAAGAAGTATTTTACAGGCAGAACCGTTCTATGTCCTTCAAGCGAAAACTCGTCACCTTTCTGCCATTTCGCCCAATCGCGGCCGCCTCCGCTGTTTTTTTTTGGATAAAAAATATCGTATTCTGAATACAGCCCTTTCACGAAATCGGCGAAATTCTGTTTGCTTATAAACTCCATATTATAACATCCTGCTTTTTTTCTGCTCTCTGTGCAATAGGAACCGTCCCCATTGCAATTGCTTGTATGCTATCAATTGCGTTATAACTTTGTCAAACGCCGGCGCCAAGATCGGTGGGGGCTCTGCCGAGTTTTCTAAGATCCGACACTGCCTCTCGCACCTGCAAATCAACGGAAACATTCTCGTGTATTCTGCCGGGATATATTTGATAATGTTTCCTATAATTATCAGGGGTGAGGTTGAGCATCATGGAATTCGCTCCCGCCATGAAACCCCTGTTCCTTCCTTCTACCGGCGCGAGAGTTTCCAGCGCCGTTGTTGAAACGATTTTTCCCATAGGGTCGGCTATCCTCAGCAGGGCGATAGTTTTCAGGATCTTATCAAGAGGCGGAGACTGCTTTTCCGCAAAAGGCGTTTGGGGATGCGGAATAAAAGGGCCGAAACTGTACATTTCAGGAGCGAGCGCCGCCGCGTTAAGAATATCCTTAACCGTATCTTCATCTGTTTGTCCGGGGAAACCGACGAGCCCGCCTGTCAGAACAAGAAAACCCGTCTTTTTCGCTTCTTCAATTTCTTTCATGCGCCGCATCAGCGAATCGCCGGGATGGAGTCGCGCGTAAATATTTTCGTTTGAAGTCTCAAAGCGTATGAGTGTGCCGCGGGCGCCCGCGTCATAGAATTTTTTCAATCCGGTCTTACCCACTTCGCCAACGCTTATGAAGATGAGGACATCATTTTCGGTTCGGATTCTTTTGATAAGTTTGGCAATGCGGTCAACATCGTATTCGGGGTCTTCGCCGCTTTGAAGAACCAGCGCTTTGAAACCGTAAGTGTCAACGGCGCTTTTAACGGTGTCAAGAATTTCAGCTTCGGTCATTCTGTAGCGGGGCAGGGATGCATTGTCTTTTCTTATGCCGCAGTACAGGCAGTTGTTTGAGCAGTGATTTGAGAATTCAATAATGCCGTGGACACAGCAGGCGTTTTTGTGATATTTCCGGCGTATGAAATTCGCCACTTTGTATAAGTATTCCTTATCTTCCGTGTCTTCCAAGGATAAAAGATGAACGTATTCCTCAAATTTTATTTTTCTTCCTTCCAGAGCCGCGTCAAGGATGGCGCGGGTTCTTTTTGACGCGCCGCTTTTGCCTTCAAGTTTTGAAAGCCTCAGATCCACTTTTCTGAGTTCAAAAAATGTTTCTTTCCAGAATTCCAGTATTTCCCGGGCCTCTTTTTCGGGCACGACATTTATGACGAAGCCGCCCTGCGCGTAGATGTAGTCGCCGGTTTTTACTTTCACAAAATCGTTGTGAGCATATCTTTTCTCGCCGAAGTAGTCTATTATGACTTTTTTGTCCTGAAAACCTGTTATTTTACCGGGGATTGCGTAACACATTTTAGTAGGCAGTCAGTGGGGAGTAGTAAGTGGTAAGTGGTAAGTAGTCAAAAAAACGAGTGACGATGGATGAAAAATTCCACAATTTTGAAATTTTAACTTTCATTTTTATTTTTTACTTTCCCCTTTACTTTCTCCGCTTTTCTTTTTTTTATTCGCCATTTACCATTCGCTATTCGCTTTTTTAAAAATAGATATCTCTGTGGCCATTTACTGTCTTAACATATTGAGCCATAAATTTTTTAAACAGCTCCGGTTTTTGTGTTTTTATTTCGTTAATCTCCTTATCAATTATTATTTCGCCTTTTTTCTTTGTGGAAGCAGAAGCGTAATCATCAAGCCACTCCCTGAATGTGAGCACGGCGTTCATCTTGCAGAACCATTTTTCCTCGCCTTTTTTCAGGAGGTTCATTATACATTCTCCGGTTCTGCCGCAGCGGTATCCGGCGGTGCAGAAGGAGACGATGTATCCCATTCCGGCGAATTCGCCTATGACCTCGTCAAGACTCCTTGTGTCGCCGAGCATGAACTGCTGTTTCTCAGCTTCCTGTTTGCTGTACCTGTCGCTGTAAGCGCCTATACCTATTTTGGTGGATGCGTCGGTTTGGGTCACTCCCAATTCAAGAGATTTTCTCCGTATCCGCGCTGTTTCTCTCGCCGTGATTATCATTCCCGTGTAGGGCACCGATAACCTTATGATGCTTATGAGTTTCAGGAAATCCTCATCCCTCACCCTGTAATTGCTTGTTTCGGACAGATTGCTTCCCGACGCCGGTTCAAGACGGGGAAAAGAGATTGTGTGCGGGCCGATATTGTTAAAATGTTTTTCAAGGTCAATGGTGTGATAGAGAAGTCCCATCACCTCAAATCGCCAGTCGTAGAGTCCGAAAAGAGCGCCTATGGCCACATCGTCAATTCCCGCTTTCTGCGCGCGGTGCAGGGCATATAAGCGCCATCTGTAATCGGATTTCGGCCCGGAAGGGTGCATTTTCGCGTAAGTTTCGTGATGATAGGTTTCCTGAAACACCTGGTATGTGCCGATGCCGGCTTTTTTGAGTTTCTTCAGGTCTTTGACCGTCATGGGAGCGGCGTTCACATTGACGCGGCGTATCTGGCCGTGCCTGATCTTGACTGAATATATCGTGTTTATCGTATCGGTCATATAATCAATTCCCGACGAAGGATGCTCGCCGTAAACGACGATAACACGCTTGTGGCCCGTGGCGACGAGGGCTTTTGCCTCTTCTTCCGTTTCCTTGAGCGTCAGCTGTCTTCTTTTTTCGTCAGGGTTGTTTTTTCTGAACGCGCAGTAAAGACAGTTGTTGACGCAGAGATTGCTGAGGTAAAGCGGCGCGAAGGTGACGATCCTGTTGTCATAGACTTTTTTCTTCACCGCCAGAGCGGCTCTGTTCATTTCATCCAGCAGATCTCTGTCCGTCACATTTATGAGGGCCGCCGTTTCCTCCGGTTCCAGTCGTTTTATTTCAAGAGATTTGGCTATGATTGCCCTCACTCTTTTTTTGCCGGGGTTTTTATTTTTTTCAATGAGCTCCCATATCAGGGAATCGTTTATGAAATCATTGCCGTTTTGCAGGAACGGCTCTATTCCCTTGCCGCTGATTGCTTTTTTCATCAGGAGAGGTGCTTCGGTTAAAATCATTTTTTTAATTGCCTTTTTCGCGGGCGCGACCGCGCTTTGATTATCAGACTATATGTTAATGCGCGCGCTTGTCAATAGCACAGCACTGTTCAAAAGGGGACATGCCGGTTTTTATGAAACAAAAAACCGCCTGTCTTTATCAGAGCTGCCTAAGATTTTTGGAATTGGCCTGGTGTGTTTTTAAAAATCTTTTTGGGATCGCTGAGCAGCAGCGCGATCTCCCATACTGTGAGGGCAAGGATGATTACGGCAAGCCCCAGCAATGCGGCATCAGGAGTTATTTCAAAAAAATCTTCGCCGTCTATCAGATGGGCCATAACCGCATCAACGAACCACATGATTGTCGCACCCCAAAATATAAGGCTTAACAGCCCCAGCTTATATTTGTCGTTGGGAGCGTTTATATACCATATAGCGGTTGTGATTATCGCTGCCAGAGAGGTCATAATCAGCCACATTATTCCACCTCCTCGACAATCCGTATTTTTGCATTGTGAATGCCCCGGATCATCAGTTCAACGGCTATAACCATTAGCGCCCAGACGGCTGTTACGGTTACGGCCATAGCTGTACCGACCGTCGCCATCTCATGAAGCATTGGAGCCACGTCGGCGGGGTTTTTCATTGCTGTCAAAAAAGGAGGCCACGGTGTGACTTCGCCATGCCATACATGCTCCAGGGCCAGTAGTATAACTCCGCCCCATAACATCTTATTAAGCCAGCTCAGTTTATGGCTCCATCTCAGTCCTGTTTGACCGGCATTTCCTTCGCCGCTTTTCTTTTCTTTCTTCTCCACAGACCTCTGAATAACGCTTGTTACAATAGCCTCTCCCATAGGTACCAGAAAACATGCCATAGCTTTTACCTCCCCCTAATCGTGTCACATTTGCCGAAATGGTAACACTTAAATAAAGTATTTGTCAAGAGGTAATTTTGAAATGCGTGGAAATGCGATTATATGTCTTTGCCGGTTGTGGCGGCGGTCAGTGACGAGTGCTTGACGCCCTTGACGGATTTTAGCTTATCCGCGAGTTTTTTTATTTTTTTAGGCGCGCCTTTCAGGATGATTATTTCAAAGCAGTTATTGTGATCCAGATGGATGTGCTGCGAGGAAATAATGAGTCCGTGAGCGCCGTGCTGTATATCAATAAGTTTGCTGATGAGGTCTTTTTTGTGATGGTCATAAACAAGATTTATTGCCGCCACCACCGTTTTTCCCTTGGCCCATTCGTTTTTAACCAGATCTTTCCTTATAAGGTCGGAAATCGCCTTCGAGCGTGTTGGATAATCTTGTTTTTTGATGTGACGGTCAAACTTTGATAAAAGTTCTTGTTCAAGCGATACTCCGAATCTTTTAAGGGGCATGACACATGATATAAAGTTGAGCCGTTTTGTGTCAACCGCCGCCGCAGACTTCGCCATCCGCCACGGCAGACTCCGCCTCGGCGGATGCAACATTTCAGCGGCGGACGTTCTGCCTCGGTCTGCCAAGGAGGCGCGCCAAGGCAGAATGTCCGCCTGTGGCGGGGCCTGTGGCGGGGCCTGTGGCGGGGCCTGCGGCTGCTAAAAAATTTGTAATAAAGCCATGATTTAAGCTAAAATAAGCGGGGAATATGATGAAAAAAATTCTTATCCTTTTCTGTTTTGCCGCCGGCGTCTGTTGTCCCGCTCACGCGGCAACGGTGAGCGAGGATTTTACAACATCCGCCCATAAAGATTCCATAGGCACAAACGCTGACTGGGACACGACTGCCGCCGTTCTCCGTCTTCCCTCGGCGCGGAGCAAACTTTTTGAAGGTGAGGATTCTTCGCAGATACTGTTTGTCAACAGGGAAGCCGGCTGGCGATTCAGGGTCGCCGTGCCCGGGGCCATAATCGGCCTCGGCAGATATTTGCCCGCGAGCGATCGTGAAAGCTATACGCTCAATCTCTGGTCGGACGCCGGAATGAATCTGGCGACGGCCCTTGTCTCCGGCGTCACCGGCTGGGCCTGGGCTGACATAGAGCCGGTGCAGCTTTCCACATCGTCATTTTACAGGGTGTCTGTCGCTATTTCTTCCGGCGCGGTGTTTTCCATGCCTATCCCTTATGAGAACGACTATATCAAACTCAGCTCCGCCTGCGTTTCGGCGGGAGCGGAGGGTTTTCCGTCTCTTTCAACCGGCGTTATCGTCGGCGTGCCGGATATTCTTTTCAGGACGAATTTTCAAACTCACGCTTACGGGAGATCCAAAGGCTATGATTCCGGCACAAGCCGAGCGAGATATCTGTCCTATTCCGCAAGCCATGAGCTCAATTCAGGAACAATCAATTACGAGTTCAGTTTTTCAACAAACTCAATATTGTGGTACGGCTGGCTGGATGATATCACTAATTATGTCTCGCACAGATATGTGCGCTGGAAAGCGGAATTAACATCACCTGACGGGGTGCAGAGCCCCATATTGTCTTCTATCACAATCAACAGCAACTCGTTCCCGGAGCCCCCTCCTGCGGTTTTGCCGCCGGAGGGTTTTTATATCAATTACACCACACCGACTTTGTCCTGGGACGAGGCCTATGACCCCGACAGCGAATTTCTCAGCTACAGTCTGCAGCTTGCCAACAACAGCTCTTTTGTTTCGCCGCTCATAGACAGCAGCGGCATTGCCGCGCTCTCTTTGCTCTCGTCGGGGCTCTCGCAGGGAACCTGGTTCTGGAGGCTGAAAGCCAAGGATGATTATAACGATGAATCGGACTGGTCGGATATTTTCAGTTTTTTTGTTGATTTATCACAGCCTTCCCAAATAGTGAATCTTGACGCCATGACGGGCTTCGTCAACGGCGAAATCAAATTGACCTGGACGAGTCCCGACGACCCGCCCTTTGATGAGCTCGCGGCCTATGATATTTTCTACGCCAGTTTCAGCTTCAGCTCGACGGAGCTTTCTTCGGTCAATTATCTTGCCGGCCCTTCGCCGAAGGCGCCGGGCAATCTTGAAAACATCACGGTTTCCGGACTGCAGAACGAGGTGGAATATTTTTTTGCCGTCCGCTCGCATGATGCCGCCGGCAATGTCTCGCCGCTTTCAACTTTCTCTTCGGCTCTGACAAACGCCGCTCCGTCGGTGACTGTGCTCGCCCCCTCCGGGGGAGATATGCTCT
>PEUP01000075.1:0-3605 GCA_002780705.1 Elusimicrobia bacterium CG03_land_8_20_14_0_80_50_18 | reverse complement strand
CAACGCCGGAGATGTGCTGCACGATATACGGATATTTCTGTCAAAGGACTGCGGGGTGACTTACGCTCTGCTTCATGAGCTTGCTGATACATCTGTGGACCGCTGGACCTGGAACACTGCCTTATCGGGCAACGGCGCTTTTTTCCGGCTTAAAATAAGCGCGACTGACGGCGGAGGTTTATACGGGACAAGCGCGGAAACAGGGGATTTCAGCATAGATAACGCGAATAACGCCCCCGCCGTCAGCGTCCGCGGCCCCCTGGCGGGCGATATCAAAACTGGAATTATTTCCATAGAGTGGGATTTCGAAGACAGCGATTTTTACGACAGGGTTTATTTCAGCGTCTTTATTTCGTCCTGTCCTGCCGCCGGATATCAGCTTTTAGAAGAAAAACTTTATTTCGGCGAAGGCCTCAGGACGGGCAGCACATCATATCTTCTGGACACGAGCCTTTATCCCGACGGCGGGGAATATGATATCAAGGTGGAAGTGTCCGATGGCCTTCTGTCGGCGTCATCTGTCTCGGGACAATTCAGCGTCTGGAATGTCAACCACCCCCCGCGGTCTTTCTCTCTGCTGTATCCTGATGACTCCGGAGAGCTGTCTATGCTCACGCCCGAATTCAGATGGGAGGGCAACGGAGACCCCGATCTCGCCAGCGGCGATACGGTCAATTACCGTTTTTTCCTTTACTCATCCACTTTCCCTGAGACCGTTTTGCTTGAAGTTTTCCCGGTATTCACAAATACCTACACGCTCAGCGACACATCCCTTCTTTCGGATTTCACGACTTATTTCTGGCGGGTGCGCGCGGAAGATTCACAGCTCGGCGAGACACTGAGCTGTGAAACATTCTCCTTCTATGTGAAATGGTCGGAAATAATTTGCGGGCGTTTGAGCGTTCAGTCGCCGGACATTCCTGTCAACACCTATATTGACGCGGCGGAAGTGAGCGATGCCCTCACCCTCAAAGCGGATGACGCGGCAGAGGAATCTCCCATTATGAAAATTCCGGGAGGGTCTAGTTATAAGGTGGAATTGAAAAATTCTCTGAATGACTCGGTGGCAAACGCTTCAGCTTATACTTTCAATCTGATTTTCTCCTATGACGGCCTTGAGGTTATATCGCCGTCCACGACGAAATTGTTTGTTCTGGACGAGGCCAACAACAGGTGGGCCCTCGTCAGCGGCCAGCAGACAGACACGGAGAACAGGCGGGTGACAGCGACGGTGCAGGGGCTGTCCTATTTCAGGCTGCTCAATTACGCCGCGCCTTCGTCGGTCGCGGGGGATGTGAAAAATTATCCGAATCCCTTCAACCCTTTGCTGGAAAACACGGAATTAGTCTGTGTTTTAAGCGAAGACGCGGCGCTGAAATTTGAGATATACAGCCCCTTCGGCGAGCTTGTTAAAAAGTTCAGCGCTTCGGGGCAGGGTAATTCCACGGGTTTGACGAATATTTTTACATGGGACGGGCGAAACGGCAAGGGCGCTGTTGTGGCCAACGGCGTGTATATACTGCATCTCACCGTCAAACCCTTATCAGGCGGTGAGTATCGGCGGCGCCGGCTCATAGGGGTGCTGAAATGACGGCGCGTATAGGTATAGTGTGCATGGTGACATTTTTTGTCTCATCCGCCGCGGCTTATTATTCCGGCGGCGCATCCGGCGGCCGTCCGGGCGATTATCTTCTCACCCTTTCGGGCGATGCCGTCCAGGCATCCATGGGCGGCGGCGGTTCGGCGGTCAGGGGGAGCCTCGCGGGCGTGTATCTTAACCCGGCCGCGCTCTGCGGTTTGGAAAGAGATGAATTATCCTTTTTTTACAGGCCCATGCATGACGGCGGAAATTATTATTTTGCCGGCGGAGGCCACAAGTTCGGGCCGGTGACCTTTCTGCCCAAAGCTTCCTACATGGGTGTTTCCTTCGCGGGGGTGGAATCCGCGGAGGCTGAAAAGACCACTCTTCTTAGAGAGAGCCTCGGCAGTTTTTCCGCCAAAGAACAGGCCTTTATTTTTACATTTGCCTATCCCTTGAAAGAAAAAATCGCCGCGGGCGCGAATGTAAAATTGCTCTCACAGAGCGTGGACGCTTACCGCGACAGCTCTCTGGGCGCTGATATGGGGCTGATATTATCTCTGAAACGGGTGGATGTATCCTTCAGCGTTCAGAATCTTATCCAGCCTTCGCTGAACCTGAAAGACAGCTCCGAGGAATATTCCCGCAACCTCATACTCGGAGCGGCCGGCGAATTAGAGGGAGGGAAAATCCGTCCGGTTCTTGATATCATCCGTACCGGGGAAGGTTCCGGCACACTGTGGAAGGCAGGGTGTTCTTATCTGCTGTCGCCGGTTTTCGCGCTGAACGCCGGCTTAAACTATAAGGAGTTGAGCGCGGGTTTTACCGTCACCACTGGGCGCTCCGCGGCGGCTTACGCTTTTGTGTTCCATGAGCTCGGCCTCAAACACATGCTGAGCGTGAAGTTCTATTTTGATACTGAAGCGGCGGAAGAGGCAAAATTGTATTACAGCAGCCGTAAGGAAATGGAAAAACGCCGCGATGAACTGCGGAGGGCGAAAGAGACTTATGAGAAACTGACAAACGCGGCCATAGAATATTTTCTCACTGATAAATACGAGCTTGCCCGATCGGAATTCAGGGAGATCGCCATGATAGCATCTGATACCGAGGAGGATCTGGAGACGCTGTTTAACATTGAAATGAAGATAGAAGAGAAGGCGCAGCAACAGAAGATCCGGGAGTTGTTCACGGAAGCCCGGGAGAAACTGCGTAAATCTGATTTTGACGGAAGTTTGAAGAGTGTTGATAATATCCTGAATCTGGATCCAGGGAATAAAAACGCAGCGCTTTTGCGCTGCCGCGCCCTTGCCTACAGGGCGCTAAACAAAGGCGATTATGCGGATGCGCAGAAGTTTTTGGAAGACGCTTTGAAGGTGTCACCGACGGACACGGGTATTTTAAAGCTGCTCGCGAGGCTCAGAAAATTTTTGGCCGAGCACGGTGACACAAGTCCGCAGTGAGATCCGATGGGTTAAAACCCAACGGGGTGAAGCCTGCCCGCACCGAAGGTGTTCCTTCGGAACCGGCAGGCAGGGAGATATGAAATGAAAAAACAATTGGGACTTGTTATTTTGCTGGTGCTTTTCCGGAATCTGTCCGCCCAGACGGCGAAAGATGCCTTTAACATAGCCGTGGCCGAATACATAAAGGGGGACAGGCAGGAGAGCATCACCCTCATGGAAAAAGCTTTGAGCCTGGACAGCCAAAACATTGAGATGAAAGAGTTCTTTGTGAAGATGCTTACGGAATACGGTTCCGAGAGTTTCTTCTCTGACGAATACGAGGCCGCCAGGGATTATCTGACAAGGGCGCGGCAGATGGATCCCGCTAATCAGGAAATAAGGAAGATGCTCCTTCTCTGCGACAGGATGACGGCCGCCGGCCTTATCGCGGAATCCTCCGGAGCAAAAAGTGAAGAGCTTGACGCTTTGATAAAGGAATTTACGGATGAGAAAGATAAATTTACGGCTAATTTCAGTTACGGTCTGGAGACCATCAACAGCCTGCTGAAACAGAGCGAAAA
>PEUP01000092.1:3349-5972 GCA_002780705.1 Elusimicrobia bacterium CG03_land_8_20_14_0_80_50_18 | reverse complement strand
GGCATTAAAACAAAGTTTTATCAGGCATCATCTTCGGAAATGTTTGGCTCGGCCGCCCCCCCTCAGAGTGAGAACACGCCCTTCAAGCCGCAGAGCCCCTACGCCGCGGCGAAGCTCTATTCATACTGGATGGTCAGGAATTTCAGGGAAGGTTACGGCCTTTTCGCGACAAACGGCATTCTGTTCAATCACGAGAGCCCGAGGCGGGGCGAGACTTTTGTCACCCGCAAGATCACCCGGGCCGTAGCAAATATCGCGGCGGGAAGGCAGGGAAAAATTTATCTCGGCAACCTGGCGGCCAAAAGGGACTGGGGTTTTGCCCCCGATTATGTGGAGGCGATGTGGCTGATGCTCCAGCAGAAAAAAGCCGACGATTTTGTGATAGGCACGGGCGAGAGCCACAGCGTCAAAGAATTCGTTGAGAAGTCTTTTGCTTACGCCGGGATAGCGCTTGAATGGAAGGGTAAGGGCGAAAAAGAAAAAGGCATTGTTAAAAAAAGCGTCTGCCCGACGGTAAAGCCGGGCCTGGTCGCGGTTGAGATAGACCCTAAATATTTCAGGCCCACGGAAGTGGATTATCTGAAAGCCGATATTTCCAAGGCGAAAAAAATATTGAAATGGAAGCCCAGGGTGACATTCAATGAGCTTGTCAAAATAATGCTCGATTACGATATGACAGCCGCCGGCCTCGACGCGAAGGGAGCGGGCATGGCCGTTTGCAGGGCGAAAGGTTTTGATTACACAAAGCATCAGATTTCACAGAGCTCACACAGCGACAAATAATGGATTTTGAGAAAATCCTGCCTGTTATCATTAAGGAATTAGAAGACAATAAAATACAATATGCTCTTATCGGCGGATTCGCTATGGGGGTGTGGGGCATTTCGCGCGCGACAACGGATTTGGATTTTCTTATTGCCGTCGAACAATCGGATAAAATAGAAAGAGTACTGGGAAAATTCTGGTATAAATGTGTTTATAAAAGCGAAAATGTTTCTCAGTTCGTTTCGGATTTAAAACCGTTTGGGGAACTTGATTTTCTTCATGCTTTCAGGGAAATTTCAACAGCGATGCTTAAGCGGGCCGCGGTTGTGGAAGTTATGAACGGCGCGCTGAAGTTGAAAGTTTTGATTCCCGAGGATATAATAGGCCTGAAGATTCAGGCAATGGTCAATAATCCCTCGCGCAGGGCAAGAGAGATGTCGGATATTGAAATGCTTCTAAATTACAGGGGCGATAAATTGGATTGGAGTTTGATTGAGAAATATTTTTTGCTTTTCTCGCAAAAAGAAGAGTTTGAGCAGTTAAAGGCGAAGTATGGTAAAAATAAGTAAAAAAGAAAAAGCCGAACTGCTGTTCTTTTCAAAAAACAGCCGGTTAAGAGATGATATGCAGGCAGTTGAAAATATCAGGAGAGAGCGGCTTAAAACTATGTCGCCGGACGAATATTTAAAATTCCTGGGATTTTTCAGTAAATTCACCAATTACCAAAACAGAAAATTCGAAAAAATTGAAGGCGAAAATTTTAAATTATGAATAAGAACGAACTTAAAATAATTCTGGCGGAAGGAGAGGGCTACGGCACGGAATTTAAAGAGTCGTTAGACCGTTCAATAGCCAGAGAAATGGCGGCGTTTTCCAATTCATCAGGCGGGAGGATTCTTCTCGGCGTCACTGACAAAGGAGAGCCCCGAGGCATTAAAATAACGAATAAACTGAAAGCCGCTATAACCGACATCGGCAGAAACTGTGACCCGCCTATAGCGCCATCCATAGAGGCGTTCGGCAATATTATGATTGTTAATATTGCCGAAGGCGCAAATAAACCATACCAGTGCGGCGAAGGTTTTTTTATGAGAACCGGAGCTGTAAGCCAGAAACTGAAAAGAGATGAAATACTGAAATTTATAATATCGGACAGTTTTGTTTATTTTGACAAGGAAATAAATCGGGATTTTAATATTTCAAAAGATTTTGACAAAAATAAATTCAAAGAAGTCTTAAAACTTGCGGATATCTCAGTGAAAGAGAGATATTATAAAATCGCTTTGAAAAATATGGGAATAGGGAAAATATCAGGGAATAATTATCACATTAATAATGCCGGCGTATTAATGTTTGCAAAGGATCCGGAGAAATTTTTCCGGCACAGTTTTATAACATGCGTTTTATACCAGACGGATGAAAAGGTGAAAATCCTTGACAGAAAAGATTTTACGGGGACGCTGCTTTACAATTACGACGGGGCCTTAACATTTTTAAAAAAGCATCTGCGCCTGGAATATATCATTGACGGCGCGGGGCCGCGAGAAGAAGTTCTTGAAATTCCGCAGAGTGCGCTGCGGGAATCGCTTCTGAACGCAATTATACATAGGGATTATTACGACCGGAGAGCGGGTATTTTTGTTGAGATATTCAGGAACAGGGTTGATATAACAAATAAGGGAGCATTACTGTTCAGTAAAAAATATTTCGGCAAAATCAGTGTGCCGAGGAATCCGGTGCTTTTTGATTTGTTTCACAGAATACATTTTATAGAGAAAATAGGTTCGGGCGTGGGGAGGATCAGGAATGTCTGCGGTGAGAGGGGTATAAAAGTCGGTTTTGATACAGGAGAATATTT
>PEUP01000092.1:0-3337 GCA_002780705.1 Elusimicrobia bacterium CG03_land_8_20_14_0_80_50_18 | reverse complement strand
GACCCCCAAGAAGACCCCCCAGAAGACCCGCCAGAAGACCCCCCAGAAGATTTACCGCGAAAAAAGTAATTTGACTGAACTGGAAAATAAAGTGCTGAAAATTATACATAAAGAAAACGGAATATCGCAAAAACAGATTGCGCTGATTTTAAAGTTGAATGTATACACGGTGAGGGAATATATTAAAAAGTTGAAGGATAAGAAAGTTCTTGGTCGTATAGGCCCCGACCGCGGCGGCAAATGGAAGGTACTTGTGTAAAATGACTATGAATAAAGATTCAAAGATTTATGTGGCCGGACACAGCGGACTTGTGGGTTCGGCGCTTTTGAGAAATTTGCGAAGCAGGGGATATCGTAATCTCATCTTTCGTTCTTCTGCAGAATTGAATCTCCTAAGGCAGGCCGAGGTGGAGAATTTTTTTGAGAATGAAAAGCCGGAATATGTTCTCCTCGCCGCGGCCAGGGTCGGCGGGATTCTGGCCAACAGCACATACACGGCGCAGTTCATTTATGACAATATTATGATAGCCGCCAATGTCGTAGATTCGGCGCACAAATACGGCGTGAAGAAATTGCTCAATCTCGGTTCTTCCTGCATCTATCCCAAACTGGCGCCGCAGCCCATGAAAGAGGAATATCTGCTGACGAGTAAGCCGGAGCCCACGAATGAGGCATACGCGATTGCGAAAATAGCCGCCATCAAGCTGTGCCGTTATTACAATGAGCAATACGGGACGAATTTTATTTCAGTGATGCCCACAAATCTTTACGGCCCCGGCGACAATTTTAATCTTGAAACGGCTCATGTTCTGCCGATGCTGACAAGAAAATTCCATCTCGCTAAAATGCTCGCCGACGGAAACTATGAAGCCATAGCCGCCGACATAAAAAAATATCCTCTCGGAAGCGGCCGCGATGAGCGGGTAGACGCGAATGACAAAAACTCCGTTGACGGCATATTGGGCGAAATCGGGATAACGAAAGATTATGTGAGAATATGGGGAACGGGTAAGCCCTACAGGGAATTTCTCTATTCCGATGACCTGGCGGATGCCTGCGTTTTCCTTATGGAGAAATGCGATTTTAAGGACATCGGCGAATTCGTGAACATAGGCTGCGGCGAAGACAGAACAATATTGGAATACGCGGAACTCATAAAAAACACCGTCGGTTTCAAAGGTAAAATAAAGACAGACCCCTCAAAACCCGACGGCACGCCCCGCAAACTTCTGGATGTGTCAAGACTCAGCGCGCTCGGCTGGAAGTACAGCACAAGCCTGGAAGACGGCCTGAAACAATATTACAAACATTACACCGCCGCTTAGGCCCAAACAGACTTTGCTTCCAAAATAATTACTACCCCGTGCCCCGCCGCATCATGTCCAGTCACTTCGTGCCGCTCCCTGTGCTCTGCCTCAGGTGATAATGATCTCTCGGCGCATTTACTTTTTTCGCTTGACAGCCTTAACTGATTTGCTACAATGTTCAAAGAATGAACGATACGATTGATATAAACGAAAATGAGTGGCGGCTGCTTCAGGCGGTGGAGTCCGGCGAGGCATCGTCACAGCGGAAACTCGCGGGGCATCTGGACATCTCATTGGGCATGGTAAACCTCTGTTTACGTCGTCTCATCAAAAAGGGCTATATCAAAACTCACGGCCTTAACAAAAGAAAGGTAAAGTATCTGCTGACGCCCAAGGGTTTCACTGAGAAGATGAAGAAGACTTATCATTACACCCAGAAAACAATCAGCGAGCTTTCCCGCATCAAGAGCAACATACAGAACGAAATCTGCGCCCAATATCTCGCCGGACAGCGTGATTTTGTGATTGCCGGCTCCGGCGAACTTGCCGACCTTACCGAAATAGCCATAAAAAATCTGAAATACGGCGATATCCTCTATAAGAGAAAGGAAGAAGGCTCCGCAGATGTTCTGATAGTCGCCGGCGAAAAATTTCCGCTGCTGGATATTGTCTCAAAATCATGATGGATTTGAAAAAAATGATTTCACAGGGTGAGTCGGAGAAATTAGAATTTAAGAAGTCCGCCGCCGACTGGAAGGCGATAATTAAGACAGTTGCCGCTTTCAGCAACAGCCGCGGCGGGAAAATCATTATTGGAGTTGTGGATTCGCTCAAATCAGCCGGAATTAAAATCGGCAAGGATACCGTCGAAAATCTCACCAACCAAATTTCGCAGAATACCGATCCTAAAGTTCATCCGCATATTACCATAAAAGAAATCAATAGCGAGTCCGTAATCATTATTGAAGTGAAAGAATCGCCCGACCATCTGGTTCTGGCATTCGGCAGACCTTTCAAAAGAACCGGCAAGTCAACGGTTAAAATGAGCAAGGACGAATATGAAAACCTGATTTTAGAAAAGCATAAAGAAAAATTGCAATTTGGCAGACAGATTTGTCAGAGAGCGACTTTAAAAGATATTGATTGGGAATTTGTGAAAGAAAAGTTTATACCTTTATGCGAAAAAATTTCGGGGCAAAAAATAGTTGGCAAACCGCAGTCTTTATTGGAATCTTTAGGATGTATCAAAAACAGAAAAATCACCAATGCGGGTCTGTTGTTGTTTGGCAAAGCCCCCCAAAATTTCTTTATGAATTCCTACATTGCTTTGGCAAGATATAAAGACAGAGAGGTCGACGTAGAAAGGATCGATTACAAGGAATTTAACGGGAATTTGTTTAAACAAATAGATGACTGTGATAGATACATAAAAGAACACATATCTGTGATGTCAAGGCTACATCCCTATCAGGTACAGCGAGAAGATATACCTGAATATGGCTTATTTTCTATACGTGAACTTATTACCAATGCGTTGTGTCATCGAGATTATAAAAATCAGCACACAAAGGTGATAATGAAGATTTTTGACGGCAAAATTGAATTTTATAATCCCGGAGGGTTACCGCAAGATATTACTCCCCAAAATATTACTGAAAAACAATTCTCAAGAAATCCTGTTATAGCCAAAATATTAGAGAAAGTTCAATACATAGAAGAATTGGGCGAGGGCTGGGATAAAATTATAAGAGAGCACAGGAATCATCCTTTAAAACCCCGCTTTCCCCAAATAAAATCTGATAAATATACAACAACCGTGACTTTATTTTCTGTAAAAGATAAATTTGAGACAAAAAAAGTTGGGATTGAATTGAATGGGAGACAAAAATATGCGATTGAGAAAGTAAAATCGCAAGGTTTTGTTAGGAGTATTGAGATGCAAAAAAAATTTAATGTGACAAGAGACACCGCAAATAGAGACCTTAATTTTTTAATTAAATTGAACTTGATTAAACGAGAAGGTATCGGGA
>PEUP01000001.1:2070-15656 GCA_002780705.1 Elusimicrobia bacterium CG03_land_8_20_14_0_80_50_18 | reverse complement strand
CTGACATTTTTTGAGATGCTGGGTAATTTTTCAGCGGGGGGATATTTCAAGGAAGAGGCCATAGGGCTTGCATGGGACTTCTTCACGCGCGTGCTGAAGCTGGATGAGAAAAAACTTTACGCCACCGTGCACCGCGATGACGCGGAAGCTTACAAGCTCTGGGGTAAATTTCTTCCTCCCGCGAAAATAGTGAAGCTCGGAAACAAGGATAACTTCTGGGAGATGGGCGAGACCGGCCCCTGCGGCTACTGTTCCGAGATCATATACGATCAGGGCGAGGCCGCGGGATGCGGTAAAAAAGACTGCGGCCCCGGCTGTGACTGTGACCGCTGGCTTGAGGTGTGGAACCTCGTCTTCACGGAGTTTGACAAGCGGAAAAACGGAGAATTGAAAAAGCTCAAGCAGAAGAACATAGACACGGGCATGGGCATTGAAAGATTGCTGACTGTGATCAACGGCCTGCAATCCAATTACGAAACCGACCTCATAAAACCGCTTATTGATTTTGTGTCCGCGAACGCCGACGGCGGCGATATGGTTCACATACGCCGCATAGCCGACCACGCGCGCTGTTCCGTTTTTATGCTCGACGACGGCGTGCTCCCTTCCAACACCGGCAGAGGTTACATCCTGCGCCGGCTCATAAGAAGGGCGATGGTGTCGGCGCGTAAAATAGGGCTGAAAAAACCTTTGTGCGAAACCATCAATCCGGTATTTGATATTTTCGCGGGGGTTTATCCCTCTCTCAAGTCCAACGCCGCCCGCATAGCCATGGCCGTGAAAAGTGAGGAGGAGAGGTTTGAAAAAGCCCTTAAGACGGGGATGGGTATTCTGGAAAGCCGCCTGGAAGAAATCAAATCCGCCGGGAGCGTTCCCGGTGAGCTCTGCTTTGACCTTTACACAACCTACGGTTTTCCCATAGAGCTCATCAGGGACATCGCAGCGTCCTATTCTTTGACGGTGGGCGAGGATGTTTTCCAAAAACTCATTGAGGAGTCAAGGGAAAAATCCAGGGCGTCATGGACGGGTTCGGGAGCGTGCGGCGACGACAATCTTAAAGCCGTCGCAGCCGCCTCGGGCGAAACGCTTTTTGAGGGTTATGACAATATTGAGATGGAGTCCCGCGTCCGGAAGATAGTTTTGGAAGGAGAGGAGCGCTCATCCGCCTCTGCGCCGGATGAGCCGCTGGTGGCGCTGGACAAAACCCCCTTTTATGCCGTCTCCGGCGGCCAGGCATCTGACAGCGGCACGCTCGGAAAAGAGGGTTTTCTGGCGCGCGTCGTTGAGGTCACCCGTGTGGCCAAGACGGTCTTCCACAGGATAAAAATAATCAGGGGCAGTCTTTCCGCGGGAGATGCGGTTATGTCCTCGGTGGATGAACCGCGCAGACGCGCGGTGGAAAGAAATCACAGCGCGACGCACCTGCTTCAGGCGGCGCTGCGCCGTGTCATAGGCGGCGAGGTGCAGCAGGCGGGTTCCGCCGTGGATGAAAACGGTCTGCGTTTTGATTTCAGCATTTCCGCCAGGCTCTCTCCGGCGCAGGTGGAAGAAGTGGAGAGAATTGTAAACACCGCGATTATGGATGACCTTCCGGTTTATAAGACGGAGCACAGCATGGAAGAAGCCAAAAAATTCAAGGCCCTTCATTTTTTTGACGAAAAATACGGCGATGTTGTTCGTCTTGTGACCGTGGGCTCGGAGAATCCTGATAACGCCTTCAGCGCGGAATTCTGCGGCGGATGCCATGTGTCGCGGACGGGACAGATAGGGCTTTTCAAAATCACATCAAACAAGGCCCTCGCGCAGGGCATCAGGCGGATAGAGGCCGTCACGGGTTTCGGCGTGATGAAAGAACTCAGCGAAAAGGAAGAGCTCCTGGCCTCCGCGGCCGCCAAGCTCAAAACGCCCGTCAATGACATTGAAAAGAAAATAGATAAACTCATGGAAGAGATTAAACAGAAGAAGAAATCCGCGATAGCTCCGGGAAAAACAAGCTGCCGCGAAATAAAAGGTTTTAAGAATGTTTTTGTCTGCCGCGCGGATAATGCCGCTTCTGTGGCTTCCTCGGCGGATGAGGTTGTTGCCCGCGGCGATTGCCTGGTGTTTTCATACAGCATAGAAGGTGGAAAATTGGCTTTCGTCTGCAAGGCCTCAGGGAAATTCATTGAGAAGGGCTTCTCGGCCGAGAAGCTCGCTTCTCTTTTTTCCGACCTCACCGGCGTCAGGGGCGGCGGCTCCGCGAAATTCGTCAGGGGCGGCGGCGCTGTCCCGGGACTGGACGCGGCGAAAATAGAAAACACACTGGAAGATATTTTGGCGCGGATAAAGGCGGAATGAAACTGTCCCGCCTGAGCGCGCCGCTGCGCCCCCTTAGCTTAACGGATAAAGTACGGGCCTCCGAAGCCTGGGATGGAAGTTCGATTCTTCCAGGGGGCATAAAATGAATCTCAGAAAAGCATCCTATATCCTGCCTTTTGTTATCTTCCTGTTTTTGTGGGGATATTTCATATCCGGCAAAAAGCATCTTCGCGCCGACCGGGATTATTATAAACATTACCACATAGCGGCATTTGAATTTCAGGGTGCGCTAAGTCGCGAACACCGCCTTGTGGTTTTCAGGAAGAATGCCCCAGTCACGGGCGTCGGCGGGCGTATGGCATACAAGTTCCATGTGAGCGGCGGCAGGTCGGTGGCGCGTTTTCCCATACCGTGGAACGCGGAAGAGGGCTTTTACGAGGCCAGGGTTTTTCATCCTTCCGCAAAAGAGCGGGACAGCTTCCTCGGCGCTGTTTTCGCGGTTACCGGCAGAAAGGCCGCAGATGTGGAATTCCCGCTCAACGCCATGAACTGGGAGAACACAAAGAATTTAAAAACCCGCCGCATTCCTCTTCCCGACGGTGAGATCGGGTCATGGAAAGGTATTTTTGACTGGCTTGAATACATGAAGATGGATACGTTTTTTTATCTCGCCGGACAGACGGCTTATTTCGGGCAATCCCTGCCGAAAGATTTCCCGTGGATAAAAAATAATCTGAAGATGCTGGATGAGCTCTGTGAGGCGGCCCGCGAGAGGAAAATGCGCATAGGGGCCTGGGTGGCTTCATACATCGTCGTGGGAAAAGCGGACCAGAATCTCGGTTATACCTATGGCCTTGATTACAGCCTTTCGGAAGACCGTCTGAAAAAATCCCGGGGTATATCCATAAGGGACCCCAAGCGTCTGAAAGACATCATAAAGGTCATGAGGCAGATAGACACATCCTCCGCCGATTTTATCGGGCTGGATTACATAAGGCCGGTGCAGGGTGGCTTCGAGCTCACGGAAGAATTCCTTGAAGAGATGGACATTGAACTTCCCGGTCATGTTAAAGCGGGCAATGACAGGGCGCTCTATCTGGCTAGAGAGATATTTAAAAGAAAAAATTACGCGCTTCAGGACATGTGGAACTGGTGGCGCGCCCGTCAATCATCCTTGTGCATAGAGAGGATCAAAGAAGAGGTGAAGAGCGATAAGCCCCTATGGGTGTTTATTTTATCCTGGCAGATGGGCCATCAGCACGGACAGGATCCGCTGATGTTCCGCGACGCCGGAGCGGATTTTCAGACGGTCATGCTCTACGAATGCGATGACAGGCAGTTTGAGAGGCTGCTGTCACAGTGGGGGAAATATAACGCCGAGGGCGTGAACTTCATAATAGGGAATCAGATTGATTTTGACGTGCACCAGTTTTCGGAATCTCCGCCCGCGCCGGAAAAATTCGCGCGCCGCATTTTTGAGGCGCAGAAAATCTTTAAGCCGAAAGGTATTTTCGTCAATGATTTGTCGCGCGTTTTCTGGGGACGCAAGGGCGCTTACACGGGAATGGAATGGCTCCTGCCCGTCAGGCAACTGATAGAAACAGGGGAGACCGGCGGGGGCTTCCGCTACGGCGCCTCTAAGTCTTCCACCGTTCTTCCTTCACAACCCCCCCTCAATTGACTAATACGGTTTTCTTGACTATAATTCAGCTAATTGGTGGAGGCCTTTTAGAAATTTCATAACGCTGAAAAATAAGGGCGTCCCCTTTTAGGCTTTTAGGAGGCAAAATGGCAAAAATATATATTATTGATGTGACAAACCGCGACGGCGTGCAGACGGCGAAGCTGGGCCTGGCGAAACTGGAGAAAACGCTGCTCAACATGTATCTGGATAAACTGGGAGTGTTCCAGTCCGAATTCGGATTTCCTATGACGAACCATGAACAGGCCTATCTCAACGCCAATATCCGTCTGGCGCGGGAAGGGGCTCTGAGACAAATCCGGCTTGAAGGCTGGCTTCGCGCCGTGCCGGAGGATGTGGAAGCCGCTTTCAAAAATGTGCCGGATATCAAGCATCTTAACCTCTCCATATCCACATCAAAACAGATGATTGACAACAAATTCCAGGGAAAATACGGTGAGAAAGATGTAATAGAGATGATGAAGAAAAGCGCCATGCTCGCGAAGAAGAAAGGCGCGCTGAGCGTGGGCGTGAACGCCGAAGACGCCTCGCGCACCGAGATGGGCTTCCTCAAAGAATTCGCTCTTGCGGCCAAAAAAGCCGGCGCGGACAGGCTCCGCTACTGCGATACCCTCGGTTTTGACGACCCTTTTAAGATTTACGAAAGGATTTATGAGCTCGCGAAAGAGATTGCGATGCCTGTTGAGCTGCACTGCCACAACGATCTGGGCATGGCTGTGGCCAATTCCGTAGCCGGGGCCAAGGCCGCCGTTGACGCCGGGGTGGACGCTTACATCAACACCACCGTCAACGGAATGGGCGAGCGCGCCGGAAACGCGGATCTTCTGTCGGTGCTTCTGGCCATTAAAAAATCTTCGGGTTTCGGCGGGAAATACCAGCTCGGAGGGAAGATCAATCTAAAGCGCTCATGGAAACTTGCGCAGTACGCGTCCTACTGTTTCGGCGTGCCAATCCCCATCAACCAGCCGGGTGTCGGCGGAAACGCTTTCGCCCATGAATCGGGGATACACGCCGACGGCGCGCTAAAGGACAGGCGGAATTACGAGCTCTATGATTACGAGGAACTCGGCCGCGGCGAACACGAGATTATAGAAACGGGCCGCCAGATAGTTGTCGGAGAATATTCCGGCATCAAAGGTTTCAGAAATGTTTATGACAAGCTTGAGGTGAAATTCAAGGATAAGGATGAGGCTAAAAAAATCCTTGAGCTCGTGCGCTACGCCAATGTCCACACGCAGAAACCTCTTTTGAGCGATGAACTGCGCTTCATAGCCAAATATCCGAATATCGCCAAAGAGATAATGACCGTGACGCCGCAGTGGTGAGGCCGCGAAAATGATAAGCCCGTCGGATAAAATAAAAAATCTGCCGCCCTATCTTTTCGGCGCGATAGATGTCTTAAAAAACCGCGCTCACGCCAATAAACAGGATGTGATAGATATGGGGATGGGCAATCCCGATCTTCCCACGCCCAAATGCGTGGTGGAGCGTCTCGTTGACACCGTCACAAAACATCCCCGGACGCACCGTTATCCGCAGGCCAAGGGTATGCCCAAATTCAGAAAAGCTATTTGTGACTGGTACGACCGGCGTTTCGGCGTGAAGCTGGATCCCGACACGGAGGCGGTGGCGCTGATAGGTTCTAAAGAAGGAATAGCGCATCTCTATCTGGCCTATCTTAACCAGGGGGATCTTGTTCTTGTGCCGAATCCCTGTTATCCCGTTCATTACAACGGCGTGGTGCTGGCCGGAGGCGCCGTGCATCTGATGCCTCTCAGAGAGGAGAACGGCTATTTGCCGGATCTCGCCTCGATTCCCGAAAAAGTGCGGAAGCGCGCCAAGATAATGATACTCAACTACCCCAACAATCCCACAGGAGCCGTCATAGAAGATAAGAAATATCTGGAAGAAGTCGTCAGATTCGCGAAAAAATACGACATAATAGTCGTCTATGACAACGCTTATTCCGAGGTGACATTCGGAGATTATGACGCCCCCTCATTTCTGCAGGTGAAGGGCGGGAAAGATGTGGGTGTTGAGTTCGGTTCTTTTTCAAAAACATATAACATGGCCGGCTGGCGCATAGGCTGGGCCGCCGGTAATTCCGAGATACTGGGGGTGCTGGCGAAATACAAGAGCTATCTTGATTACGGTGTGCCGACCTTCGTTCAGCTTTCGGGCGTGCGCGCGCTGGAGCTGGAAAAAAAGGACATTCAGCCGACGCTTGATGAATACGAAAAACGCTTTGATTTTTTTGTCAAAAAACTCTCATCCATAGGATGGGATGTGAAGAAGCCCAAAGCCACGATGTATCTCTGGGCGAAAATACCGCCGCCTTACGCCAACATGCCTTCTCTGGAATTCGCCGAACTTCTCATAGAGACGACCGGCATCGCCGTCGCTCCGGGCATAGGATTCGGCACCTACGGGGAGGGCTTCGTGCGCATAGCCATGGTGACGCATTACAAAAGATTTCACGACGCTTTTCTGAGGCTCAAGAAATTCATGAAGAATCCGCCCTCTCAAAAATGAAAAAGACAATCAATATAGGCCTGGCCGGATATGGAACGGTGGGCAGGGGCGTCGTGTCTATTCTCCTTTCAAAAAACGAGGAGTTGTCGCGCCGGGCGGGTGCCAAACTGCGGCTAAAGAGGATATGCGATAAAAGTTTCGCGGATACAACAAAGGGAAAAACTTCCCCTCGGCAAAGCCCCCCGCAGGACAAAAATATCAAGGGCCTCCTTCCGGCAGGCAGGGTCTATACGCCGGATATAGAGGATATTTTCAGCGATCCCGAGATAGACATTTTCGTTGAGCTGCTCGGCGGTTATCAGCCCGCCAAAAGGCTCATGCTCCTGGCGCTGGATAAGGGAATGGATGTGGTCACAGCCAACAAAAATGTGCTGGCCAAAGATTTTAACGAATTGCTCTCCGCCGCCGCGAAAAATAAAAGGCGCATATATTTTGAGGCCTCAGCCGGAGCGGGTATTCCGGTTATCGCGGCGATAAATGAGGGCTTGTGCGCCAACGAGATATACGCTCTGACGGGAATCGTCAACGGCACGACCAATTATATTCTTTCCAATATGTCGGAGGGTAAAGCCGATTTCGCCGACTCGCTGAAAAAGGCGCAGAAACTCGGCTTCGCCGAGGCGGACCCCACGCTTGATATCACGGGAGGGGATTCCGCGTCCAAACTGGCCATACTGTCGTCGCTGATTTTCAAGAGCCACATAAAACCGTCTGACATACATGTTGAGGGCATAGAACAGGTAAAGCCTTTTGACATAGAGCTGGGAAGGGAGTTGGGATACACCATTAAGCTCGTCGCTCTCATGGAAAAGGTGAAACCCGAAGCGGGAACAGCTTTGGCGAAGTCGGGCGCGGCGTTTCAGGTTGCCCCCGTTTTCATAAAAAGCTCCCATCCGCTGGCCAGCGTCTCAGGGGCCTTCAATGCCGTGTACCTTAAGACCGACGCCGCCGGCGATCAGATGTTCTATGGCCCCGGCGCGGGCTCGCTTCCGGCCGCTTCCGCTGTTGCGAGCGACATAGTGTATTCGGCGCGTCACATAATGGAAAAGAGCAGCCTTCACATGCCTTTTTTTGAACTGAAAAACAAGCCGCCGCGCATCGCCGACGCCAGAGAGGTGGAATCCTGTTTTTATCTGCGCTTCACCGCCGAGGATAAGCCCGGGGTGCTCGCGCGCATCGCGGATGTGCTGGCCGATCACGGCATATCCGTGGCATCTGTCGTTCAGAAGGACGGTTTCTCGCACAAGGCGGTGCCTATTGTCGTTCTCACGCACGAGGCCCGGACAGGCAATCTGATAAACGCCGTAAATGAAATAGACAAACTGAAAATGGTGAAATCAAAAACCGTTTATTACAGACTGCTGGATATATGAAAGGCCTGATAGAAAAATACAGGAAATACCTGCCGGTGACTTCGGCCACCCCTGTCATATCTCTGCAGGAAGGTTCCACACCGCTGATAAGGGTTCCGCGCATTGAAAAAGAATTCTCTTTTCCTTTTCAGCTTTATGTTAAATACGAGGGCCTGAATCCGACGGGTTCTTTCAAGGACAGGGGCATGACAATGGCCATATCCAAGGCCGCCGAAAAAGGCTGTGAATGTGTGATTTGCGCATCCACAGGCAACACATCCGCTTCCGCCGCGGCCTATGCGGCCCGCGCGGAAATGAAAGTTCTCGTGGTCATACCGGAAGGGGCGATAGCTCTCGGCAAACTCTCTCAGGCGATGATACACGGGGCTAAGATCGTAGCCGTCAGGGGAAATTTTGACGATTCACTCAAAATTGTGAGGGCAATATGCGAAAAATATCCCGTTGAGCTCGTCAATTCAATAAATCCTTTCAGGATAGAAGGCCAGAAAACGGCCGCTTTTGAGATTGTGGACGACCTTGGCCGCGCGCCGGATTATCACGCTATTCCCGTCGGCAACGCCGGCAACATAACGGCCTACTGGAAGGGCTATAAAGAATATTCAGCCGTCCGTCCGGTGATGCTCGGCTTTCAGGCGGCCAAATCCGCGCCCATCGTTGACAGACACATAATAAAAGACCCTCAGACCGTGGCCACGGCCATAAAGATAGGCAACCCCGCCTCATGGAAAAAGGCGGAAGAGGCCAGAGACGAATCTCTCGGCGTCATAGATAAGGTGACGGATGATGAAATAATTTTCGCCTATAAAGCCCTTGCGGGCCTGGAAGGTGTTTTCTGCGAGCCCGCTTCGGCCGCGAGCGTGGCGGGGCTCATCAAATACAACAAAAAGGGTTATTTTAAAAACGCGTCGGAAAGAACGATAATAACGGCCACTCTCACCGGCCACGGCCTGAAAGACCCCGACACGGCCATCAAATCCTGCGATCACCCTGCTCTTGCCGAACCGGCGCTCGAGGAAGTCTGTAAACTTTTAGGTCTGGAATAAATGCCTGAGAAATTCGGGCAGCATTTTCTCAAAGACAAAGCTGTTGTTGAAAAAATAATCTCGCTTTTGCCCCGCGGGGGAAATATTCTGGAAATCGGACCCGGGAGGGGCGCCCTGACATACAAGCTGGCGGAGCTCGCGGACAATCTCATCTGTGTTGAAAAAGACCCGAAACTCGCCTGTTATCTTAAAGGGAAATTCGGCGGCGAAAAATTGCGTGTCATAACGGGCGACATACTGGAAGAAAACGGTTTTTTTGACGGCTCTCCTTTTAACATAATAAGCAATCTGCCGTACGGCATATCAACGGACATAATTTATTATCTCGCCGGCCTGCCGCTCTGGAATACGGCTGTCCTCACGCTCCAGAAAGAAACGGCGGAGCGTTTTGCCTCGGCGAGCGGTTCTTCCCTCTACGGACGGACATCCGTTGCGGCATCTGTCTTTTTTTATGTTGAGCTCGTCTTCACATTCTCAAAGAAATGTTTCAGCCCGCCTCCAAAAGTTGACGCGGCGGTGCTCGTCCTGCGAAATAAAAAAACAGGCATAGATGTGAGCGCGTGGAAAGAGTTTATGAACATCTGTTTTTTTTCAAAGCGCAAGACCCTTGCCAATAATTTGAAGCGGCTTCCATCCGGTGAGGGTGTCAGGATTTCAGCGCAGCCCGCCATTGCCTCCGCCGCCAGGCCTCAGGATGTGCCGCCGGAGCAATATTTAAAATTATTCAGGATAATCCATGAAAATAAAGGTCAAGGTTAACGCGGGAAGTAAAACGTCTTCGGTCACTGAGCGCGCGGACGGCATGCTCTGCGTTAAAGTGGACGCCCCCCCCGTTAAGGGCCGCGCCAATCATCGCCTCATAGAGATTCTCGCCGCGCACTTCAATGTTCCCAAATCCGCGGTCACCATACTTCACGGCCCCGCCGCTCCGGTCAAGCTCATTGAAATTAAAAAATAAAATGGTGTTATGGCCAACGAGCCCCCCCTATTGACAATTTATTGACAAAATTGTATAAATATATGCAAGAAGTTGTATGGAAATATGCAATTGCTTGAGTGAAACAATGCAAAATAGAATAAATAAACAGGGGCTGCTGGAAAAAGTCAGGAATTTGGGTTTTAGCTTGCTGGCTCCGGAAGAATCTTCCAATGCTAATGAAGTGCTCGCGGAAGTTATACTCAGCCGTGAAATCAGGTTGCTGGAGGGTTTCCCGGTGATGCTGTTCTCCGCCTCAGCAAAAGGAGAGTTTGAGCGTGAGCGTGTGAGTAAACTGCTACGGAAGCAGCAGGACAGAATCGTGTTAAAAGAACTGTCGCTGCTTTCGCTGGCGTTATACAAACGCCTGAAAATAAAATGTCCACGACTGGAGAAAGATGATGTCGCCCGGTCCAAGAAAGATTTAAATCGCGTCAACTCTTTTTATAAGAGTTTCAAAGACAGTCGGGATTTTGTAATTGCGGGGGTATATCGCCTGAACCCGTCGCGAATAGAGAAAATATTCAATAATTATCTGAGCGAAAGTGATTTGAATGCCGCTGAGTCCAGTCAAAGATATGAGAAACTGTCTCTGGAATATGCCCAGTCCCAAATATTTTCGCCGAAGCAGAAGGAATTATTCGCCAAGAAGCTGAACGGTGAGAAATTAAGCAAAACAGAGCGGGAGTATTTTTCCAGAGTTGTTAAGAAGAAAATCACGGCTCTCGCAAATCCTGAACTCCACCGGATGGCGCGCAAGGCGCTGAAGCATTGAAATCGCGGCTGCCTGATTTGAAAAAAGCTCAATGAGCTGAGTGTTTATCTGCTTCTGGCACAGGCAGTCCGCGCGTCGCCCGCGCGGATTTTACATTATATTGTATTCTGACAAAGGTTGCTGTGTCGTCCGCGCGCCGCCCGCGCGGATTTTACGCGGAGAGTCTCGCAAATCTTTCTTCGACGATAGCTTTTAATTTTTTTCTAAAATCCACTGTTAACTGCGAATCCGCTATGGCGTCAAGGATCAATTGTTTTTTATCAAGAATATTCGCGGTGATTTTTTCAGGTATGTTGTATTTTGCGGCGAAAGCGAGAAAATCCCCCTTCCGTAAATTATTCTTTTTGCCGTTTACTGATAACGCGGCGTCTTCTTCGCCGGGGATCAGCAATTTAGAGGACACGATATCATAAGCGGGTGACAGGCGGATATCGTCCATATTCGTGTAGTTAATGGAGAAATTTTTCAAATGAGCGTCGCCGTTTCCGATTATGAAAAAGAACAGAACTCTTTCGTAAAGGCGCTGGATATCCAGCCCGGGTATTTCCGAAATTCCCTTTAATCTGTTCGCTATCTGCTCGATTGAACCGCTGTATTTGTCGCGGGTTGATTTTCCAAGAATCTGGCAGAAATCCTCCTGGTTTATCTTACGGCCGTTTACGCGGTCAAATCTTTTTATGATAAAGGCGAAACTGCCGTCTGTTAATTTCAGTAAAGCGTGAGGCGGGACATCCAGCCCTATCCCGCCGGCGATTGTCATGCACAGATTCTCGTTTTCGGGCACCTGCGGATAATTTCCGGTTTGAGGTTTAAGGATGTATTCTCCGCCCTCGGCGACAGATATTATTTTTTTTGTCTTTTTATCCAGTTTCATAGAGAGTTTCGTCTGCACTCCTGAAATGGATAATTTCCCCGCTGTCTCCTGAGCTTTTGCCGTTAATTCGTTTAATGACAGATCTATCCGGGGGACATAACTGACGCCGAAAAGTTCTTTGCCGTTCATAATATTTCCTCTATGGATACCGCGCCGATTGTTTCTTTGCAGGTCGCAAGAAGAATGCCGTAATCATCGTTTCTGTCTATTTTCAATGTGGATGCGACCATCTCAAGGTACCAGCCCTCAGGGAGCAGGCCCTGAAAAAAGGGAAAGAGTATATCGCTTTCATAGGGCTCTGTCCGTAAAGGCAGTGAAACAGAAATCGGCACATTGAGCTCAATGAATTTTTTTTCGTAGGTGAATTTGTATCCTTTTTCTGTCTCTTCCAGCATCCCCGCCTTGTGTTTGTGCGAATATACCGCCGCTTTTCTATAATTCTTTTTCATCTTTTGTGATTTCAATGTGATATCCGAAAAAGCGCAGCACCTGATTGACCTTATCAAGCTGTACAGTTTCTTTGCCCTGTTCCAGTTCCCTGATAAATCTCAATCCCACCCCCGCGCGTTCAGACAATTCAATTTGAGTGAGGCGAAATTTTTTTCTTAATTCTTTTATTTTATTTCCCGGATTCATATTCAGCTCTTGACAGTATTATAGACCCTTTCGGGTATAATGTCAAGGATTTTGAATGCGCGCTATACCTTTTAGGGTATAATTTTGGAGCCAAAAACAAAAATTATACCCATCAGGGTGTAATTGCTAACTGAAAAATCTTAAAGTAGCCGCAGACTCCACCAAGCGCCACGGCAGACTCCGCCTCGGCGCCAGCCGGCCGGCGGGGCAGGGATGCTGAAAGTGCGCCGCGGCGTACAACATTTCAGTGGCGGACATTCTGTCTCGGTCTGCCCTTGTAAGCCGCGGAGCGAAGCTCTTCCAAAATTACAAAGGCAAAGCTGACGCTTTGCGGCTACTTTTTTCCGGATTTGCTAAAAAACGTTTTAAGAAATATAATGAAGGCCATGGATATGAAACTGACTCCTCTTTACGGCGAACACAAGAAGCTGCTCGCGCGTTTCGCTCCTTTCGGCGGATGGTATATGCCCATTTCATACGAGGGAATTCTCGCCGAGCACAAGGCGGCGCGCGAATCCGCCGCGGTATTTGATATATGCCACATGGGCGAATTTGTGTTCAGGGGGGATGCCGCGGAGCTTGACAGCGCCGTCACCCGGAATGTTTCGTCGCTTCCGGCGGGAAAAAGCAGATACGGTTTCCTTCTTAACGACAAAGGCGGTATAATAGACGACCTTATCATTTTCAGAACCGGTGAAGAGGAATTTATGATTGTCGTCAACGCCGCGACCGCTGAAAACGACTATGAGGTTCTGAAAAAGCGCCTAATGAGTATCGAAAGTCAACCCCTGTCACTATCCCTCCCCATAAGTCACGAAAGTCAACCCCTGTCACCATCCCTCACGGACATTTCCGCTGAAACGGCCAAGATAGATCTGCAGGGTCCTCTTTCAAGAGATGTGCTGAAAGAGACTCTCGGGATTGATACGGCTCTGAAATATTTTAATTTCGCTCATTTTGAAATTCTCGGTGAGAAGGCCATGATAAGCCGCACGGGCTACACGGGCGAGCTGGGCTATGAGATTTTTATAAATTCATCCAAAGCTGTTGAGCTCTGGAGCAAGCTGCTTTCTGACGGGAGAGTGAAAGCGGCGGGCCTTGGCGCGAGAGATATACTCAGGTTGGAAATGGGATACAGCCTTTACGGACACGATATCGACGAGAATACCACACCGGCCGAGGCGGGGCTGGACATGTTTGTGGATTATGATAAAGATTTCGCCGGTAAAAAGGCCCTTTTGTCGCGAAAGGCCGCGGGAGCCGCAAAAAAGAAAGTAGCTTTTAAAAGCGAAGGCCGCAGGAGCCCCCGCGCGCATTACAGGATTTTAAGCGGAGGAAAGGACATAGGCGAGGTGACAAGCGGCGTTTTTTCGCCAT
>PEUP01000001.1:0-2021 GCA_002780705.1 Elusimicrobia bacterium CG03_land_8_20_14_0_80_50_18 | reverse complement strand
TTTGAAAGAGACATCGCTGAGGAATTGATTTTAAGGAAGGGGGATAAAATGGATATTTTTTACACAAAAGACCATGAATGGGTGAAGGTGGAAGGGCGCTCCGGCGTTATGGGAATATCAGCTTACGCGGTCAAACAGTTAGGCGACATCACTTATGTGGAGCTTCCGGAGGCCGGAAAGGAAATAACAAAAGGCGTCGTCGTGTGCACGGTTGAATCCGTTAAAGCGGCCAGTGACATATACGCGCCAGTGGCGGCGAAGATTACTGAGGTCAACTCCGCTCTTGAGAGCGCTCCCGAAAAGATGAACGCGTCGCCCGAAGAAGAGGGCTGGATTGCCAAACTCGAGATAAGTGACCCCGACGCCTCCAAAGGTCTTATGACGGCGGCTCAGTATGACGAGTTTGTGAAGAGCCTGGGCTGAGAAAAATGTCATATTGTCCGCACAGCGGTAAAGAGGTCAGCGAGATGCTGGATGCCTGCGGCGTCTCCGGCGTTGAGGATCTTTTCGCGGACATACCCGCGGATCTCAGGGCGGGTGAACTCGCTCTTGAAAAAGGCAAAAGCGAATTTGAGCTCATGCGGGAGATGGAAAAACTCGCCGCGAACTGTCCCACGCCCGGAATCAGTTTTACGGGCGGCGGTTTTTATGATCATTTCATTCCGTCGGCGGTGGACGCTCTTTCGCAGATGGGAGGTTTTCTCACCGCTTACACGCCCTACCAGAGCGAGTGCTCGCAGGGCACACTTCAGGCGCTCTATGAATATCAGACATCCATTTGCCGGCTGACGGGAATGGCCGCGGCCAACGCATCGGTTTATGACGGCGGTACGGCTCTGGCGGAAGGCACAATGATGGCCGCGCGTAAAACCGGCCGCGGAAAAATAGTGATAGACGGCTGTCTGAACCCGCTTTACAGGGATATCGTGAAGACTTACTTCTCATCCGGTGATTTTGAAATCGTTGAAATCGCTCCGCTCAACTGCGCCCTGGACAGAGAGAAGTTCAAAGCGGAGCTTGCGGGCGGCGCGGCTGCGGCTGTTCTTCAGAACCCCAATTTTTTCGGCACGGTGGATGATTACAGTGATGTGGTAAAAGCGGCGCATTCCGCGGGAGCCCTGGCGGTGGGATCCTTCTATCCGGTGGCCGCGGCTCTTCTGAAAAGCCCGGCGGACACGGGCTTTGACATAGCCACCGGCGAAGGCCAGAGTCTCGGCATACGCCTTTCTTTCGGCGGCCCTTATCTGGGATACATGGCCGCGACATCGGGCCTTGCGAGAAATCTGCCGGGCAGGATAGCGGGAGCGACAAACGACGAAAAAGGCCGGAGGGGTTTTGTGCTGACACTCCAGGCGAGAGAACAGCACATAAGACGCGAGAGGGCATCGTCCAATATATGCAGCAATCAGAATCTCTGCGCCCTGAGAGCTCTCATCTATCTTTCTCTCGTCGGCAAAAAGGGCCTGAGGGAAGTCGCCTCGCTCTCAAGGGATAAGAGCGAATACGCCAAAGAGCGCCTGGGCGCGATTGGCGGCGTCACAATAAAAAACAACGCGCCAACATTTAACGAATTTGTTTTTGACACCGCTGTGCCGGGAACCGCGCTGCTGGATGCCATGGCGGAGCGGGGCATAGCCGCCGGAGTGGCTCTCGGCGCTTTTTACGAGGGCTGTGAAAAAAGCGTGCTTATCAGCTTCACCGAAAAAAGCAGAAAAGAGGACATTGATCTTTTCGCGGAGAAGCTTGAAGAATTTTTGAGGAAGAAAAGATGATGACCATATACGAGAAATCTGTCACCGGGAGAAAGGGCGTGAAGCTTCCTGAGCGCGATGTGAAAGAGTATCCGGTTCTGGGGGATAAGCTGCTTCGCCTTGAAGAAGCCGGACTTCCGGAGCTGTCAGAGCCGGATGTGGTGCGGCATTTTTCGGCGCTGGCGGCAAAAAATTATTCCGTGGATTCTAATTTTTACCCTCTGGGTTCCTGCACGATGAAATACAATCCCAAAGTCATTGAGGACGCCG
>PEUP01000072.1:11881-16715 GCA_002780705.1 Elusimicrobia bacterium CG03_land_8_20_14_0_80_50_18 | reverse complement strand
ATCTCAGTTTTGCTGTTCTTTTTTACGCGCGTAATCGCTAATGGCGAAGACAACACCGGACAGGAGCATCCTGCACACATTATGAAAAGCGTAAATCGGGCCCTGGGCCGCGCGGGCGAACGACGCTATGAGCGTGTCTCTGTCAGGCAGGGACGCGATGGCGGAAATATCGCCTGCGCTCAGCACCCGGCCGGGCCTTAAAAAACCGCCGCGCACTTTAAAATTCTCATTTTCCTTTGAGAAGTCCCCGAGAGCCTTGCAAACATCGTTAATAGCCGCGTCATCCGT
The DNA here is from genome assembly GCA_002780705.1 of Elusimicrobia bacterium CG03_land_8_20_14_0_80_50_18. Taxonomy (GTDB): domain Bacteria; phylum CG03; class CG03; order CG03; family CG03; genus CG03. Next base: position 16,427 of record PEUP01000072.1, on the reverse strand, counting down.
AAAAACAACCGCTGTGGGGCCCCGGACAAAAGAAGCTATGTTCTCCCAGTCGTCCTGCATCAGTTTTTTAAAGAGCCTGTTCTTGACGACTTCCGTCACGGCCTGCGCGCGGCTCAGCCGCATACGAAGATTCGTCATGTCCTTGACGGTCATTTTCTGAAACTCGGCAAAAACAAAAGCCTTGTTCTCTTTTACAAACTTGTCTTTATTCTCCAACCATTTTACTTTTTCAGCTCTGAGTTTCATATTATTCCCTCAATTACGCGCTGATGCGCACACCGGGCGACATCGTGGTCGCTATAGAAATTTTTTTAATCACATTGCCCGCGGGGAAAGGCATTTTAGCGGCCCTGACAGATTCCAGGATCGCCTTTATGTTTTCCGCCAGTTTATCGTCGGCAAAAGATATCTTTCCGCAAAGCGCGTGGATGTTGCCGGTGGCATCCACTTTCCATCTGAGAAGCCCCGCCTTATAGTTTTTAACGGCGGCGGCGATTTCCATTGTCACCGTACCGGCCTTGGGCGTGGGCATCAGCCCGCGGGGGCCTATTATTCGCGCCACCTTCGCGACATCCTTCATGCAGTCAGGCGTGGTCAGCAGCACATCAAAATCAATCTTGCCGGCAAGTATTTCAGCGACAATATCTTCGCCGCCCACCTTATCCGCCCCGGCCGCGAGCGCCTCTTCCGCTTTGGCGCCTTTGCTTATCACGGCCACGCGCACATCTTTTCCCGTGCCGGCGGGCAGAGAAACGGAACCTGTGATATTCTGCGGGATCTTTTTCATACCCGTGTTCAGATTGATGTGAATTTCAACGCTTTCGTCAAACTTCGCTTTTTTGAAACTTTTAAGCATTTTCAGGCCGTCCTCAAGAGGATAGGCCTTGCCTTCTACGAGAGTTTTGCGCGATTCTTCATATCTTTTGTTTTTCATAAAACTATTCAGTCCCCTATTTCAATGCCCATGCTGCGGGCCGTGCCTTCCACCATGCGGCAGGCGGATTCCATATTCTCGGTGTTAAGGTCGGGCATTTTTTTCGCCGCTATTTCCCTGACCTGCGCATTGCTGAGCTTTCCCTTCTTCTCCTTATTAGGAACGCCGGAGGCTTTCGCTATGCCGACAGCTTTTTTGATAAGAGAGGATATGGGCGGCACTTTTGTTATAAAGTCGAAACTCCTGTCTTCATAAACGGATATAACCACAGGTATGAGCATTCCTGTCTCTTCCGATTTTGTCGCTTCGTTGAACTGCTTGCAGAATTCCATTATGTTGACCCCGTGCTGTCCCAGAGCCGGGCCCACAGGGGGCGCCGGATTAGCGGCCGCGGCGGGAATCTGAAGTTTGATCTGAGCCTTTAACTTTTTTTTCTTTGCCATTATGTTTTCTCCACTTGGTAGAATTTAAGCTCCACCGGCGTTGATCGGCCGAATATGGACACCATTACCCTTAGCTTTCCCTTGGCCTCATCCACACGATCTATCTCTCCCGAAAAATTGGCGAAAGGCCCGTCCACGATCCGGACATTGTCGTTCTTGGTGAATTGCACCGACGGGCGGGGCTTCTCTTTCGCGGATTCCGTCACCATTTCTTTGAGATATTCCACCTCCTGAGGTTTGACGGTAAAAGGGGTTTTCCCTCCCAGGAAACCGCTCACGCCGCGGATCCCGTTGATAAACCAGAAGGTTTCCTCGTCGAGCACCATCTCTATTATGATATAGCCGGGAAGTATCTTTCTGGGGCGGACTATATTCTTCTTTTTCTTGATGTCCACCACTTTTTCCTCGGGCATTATGACCTGTCTTATCTTGGGTTCAGCGCCCTCTTCGGCATAAGAGGCTATCTTGGCCTCGATCGCCTCAAAGACTCTCTTTTCCGAACCCACAAGGGCCTGCACGACATAAAATTTATACTCGCCCATCAGATAAATATCCCCACTATTTTCGAAATTATCAGGTCAACCGCCATAATAAAAAATGACACCGCTATGACCAGAACCAGCACGACAACCGTAAAGCCCCCCACATCTCTTTTCGACGCCCACGATATGCGGTCCAGTTCCGCATACACGCTTTTAAGAAAATTTATAATCTTGCTCATACCATAAAAGGACTAATGCTATAAAAACTTCCTATGATGTGTCAAGTATTTCCGCAAAGCAATTCCGGTTTTGATGAAAAGCCGCCCGCGGAAAAGAGTTACGGCCTAACTGCCGCTTTCATGCTTGAGTTTTTTCTTATACCATCTGCCGCCGCGTTTCTCCCACTGGGTCAGTTCCCATTTTATCATTTTGATATCCGTGCCCTGACGCAGTTCCCTTTCTATTTTTTTGAGCACATCTATCACGGCGGTGTCGCTGTCTGTGGACACCTTGCCGCCCTTGAATTTGAGGTCGCCTTTTATCACAACAACATCTTTGACGGTGCTGATGGAAAGGTTGGGGACATCAACCCAGTTCTTCGTCAATGTGCCCTTGACCTTGTTATTGATTTCCCAGCCTTTTGCTCCCATAGCCGGATTCTACCATATTCTCCGCTTTTCCCGCAACTATCCTATGCTGTTTTTGCCCATGTACTGCTTTAGACAATCGGGGAGAATGACGGCTTTTCCGTCCCAGAAATTTTCGCACAGAGCCGCGAAGATGCGGCCGACCGCGAGCGCCGAGCCGTTGAGGGTGTGGACAAACTCCGTTTTCCCCGAATCGTTTTTGAATCTTGTGAGCGTCCGCCGCGACTGAAAATCGCGGCAGTTGGAGCAGGATGAGACCTCAAGCCAGTCGCCCATGCCCTTCATCCACACCTCTATGTCATAAGTTTTGGCCGCTGCGAAGCCCATGTCCCCGGCGGCGAGAAGAACCACGCGGTGCACCAGACCGAGCTTTTGCAGAAGGGAGGAAACCCTTTCGACCATTTCATCAAGCGTCTGGCCGGAGCTTTCGGGCTTCACAAACTCAAAGATCTCCACCTTGTTGAACTGATGATTTCTTATGAGCCCCTTGCCCAGCTTTCCCCATGAGCCGGCCTCGCGCCTGAAGCACTGACTGGGAATCTGTATCTTCAGAGGAAGTTTAGCGCTGTCAATTATTTTGTTTCTGAAAAGATTGCCTGCGGGCACTTCTCCGGTAGGGATGAGATAGAGATTCTCTTCGGAGACTTTATAAAGATCGTCTTCAAACTTTGGAAGCTGTCCGGTTCCGTAGGCGCTGTGCGCTGAGACCATGGCCGGCACCATGACCGGCTCAAAACCCGCTCTGTCGTTTTCGGCCATGAAAAAATTGATGAGAGCCATTTCAAGCCGGGCTCCGTCGCCTTTGAGCAAAGGCCAGAAGGAAGCGCTTATTTCCGAAGCTGTTTCAAAATCAACAATATCCAGAAGTTTGATGATTTCCCAGTGCGGCGGGCCGTCATGTTTTGCCGGCTCACCTATGGTTTTGATAACCCTGTTGTTTTCCGCGTAGCCCCCCGGCACATCCTCGTCCGGAAGATTCGGGAGCGTATCAAGCAGGGCCTGAAACTCACCGTCCAGTTTTTTGAGAGCGTCCTCACTCTCCTTTCTTTCGGACTTGACCCCGCGGCCCTCTTCGGAGGATTTCACTTTTTTCTGTCTGGCCCTCAGCTCCTCCACTCCCCGCAGAACCGCGCGCCTTTGCCCGTCAAGAAGAAGGATTTTATCAAGCTGTTCTTCTTTTGCCCGCACGCCCATGCGCTTTTTAAAAAGCGCGGGCTCCGCCCTCAGAAGCTGCACATCTATCATACCTCTATTTCCTCATCGGAAATGATCTTGCCGGCGGAGGCCACCCTGTCGCCCTCGCCCAGCTTGATGAGCCGCACGCCCGAGGTCGCCCGGCCTATCTGCCTGATGTCTTTGACCTTCTGCCTGATGGTGACGCCGGTGGTCGTTATTATCATGATATCGTCATCGGCGCTGCATGAGAAGATTGCGACAACCGGTCCGGTTTTGTCATTGATCTTCATGTTGATGACGCCCTTGCCGCCGCGGCTCTGTTTTCTGTAAGCCAGGATATCCGTTCTTTTACCGTATCCTTTTTCGGATATGACAAGAACCGACTCTTTGGAAGAGGGTTCCTGAACGATCATCCCTACAACGCTGTCTCCCGCGCCGAGCCTTATTCCCCGCACGCCGGAGGCGCTGCGCCCGACGGAACGCACGGTTGTTTCGGAAAATCTTATGGCTTTGCCCAGCTTCGTGGCTATGACAACTTCTGATTTCGCCTCGGCCGGAAGCACTTTCACGAGTTTATCGCCCTCTTTCAGGTTGATGGCTATGATGCCCGAAGAGCGCGGGTGGCTGTATGCGGCAACCGGTGTTTTTTTGATAAGGCCTTTTTCGGACACCATCAGAAGTGTTCCGCAGGCATCAGAAAGATTTCTTATCTGGCAGAACGAATTGAACTTTTCGCTCGCTGTCTTGAATGCCAGGAAATTAACGAGGGCCTTACCCTGGGATGTCCTGTTGGCTTCGGGTATTTTCCACACCTTCAGCCAGTAGAGCTTGCCCAGATTCGTGAAGACAAGAAAGGTGGCGAGA
>PEUP01000072.1:2672-11837 GCA_002780705.1 Elusimicrobia bacterium CG03_land_8_20_14_0_80_50_18 | reverse complement strand
CTTCATCGAATTCACGCCCTTGCCGCCGCGGCCCTGAACGCGCCAGGTGGAGAGCGGCACCCTCTTGATATAGCCCTGATGGGTTATTGTCAGCGCCACCTCCGTGTCGCTTATGAGGTCCTCGTCAGCTATTTCAGTGTCTTCGTCTGATATCTCCGTCAAACGCTTGTCGCCGTATTTCTTCCGCACCTCTTCAAGGTCCTCTTTTATGATGGCGAGGATCTCGCCGGTATCGGATAATATTTTTTTCAGTTTCTCTATGAGCTTGATCTTCTCTATGTACTCTTCCTCCACCTTGATCCTTTCAAGGCCGGTGAGCTGGTGGAGTTTCATATCCAGAATGGCCTGAGCCTGCAGTTCGCTCATTTTGAATTTCTTTACGAGAGCGTCTTTGGCCTCGGCCGGGTTTTCCGACTCCTTGATTGTCTTTATTATCCTGTCCAGGTTTTCAAGGGCTATCCTCAAGCCCTCAAGAATGTGAGCGCGGGCCTCGGCTTTAGCCAGGTCGAATTTCGTGCGCCTTGTGATTACATCAATTCTGTGGTCTATGTAATAACCCAGCATCTGCCGCAGGCTCAGCACCTTAGGCACATTGTTGACCAGCGACAGGAGTATTATGCCGAAACTGACAGAGAGCTGCGTGTGCTTGAAAAGCTGATTCAGCACAACTCCACCGACGGCGTCTCTGGAAACATCCACAACAACGCGTATCCCGTCTTTATCGGATTCGTCTCTGAGATTCGTGATGCCCGTTATTTTCTTTTCTCTCACAAGTATGGCTATGTTCTCTATGAGACGGGCCTTGTTCACCTGATAGGGCAGCTCGGTTATCACTATTATCTCCCTGCCGCCTTTGACCTGTTCTATTTCCGCGCGGGCCTTTATTTTGAAAGTGCCGCGGCCGGTCTTATAAGCCTGCTGGATCCCGCTGCGGTTGGTTATGATCGCTCCCGTGGGAAAGTCGGGGGCCGGAACGAGTTTAAAGAGCTCGGCGTCCGAAAGCTCGGGATTATCTATCAGGGCTATTGCCGCGCCCACAACTTCGCTGAGATTATGCGGGGGAATCTTGGTGGCCATTCCCACGGCGATTCCCTCCGAACCGTTCACAAGAAGATTCGGGAAATTGGACGGCATGACCACCGGCTCCTGGAGCGTGGCGTCAAAATTGTCCGTGAAATCAACCGTGCCTTTGTCCAGATCCTTGAGCATCTCATCGGCTATCCTCTCAAGCTTGGCTTCCACATATCTCATGGCCGCGGGCGGGTCTCCGTCTATTGAGCCCACATTGCCCTGGCCTCTGACAAGCGGATAGCGCAATGAGAAGTCCTGCGCCATTCTTATGATGGCGTCGTAAACGGAAAGGTCTCCGTGCGGATGGTATTTTCCGAGACAGTTATGCGACAGCATTCCATTGGCGATAAATTCGTGCTCTTTCTCCACCTGCAGATCAAAGGTTTTTTCCCTGTCGCATTTTTCCACTTTTTCAACTTTAATAAAATACAATTCGTTTTTTATAAAGCCTTCTAAAATCTCCGAAAGCGGCGAGTTGATTTTTTTTAACTTATCAAAAATCCGCCAATCCAGAATCTGTTTGCGCCCTATATTTTTTTCGGGCAAATTTTTTGAATAGCGGATTTTACATCCGGCAGGATATTTGACACCCATTCTGAATTTGTTCCCGCTTTCATCACAATACCAGCCGCCGCCAAGATGTTTTTTGCTTAATTCCTTAAAAATCAACCTTCCGGCGTTCGGAATCGCGTCATATCCCGCGGTTTTCACTTTATTCAGCTTTATTCTTTTCAGATTTTCCGCTTTTGATTTCTGTGAAACATTGAGCAGCGATGCAAGCAAACACGCGTATCTGCTCCTTATTTCCAAAGAATGAAAAAGCTGTCGGCCTTTCACATCTTTACCGTTTATCACTCCGCCGGTCCTTCCCGGCTCTGTAAATCTCTCACCCATAACGCCGAAATTGGTCAGAAGCGTTTGCAAACCCCCTATGAGTTGCTCTGAAACAGAACCATAGTGAATGCAGTTTCTCTTTTTGTGCGCGCTGCCGTCACCGTCAATCAAGCCGCTGATAAAAGAAAAAACAACTTTTTTGGGCGACACAAATATCTGAGGCGGAATAAATTTCGTTGCGGCAGACACCCCCCGCAAACCGAAAGATGAAATCAGAAAATCATTGATATTGACTTTGTTAATCCTGAGAGTATACAATTTGCCCGCGCCGCTGAATGTCCTGATTTCCGTGGTCGCGGCGTATTTGAATTCATCTTTCAGAATTTTGCGCAGCCGCTTTATTATCGGCAGCGTTGATGAACCGAAACCGAGCCTGAAGCCCTTGCCGTGATTATAACCTTTTTCAACCCAGCCGTCGGATACAAGTTGTCCCAGCAGATAGGCGACGTTCTCGTTTAAATAAATTGTTTTACCGCTTAACGTTCCCAGCCGGATATTTTTGTTGTTGTCCGGGCAGGGGGCTTTTACAACCACAAAATCTTTTTTCGTGATTTTTTTTGCTTCCTTCCAGACCATGCGCAGATTACCGTCAAGCACACAAAACTTCTGCGAGGCCGTGACCGCGTTGGAAAGACCGTTTTTCAGAACAATCCTATAGATATCCTTTTCCGGCATAACATAGAGACGGCTGACTTTTCTCAAGCCGCTCCGGGTATAAACTGAATCCCCCAATCTCACATCTTCTATGGCCGCCAGCCCCTTTGCCGTAGAAACAAGGGTGCCTTTGACAAAACATTCTCCGACTATCCTGGCCGCTTTTTTGAAAGTCTTGTTGTACGAAAGGCCCAGTTCCTTCATGGAATAGAGGATTCTTCTGTGCACGGGTTTGAGTCCGTCCCTGACATCGGGGAGAGCCCTTCCCACTATTACACTCATGGAATAGTTGATGTAGGAGGTGATCATCTCGTTTTCCACATTCCTAACCAGAACTTTTGAGATGTCCTGTGTCTGAGTGCCGATTTTTTCTTCTTCCGCGTCCGCTTTAGTATTTTTTGCCATGTCCGCCCCTTCTTCTAAATATCAAGATTCTGCACCCTGAGCGCGTTATCCTGTATGAATTGCCTTCTCGATTCAACGACATCGCCCATCAATGTCGTGAATATCCTCTCCGCCTCAACCGAATCCTCTAATTTTACGGACACCAGATGCCTCTCGTGAGGATCCATAGTCGTTTCCCACAGCTGATCCGGATTCATCTCTCCAAGGCCTTTGTAGCGCTGCATAACCAGGCCCGTGCGGCCGACTTCCTCAAAAGCCTCTATGACTTCAGCCAGCGTCCCGCAGAGGCGTTCGCCTGTTTTACTCCTGATAACAAGCGCTTTTTTGAAAGCGCCTGGGTCGGAATCTATTTCCGCGCCATAATTCTTCAGCTGTTTGAGATTTTTGGCGAGCCACAGGATTTCAGGAAAGTTGTTGATCTTTATCCTTTCATCTTCGCCGGATTCCTGTTCGGCTTTGCGCTGTTCTCTGTACTCCCTCTTAAAGGACAGCGCCTCTTCATCGCTGAAAAAGAGTTTGTCCTCAAATCTCGCCACAGGCATTTTTTCCATGGCCAGGTATTTTAAGATATCCGCGTTTTTCAGGTCTTTCAGCCGCAATTTTTTCAGGTATTTGTCCGCATAGATGATGGCTTCCAGGAATTTTTTGTTGTGCTCCTTCTTGAGCTCCTCACCCTTCTGGCCGCCGCATCTTATGCTCACATCAACGGCTGAGGAATCTATCATAAAATTCTGAAGCTCCTCTTCCGAGATGAGATATTTCTTGATATTGCCTTTCTTCACAAGAAAAAGCGGGGGCTGCGCGATAAAAACCTTGTCCTTTTCCACCAGCTCTTTGAAATACCTGTAGAAAAGCGTGAGTATGAGCGTCCGTATATGCGCGCCGTCAACATCGGCGTCCGTCATTATTATTATTTTGTCATAACGCAGTTTTTCCAGATTGAAATCCTCACCTATCCCTGTTCCGAGGGCCGTTATGGTGGTCCGGATCTCATCGTTGGAAAGCACCTTCGCAAGCCGCGCTTTTTCAACATTTATTATCTTGCCCTTGAGAGGCAGTATGGCCTGGAAACGCCTGTCCCGTCCGCCTTTGGCGCTGCCGCCGGCCGAATCACCCTCAACCAGAAATATCTCGCAGTACTTGGGGTCCCGCAAAGAGCAGTCGGAAAGTTTTCCGGGAAGAGCGCTTATTTCAAGCGAAGATTTTCTTCTCGTCAGCTCCCTCGCTTTTCTCGCGGCTTCGCGGGCGTGAGAAGCCTGTATGATCTTCTGCAGTATCACGCCGGCAACCCTGGGGTTTTCCTCCAGAAAAGTCTGCAGGCCCTCTGAAACAACATTCTCAACTATGCCCTTCACCTCGGAATTGCCGAGCTTTGTTTTTGTCTGTCCCTCAAACTGGGGTTCCGGCATCTTCAAACTTATCACCGCCGTCAGGCCTTCCCTGACGTCGTCGCCGGACAGGACGATCTTTTTGAATTTTTCCGGGGCGTTCTTTGTTTTATAATCGTTAAGCACTCTCGTGAGAGCCGCCTTGAGACCCGCCAGGTGCGAGCCGCCTTCAATAGTGTTGATGTTGTTGACGAAAGAGAGAATGAACTCGGCGTATTTGTCATTATACTGGAAGGCGAGCTCCACGATCACGCCGTCTTTTTCCTTTTTCATATAAACGGGTTCCTCATGAAGAGCGTTTTTGCCGTCATTGAGAAATTTAACAAAAGAGGTCACACCCCCGTCGTAATGAAAAATGTGCTTTTTGTCGTCGGCTTCGTCTATTATGCTGATTGTCGCGCTGGGATTGAGAAAAGCCAGCTCTCTCAATCTTTTTGACAGATAGTCAAAATCAAATTTTGAACTCTGCGTAAAAATAGTCTTGTCAGGAACAAAGGTCACCTTCGTGCCGTGCAGTTTTGTGCTGCCCCCGATTTTAAGAGGCGAGGCGGTGATGCCTTTTTTGTAGGTCTGACTGTATATTTTACCGTCCCTGTACACCTCCACCTTAAGCTCTTCCGAAAGGGCGTTGACAACCGACACACCCACGCCGTGAAGGCCTCCTGATATCTTGTAGGAGTTGGCGTCAAATTTACCGCCGGCGTGCAGAGTCGTCATTATAACCTCAACGGCGCTTTTCTTTTCCGTCGGGTGCTCGTCAACGGGAATGCCGCGGCCGTCGTCGATGACGCTGATAGAATCGTCCTCGTGCAGTATCACCTCTATATTTTTGCAGTAACCGGCCAGCACCTCGTCTATGCCGTTGTCCACCACCTCGTAAACGAGATGGTGCATGCCGTTTTTATCGGTGGAACCTATATACATGGCGGGGCGTTTTCTTACACCCTCAAGGCCGCCGAGAACCTTTATGTCTTTTGCCGTATAATTGTTTGTCTGTTCTTCCTGGCTGTTTTCTTTCATCTTCTCCTCACTTTCACCTCAATTGTCAGGACCGCTTTCCGGGAAGATATTTTCCCGTTGAGCTCCCTGAGCATTGCCTCAGAATTCATCTCAATGTCTTTTTTAATTATGCCTGAGGGCACATAGACAATAAGTTTTTTTTTATTCACCGCGAACTCATCTATCTCATATTTTTTCGCGAAAGAGCACTCGTTCCACACGGATGAGACCGAGCGTATGTCTTTCAGTTTTTTTTGCAGATCAGCCAGCATCTTCTCCAGAGCTATCATGACCTCATCGGCATCACAAGCGCCACATAATTAGGATCTTCCTTTGACTTCACTACGACAGCGTTAAGAGAATCCGAGAATTCCATCACCACTTTCTTGTCATTGAGATGTTTGAAAATATCTATCATAAAACCCGGATTGAACGCTATGTTTATGGAGCCGCCGGTGGATTCCACATCTATGTCCTCTTCGCTCTCGCCGAAGCCCTGGGAAGCGGCCGATATGTTCAGCTTGCTTTTGGACACCTGGTACTTGACGAAGGAATTCTGCGATGAGATGCCGGAATGATAGATACTGGCCGCGCGCACCGTGGCGTTCAGTATTTCTTCCTTGTCGGCTTCCGCTTTTATCTTGACCTGTTTCGGAATAACATTCTTGTAATCCGGATAGGTGCCGTCTATCAGCCGCGAACTCATTGTTATGTTCTCCGTGACAAAAAAGATACCGCTGTCATCAATGATTATCTTCACCTCTTCTTTCTCACTGCAGTTTGAGAGCACCTTCGGAAGGATGTTCACGGTTTTGGCCGGGACTATGGCCGAGACTTTCATGTCTTTGGACATCTCCGCTTCTTGCCATGTCGTGGCAAGGCGCTTGCCGTCTGTCGCGACAACCGTGAAAGCGCCTTTGGCCAGCTCAAAATAAACCGAGCAAAGCACATAGCGCACCTCGTCGCGCGAGGCCGAGAACATCGTCTTGCCGAGCATTTCCGAAAGATGGAAGGCAGGAATCCTGACGGCTTTTTCAGAAGAGGCAGGGGGATCCGGAATCTGGGGATAATCCTGCAGATTGCCTTTTGCCACATCGGCCTTGAAATTACCGCATTTGATTCCGATGCTGTCCTTTCCCTCTTCAATCACTATATCCTTCTCTTCCTGCACCCTCATAAGAGCGCCGAAAAGATCACCGTGAATAAGAGCTTTGCCTTTCTTTTTCACATCGGCTTTGAACCTGATCCTGGTGGACACTTCAAGATCCGTGGAAGTGATGGTCACGGAATCATCGCCTGTTTCCATCTGCAGGAAACTCAGATACGGAAGCATCGTTTTCGGGCTCAGACAGAGAAGAGCCGTCTGCAGATGTTTGAACAATTCGCCCTTGCTGCATGCAAATTTCATTTTTTCCCCCTTTCTTTTTCTTCTTTAAAAAGATTATTCGTCTTAGTATTATGGCCTGTGCGCATGTTCATAAAGCCCCCGGCCTTTTCCAAAATCCTTGTTTTACAGGCTTTTGCGCGCTTAAGCTCACACTCATAACCTGTGGATAACTTTCAACCTCTTTGCCCCTGCCCACAGCAAAATTTAAAAATTGGCACTTATGCACTTTCTTTTACCTGCTTGGTGATTTTGTTTAACAATGCCGCGAAATAAGGGTCTTTGGTTATTTTATTTTTTATCTTATTTCCGGCGTGCAGCACGGTGGAATGGTCTCTTCCGCCGTAAAACTCGCCGATTTCCGTTGTGGAGTAGCTTGTTAATATCCTGGAAAGGTACATCGCTATCTGGCGGGGAAAAACCACCGACTCGGTTCTTTTTTTCCCTTTGAGATCCGACTGGCTCAGATTAAAATTGCTGCACACCACCGACTGGATCGTATCAAGGCCTATGTCTTTTTCTATGTCGCTTTCCGTTATGACGGTTTTCAGATATTCTTTGGCCTTTTCTATCGTGATACTCGTTTCGGTCAGGGAGGAATAAGCCGCTATGGAAAGAATGGCTCCCTCAAGCGTGCGTATGTTGTTTTTTATGTTGGAGGCTATGTAATAGAGCACATCGTCGGGAATGCTTATTTTCTCGGCCTCTATCTTCTTTTTGATTATCGCCACCCTTGTCTCAAGATCGGGCGGCTGAATGTCCGCCACCACGCCCCACTGGAAACGCGAGCGAAGCCTCTCCTCCAGCGCCCCCATGTCTTTAGGGCTGGAATCGCTTGACAGGACGATCTGCTTCCTTCTGTCGTATAGAGTGTTGAATGTGTGAAAGAATTCCTGCTGTATCATTTCCTTCCCCGTGAGGAACTGTATGTCGTCTATAAGGAGCAGGTCCACATTCCGGTATTTTATGCGGAATTCGGCTATGCGGTTGTTCTTAAGGTATTCTATCAGATCATTTGTGAATTTCTCCGAGGTGACATATATTATGTTGAAAGCGGGAAAATGTTTTTTGACATCTATACCTATGGCGTTGAGAAGATGCGTCTTGCCCAGGCCCACGCCGCCGTAAAGAAAGAGCGGGTTGTAGGTGTTCCCCGGATTTTTGGTTATGGCAAGGCTCGCCGCGTGGGCGAAGTGATTTGACTGCCCTACGACGAAATTATCAAAAGAATATTTGGAGACGAACTTTTTCGGCAGGAAAAGCGTCTCATTGAGCTCCCTTGCCTCAACGGCGTCCGGCTCCGATTTGCTCTCAACCTTGTCTGTGTAAAATTCCACTTTGAGGCAGGGGTCGGAGGATTTGAGAATGTTGTCTATCCTCTCGCAATAGTGTTCGCTGAGCCAGCGGACAAAAAATTTGTTGGGCACCTTCACCCTCAACTTGTCGTTCTCCATGCTCACGGGTACCGCCGGTTCCAGCCAGAGTTTATAAGTCTCGTCTGTGATCTCCAAACGGAGATTGTTCACTATTTTCTTCCAGATGGTTTCAAAATTATCCACAAATTTCAACCCTTATTAACAATTTTCCAACAAGTTATTAACAGCTTATCAACAGGCGCCTTTTAGCTGTTTCGGCCATAGGGGACAATTGTATATTAAGAAATTTTTTTTGTCAAGCTATTTGGGATTTTCGTCGTCAAATCAAAAAATTTTTGTTTTAGATTCAGCCGGCAAGGCCTTCGCGCAGAAGATCCCTTTCATCAATTATTCCGGCAAGCTTTCCGGACTTATCAACAACAGGAATATTGTCAAAATTGCGCCTGTTCATAATTTCAGCGACCTTCCAGGCCGGGGTTGTGTCCAGCACGCTGAAAGGTTTTTTTGTCATGACGGTTTCTATTTTTTCATTCAGCACATCAAGCCTCCCCTGCATGAGGCGCCGCAGATCCCCGTCGGTAAAAAATCCGCCGAGCTTTCTTTGTCTGTCTATGATGCACACGGCCCCGAGTCTTGACCGCGTCATCTCAAAAAGGGCCTTTTTAACGGAGCTGCCCCTCTTGAGTTCAGGGCAGTCTTTGCCTTTGCGCATTATGTCCCGCACCTGCATGGAAAGTTTTTTTCCCAGCACGCCCCCCGGATGCAGAAGGGCCAGGTCTTTGGCCTGCAGCTTTTTTTTCTGCATGAGCGTTATCGCTATGGCGTCGCCGGTCACCATCATCACTGTTGTTGAGGATGTGGGCGCGTGATTAAATGGGCAGGCCTGTTTTGAGGCCTTTATTGGAATGAGGCAGGAGGCGATTTTTCCGAGCGCCGACTCGGGCCTCGCGGTTATGGATATCACGGGTATTTTGAGTTTTTTTATAAGAGGCAG
>PEUP01000072.1:0-2612 GCA_002780705.1 Elusimicrobia bacterium CG03_land_8_20_14_0_80_50_18 | reverse complement strand
GGCGATTTTCCCGCTTTTTCTTTTGAAGAGCAGATTGACGCTTTTCTCGACGGCGGCGCTGAAAGCGGGATTGATGTTTTCCTCAATCGCTTTTTTTTCTATTGAGAGAATTTCCCTGACCGTTCTTGTTTTTATTTTCATCCCGCGATCTCCTTGACGGACTCAAGGAGCCTCTCAAATTCGTCAAAGCTCATGACAGAGCCCCTGTCCGATTTCGCGGCGGCGGGTTTTGGATGCACTTCCGCGTATATGCCGTCAGCTCCGACCGCTATGGCGGCCCTTGAAAGCGGAAGACAAAATTCTTTTTTACCCGAGGTCCGGCCCCCTCCCGCTCCGGGAAGCTGAACGCTGTGTGTCGCGTCAAAAATTACCGGATAGCCGGTTTTTTTCATTATCGCTATGGAGCGGAAATCAACAACAAGGTTGTTATAACCGAAACTGCTGCCCCTCTCTATCAGTATTATATTTTTGCTTCCCGCCTCTTCCGCCTTTTTTATAAGAAATTTCATGTCATCGGGCGCGAGGAACTGTCCTTTTTTTATGCTGACGGCTTTTCCCGTTCCGGCGACGGCTGTGATGAGATCCGTCTGCCTGCACAAAAAAGCGGGTATCTGAAGGACATCGGCTATTTTAGAGGCAGGGGCCGCCTGACTGACGCAGTGCACATCCGTCAGCACCGGAAATCCGAAGCGTTTTTTTGCCGCCGCCATGATCTCAAGGCCTTTTTTCATGCCCGGCCCCCGCCAGGAAGAACCCTGCAGGCGGTTGGCCTTGTCAAAAGACGCTTTGAAAATCAGAGGCACTTTGTGTTTGGCGCAGATTTTAACGAGGGCCGCGGCGCTGTCAAAGACCTGTTTTCTGTTCTCTATGGAACAGACGCCCGCTATGACGCTCAAACCTTTTCCGACCGTCACAGAACCCGCCCGCACCTTTTTTTCGCTCATGACCTGAGCCTCCCTGTCACTTTTTTTATATCCGACGGCGTATCCACGGCGATGCCGCGGTATTTCACCGCTATCACTTTTATGGCTATGCCGTTTTCCAGAAAACTCAGCTGCTCCAGGTCCTCGGCCCCGGCCAGGTGGCTCTTGAATTTAGCCGAAGCAAGCAGTATTTTTTTCCTGTAGGCGTATATGCCTATGTGTTTTTTGGCCGGTTTGGAAGAGCCGTAGGGTATGGGGGCTCTTGAAAAATAAAGGGCCCGGCCCGATTTATCGCTGAGCACTTTTACGCAGTGCGGCGAGAGGTATTCTTTTTCGCTGATATCCGTTGCAAGCGTGGCCATCCCCACCGACCTGTCTTTGAAAGCTTTCACGAGTTTGTCTATGTGCGAAGGGTTTATGAGCGGCTCATCCCCCTGCACATTGACGACTATTTCGCAATTGAGCCCCCGCGCGAGAGCGCGTATTCTGTCAGTTCCCGAGGCGGCCTTTCCCGTCAGCCGCACCTCGGCCCCGAAGCCCGCGGCCTCGTCCGCTATCCGCAGATCGTCAGTCGCGATTATTATCTTATCCAGTGTTTTCGCTTTTGAGGCCTGTTCCCAGACCCGCTGGAGCATTGTTTTTCCCAGTATTTTAGCCAGAGGTTTTCCGGGAAAACGCGTTGACGCCCAGCGCGCGGGAATTACGCCGGTGGCCTTCATTTCTCAAGTTCCTCTTTTGAAACCGCCGCCGTGCCAGATTTACCGACGACTATCGCCGCCGCCTTGTTCGCGAGTTTCGCGCTTTCAAGGAGTGCCATTCCCGAACAAAGCGCGGCGGTCAGAACGGCTATTACCGTGTCTCCGGCGCCTGTCACATCAAAGACTTCGCGCGCCTGAGTTGGTATGAAAACGCATTTTCCTTTTTCAAAGACAGCCATCCCCTTAGCCCCACGCGTTATGATCATGCTCTTTGAGTTCAGTTTTTTTAATATGAGTAAACCGGTTTTTTTGACTTCATTGTCCGTTTCCGCAGGCATTCCCGTCGCGGCGGCGGCTTCGTTATGGTTGGGAGTGAGGCAGGTGACTTTTTTGTAACTCATAAAATGTTCGGTCTGCGGGTCCACCGTTATTATCTTCCCCGATTTATTCGCCGCGGGTATAAGATATTCCAGAAGTTTTTTTGTTATTAGCCCTTTTCCGTAATCGGCGATAATCACGGCGTCCATCTTATCAAGCAGTGTTTTTATTGACCTGATGATAGCCGCGCTCTGGTCTTTGAGGGGCTCTTCCCTGTCCACTCTTATCATCTGCTGTTTCTGGGCTATGATCCTTGTCTTGAGGGTTGTGCTGTATTGCGACACGCTCATGACGGCTGATGTGTTTATCCCGTAATCCAGAAGATGGCTGACGCTGAAATTGCCGTAATAATCATTTCCCACAGCGCCGCACATGAAAGTCTGCACCCCGAGTTCCGCCAGATTCACGGCCACATTCGCGGCGCCGCCGGCCTTGAAAGAATCAATGGATGTTTTAACAATGGGCACCGGCGCTTCGGGCGATATGCGCGAGACATCGCCTGTTATAAACCTGTCGAGTATGATGTCGCCAACAACCAGGATGCGTTTCTTTTTAAAATTATCGAGTTTCAGCATATCTCGCCAATGATAAAAAATAAAGAGGGAATAGTAAA
>PEUP01000023.1:1867-5368 GCA_002780705.1 Elusimicrobia bacterium CG03_land_8_20_14_0_80_50_18 | reverse complement strand
TTTCCTGAGTTTTTTCATATATCCTTACACCTTTGCTGTCGCGGGCATTTGTTTCGGGGTCGCGGCCTGGGTGATGAAAAAGGAAAGAAAGGCCGCTGCCATAGCGGTGCCGATGGCTTTTATTGTGATAGCGCTGAACTTCTTTAATTTTCCTCTTTTTTCCGATATGATAGCCCAGTGGCAGGAGAAGGCCGCCGCCCAGAGAATATTCAGCGTCTCGCATAAAATCTTTAGACCGGGAGATGACACGCTCATAATAAAATACAGGGTGAAGGAAGTCTCTCCCGTTGTGATTACCGCCACGACCGCCCGGCAGAGCGCGGAAATACTGAATAACAAGGAGCACGGGGCAGGGGTTTTTGAAATACCCTGGAACGGAAAAACGGACGACGGCACCCTGATAAAAAATAATTTCAGGGTCAATATCAAAATAGGCGATAAAAGTTTAACGGAAAAAATTTATACGGGCGGCTGATGCCTTCACACGAGCGAAAGCATTTTTTAACGCACAAGAATTATCAGTTGAGATACACGGCCTATATCATAGCGGCCATGATAAGCGTGGCCGCCGCGATATCAATTTTGACTTTCACGCTGGCCTATCCGCTGCTTTCTTCGAGGCTGTCTGAGGCTGTGACAAAATCAATTTCCATGGATGTGGCGCGGGGGCTTATTCTTCCTTACTGGGCGGGGGTGATAGCGCTGATAATAGTGGCCGCCGCCGCAGGTATTCTTTTTTCCCACAGGATTGTCGGCCCTGTCAACAGGATGGCCTCGCTCATCAGTCTTATGGATGAGGGCGATATATCCAAAAGGCTGGTGCTTCGCGAAAAGGATGAATTTCTGCCTCTGGCGGGCGCGATCAACAAGCTGCTGGAAAATTTTTCCGGCACGGTGCGCGCTTCGCGCGATAATTCGAGGCGCATAGGAGACGAACTGGAAGATATCGAAAAACTCCTGAAAAACAAAAACGCTTTTGAAAGCGATATAAGCGACAAACTCTCTTCAATAAACGCGAAGAAGGAAGCCATATACAAAGAGCTGTCCAAATATAAATCCTGAGTCAAATGAAAAAGGAGAGGCGCTCTGACAAAAATAAAAGGCTCAAGATAGCTGTCTTTGATTCCGGCATCGGCGGGCTGACAGTGTACAATGCTCTCAAAAAACGGTATCCGTTCTGTGATTTTATTTATTACGCCGACACGGCTCATGTGCCTTATGGCGGCAAATCCGGAAAAACCATTATCGCCTACGCGGAAAAAATCGTCTCTTTCCTCCTCAGGAAAAAGGCGGATCTGATAGTGTGCGCCTGCAACACGGCATCCGCTGTCGCGATTGACAGTATTTCCAGACACTGTCCCGTGCCCGTTTATGGAGTGATTGACGCGGCTGTTTCCGAGGCGGCCGCTTTTTCACGCGTGGCTGTGATCGGGACAAAACTCACCGTGAAGAGCGGCGTGTATGAAAAAAAACTTCTGAAAAGAAATAAAAATATCAGGGTGAGATCTCTCCCCGCCCCTCTTTTTGTGCCTTTGGTGGAAGAGGGCTGGGCGGGTACGGAAATCGCCGCGAAAGTCGTTGAAATCTACCTGGCGCCGTTAAAGCGGATGCGGCCGGAGGCGCTGATCCTCGGCTGCACGCATTATCCGATACTGCGGAAGGCCATCGCCGCTTTCATGGGCCCGGCGACGCGCCTCGTGGATTCGTCATCGCTTGCCGGAGCGCTCTCCGGCGTCGTGAGGATTTGCGCGGGCAGGGGAAAGAGCGATTTTTATGTCAGTGATGATCCAGCTCATTTTGTTAAAACGGCAAGAGAAATAATGAAAGTCTCCGCGGGGAGGGCGCATCTGTGTACAGAATTTTTGTAAAAGACCATTTTTCTTCGGCCCATTATCTCAGGGAGTATAAGGGCAAGTGCGAAAATCTGCACGGCCACAACTGGGGCGTGACGGCGGAGGTATCGGCGCCGAAGCTGAAGAAAGCTATGGTGATGGATTTTAGCGACTTAAAAGAAAAGCTGAATCGTGTGATAAAACCTCTTGATCACGCGATGCTCAATGACCTGAGCGCTTTCAGGAAAACCAACCCAACATCCGAGAATATAGCGCGCCATATTTTTAAAGAATTGTCGCGGCTTCTGCCCCGCGGCCTGCGTCTGGAAGAGATAAGGATCTCGGAAACGGATAATAACACAGCGTCGTATTCCCGGACATGAAAAAACGCAAGGCGGCCGTGCTCCTCTCCGGCGGCCTGGATTCTTCAACCACACTTTACTGGGCCCGCGCGCGCGGCTATGAAACCCATTGCCTTATTTTTTCATATAATCAGCGTCACCGCACAGAGATCAGAAAAGCGGTCAAAATAGCCGAATGCGCCGGAGCGCCTTACAGCATTGTTGATATAAAACTCCCCTGGGGCGGTTCAAGCCTCCTGGGCAAGGCGGGGCGAATTCCGCGCGGCAGGATATCGTCGATAAGGATACCTTCCACCTATGTCCCCGGCAGAAACACGATATTCATATCATACGCGCTGTCTTTCTGTGAGGCGGCGAAAATGGATTACATTCTTATAGGCGCGAACGCTGTGGATTTTTCAGGTTATCCTGATTGCCGGCCGGAATACTATAAGGAATTCAACAAACTTTTAAAACAGGCGTCACTCGGGAAAGTGAGCATTAAAACGCCGCTTCTCAAAAAAAGCAAAAAAGAAATAGTGCTTCTCGCCCGAAGACTGAAAGTGCCGCTTCATCACACATGGTCCTGCTACGAGGGCGGACGGCGCCCTTGCGGGAAATGTGATTCCTGCCTGCTCAGGGCAAAGGGCTTCAGAGAGGCGCACGCGGAAGACCCCGCCCTCGCCGCCAAGTGACCGCGGCGCTCAAAAAATTGGGGAACAGCAAAAAAATCAGGGGTAGAATATCCGAAATATTCTTTTCAATACAGGGCGAGGGTATTTACGCCGGACTTCCGTGCCGGTTTGTGAGATTCGCCGGATGCGATAAGGCCTGTTCTTACTGCGACACTCTTTATGCCAAAAGCATCGGGAAATTGATGACGGTTGAAGCCGTGGCAGCAAAGATAAAAGGCGCCGCGCCGATTGTGCTCACGGGAGGCGAACCGACGCTCCAGGGCGAATTCCTCGCCGCGCTCCTGCGCGCGGTTAAGCCGCGCAACAATTCGCCCCGCCGGGTCTTTCTGGAGACCGCCGGTTCACGGCCTCTTCCTCCGGGCGCGGCAGGGCTTTTTGAACACATTTCTTTTCATGCCGAATTGCCGCTTTCACCTGACGCGAGGGAATTTATCAGGAATATAAGCCCCGCGCCCTTCACTCTGAAAATTGTCGTGCGGAGCGCTTTGCAGTTTAAGGATCTTCTTGCCGCCGCGCGTTTCCTCCGGGGCTTTCCCTCATCAAGCATTGTGCTTCAGCCGCTGAGCGTGAAAAAAAAGACAGATAAAAAATCCCTGAGGAAGGCCGTTCTTTTTGCCGGCCGCATTCAGCGCT
>PEUP01000023.1:0-1755 GCA_002780705.1 Elusimicrobia bacterium CG03_land_8_20_14_0_80_50_18 | reverse complement strand
ATTGCTAAAAAGCCGTTTAATTTATAAAAATAAAGCATGGAAAGGGAGATAGACAAGCCGGACAGAGATGAAATCAGCGTAATAATCTATCTGAGCAATTGCAAAATCAAAGGCAAAATGTTTGTCCCGCC
This sequence comes from Elusimicrobia bacterium CG03_land_8_20_14_0_80_50_18, assembly GCA_002780705.1. Lineage (GTDB taxonomy): Bacteria > CG03 > CG03 > CG03 > CG03 > CG03. Next base: position 1,624 of record PEUP01000023.1, on the reverse strand, counting down.
CGGCGGCAGGGTGTCGGATTTTGTCAATTCTCCCGTGAGGCAGTTTATTCCCGTCACCGACGCGGAGATAGATTCTATCAGCGGAGCGAAATGGTCTTACCGCGTCAAGTTCCTCAATCTCAACAAGAACGAAATTGTCACCATATTTCCCGCGGCGGCCTTCATAGAGGCCAAAAAAGCAGAAGACATCAGGCCTGATGTGAACGAAGACGCCACTGCGGGTTGAAAATATTTTGAGAGCGCTGGCATTGTGAAAATATAATCGGAGGCTAAAATGGCAAAAGATGAAAAACAGAAAAGTCTGGATGTGGCTCTTGCTGAAATTGAAAAGAAATTCGGCAAAGGTGCCATCATGAGGCTGGGCGATGAAAAATTTTTCGGCAAGGTGTCGGCCATTCCCACAAGGGCAATGTCGCTGGATATTGCTCTCGGGATAGGAGGCATTCCCCGAGGCCGCATAACAGAGATATACGGTCCTGAAGGCGGCGGAAAGACCACGCTCGCTCTTCAAATAATAGCCAATGTCCAGGAAGCCGGCGGCACGGCGGCTTTTGTTGACGCCGAACACGCCATGGATCCCGATTACGCTGAAAAAATAGGAGTCAAAACAAAAGAACTCCTTATCTCACAGCCGGATTCCGGCGAGCAGGCCCTGCAGATTATAGACACGCTTATCAGGAGCGGTTCAATTGATATTATCGTGCTGGATTCGGTGGCGGCCCTTGTCCCCAAGGCCGAGCTTGAGGGCGATATCGGCGCCCCGACGGTGGGTCTTCAGGCGCGCCTCATGTCGCAGAGTCTGAGGCGTCTGGCCTCGGCCATATCCAAATCCAGGACAGCGGCTGTTTTCATAAATCAGATAAGAGAGAAGATAGGCATGACATTCGGCTTTGGCGGCACGACCACGACGCCGGGCGGTCGGGCGCTCAAGTTTTATTCGTCTGTGCGCCTTGACATAAGAAGGATCGGGTCTATCAAAAAAGGAGAAGACATAATTGGCGCGAGGGTCAAGGTGAAGGTGGCAAAGAACAAGGTGGCGCCGCCTTATAAAGTCTGCGAATTTGATATATATTTCGGCAAAGGCATCGTGCCCGAATCGTCACTGCTGGATGTGGGAACGGGTCTGGGCCTGATTAAAAAAACAGGCAACACATTCTTCTACGGTGATGTCAAACTGGGCATAGGCCGCGAAAATTGCGTGGAAATGCTCCAGGCCGACAACAAGGTGTCCTCGGCGCTTGAAAAAGAAATCCTGAAGATAGCCTTCCCCGAAAAGAAAAAAGACGAAAAGAAAAAAGCGGACAAATAAAGAAAGCAAATCCGCTGCGGATTAAAAGTAAACCGTTTAACAATGTTTTCTTGATTGCGCCGAAATGAAGGCGGGGGTGGGATATTCTATGGATGGAAAATCGCTGAATATTACTGAAGCAAAACTGGGGAACCTGAAGAAAATTATTCCTGAAGCGTTTAGCGAAGGGAAAATTGACTGGGAAAAGCTCAAGGCCGCATTAGGCGACGACATTGAATTCAAGAATGAGCGTTATGTGCTTAACTGGGCCGGCAAGTCTGACGCCTTCCGCGTTTTACAGGCGCCGACAACGGCGACTCTTGCGCCGGATGAGAA
>PEUP01000053.1 GCA_002780705.1 Elusimicrobia bacterium CG03_land_8_20_14_0_80_50_18 | reverse complement strand
CGGCGGGTTTTTTTATAGGTATTTTCGGGGCTTTTGCCGCTGACTTTATAGAGAACCAGCCCCGTTCGGTTTGACGCCTGATAAAAAGGACGGTAAGCGGGACGAGTGCGTCCCCCGCGTCCATGGCTTAATTATTCTATGCGCAAATCCGGAATAGATATAGAGAAAAAATCATCAGCCGTGACACTCTCTGATATGGAACTCTTCGTCTTTCCGGAACTCCTTTACAGCCTTGTTCTGGCGAACATAATGTCGCCCAGGATCTGGCGCTGGCGCAGGCAGAGCTGGTTTAAGGGTATAAAAGAAATGTCTCCGCTCCGCCGGATTCACCGGCTCAAGCAGTTTGTCATGGATAATTACGCCTTCAATCTGGATATTGAGACATGGGGGCTCACAAGCAAGAGCAGAGAGCTTGACCGTTTCAGGTCTTTTGTGGATGAAAAAATACTGGCCCGCTCCAATGCTCTTTTCGGCTACGAAGGCGATAAATATTATTTTGACATAGACATAAGGCGGCATTTCGGCCTTGAGAAATACAGCGACGATGTCATACCCTACTGGAAAACCGAAACGGTGGAAGCCATGGACGCCTTCCGCCACAAACAATTTTATTCATCTGGCGCGGGGGAGTGCGTATCGCTGGCGGCGCTGTACGCTGCGGCGCTTTTTATAGTCGCGGCAATACCGCTGAGAGATATTTTTCTTATGGGCACAGCTCTCCATTCCCAGAATTTCGTTAATCTGGGCAAAGGCGTTCTTACCAACAACAGAAGGATTGTCACCAAAAATATGTGGTTCAACGGCACGACCCTTTCCGCTAAAGCCCGCAGGGCGCTTGAGAATGAAAAGGTCACAGTTGTTGCCCATGAAAGCGGCTATGTTCACACACTTTATGAAAAAGCCACAATAGATCCCGCAGAGTACTCTTTGTTCAGCAAAAAGCTCAGGTCTTATCTGAAAACAGAGCTCAGCGCTCCCGTTTTCGGGGCTTTTCTCCGCCGCCGCTGGGATCTGCATAAATGTTTTCAGCTTCGCGGCCTGATCCGGGGCCATGAGCGCTATGTGGGATTGGAGACGCTCTTTGAATACGAGTTGAAGCATCCCTATTTTTTGACCGACAGCACAAGGAAGGATTTGATCAATACGGTTTCCCCGACTGATTTTCACGCCTCGGCGCTTAACGGAAGGATAGTGCTGAATGATATAGAGAGCCATCTGCTTAAGCATCCGCTGGATTTATCAGATATAGAAAGCGTGAAGGTGTTTGAGGAGAAATTTTCCAAAGGCTGTTTCAGTTTCCGTAAACTTATCTCCGCTATTAAAGATTTTTGCATCACGGAGCCGCAGCTTCCGGATATAAAAAATAAAAAGTTTGTCCGGGAGATGTCTCCGGGCATAGAACCTGACATGGACAGAGATGCTGTCATCAAAAGACTTTCGTCCATCAGAAAGAATAATGAGACGGTTGATCTGGCTTTCTACGCTTTCCGGGATATGAGAGAATGCGAAACAGGGCCTTTCGCCTATGCCGCCGTCTGCCGCAATCCCGTATCTTTGGAAGCTGTCAAAGGCCTCAGCGTTGAGGAGGCGATCGCGCATATACGCGCTTTCAATGACGAGTCAATATATGACGAAGATTACCGCATAGCCCAGCCGGATGAAGTGTGGAACTTCGTCCGCGGCGACGGTCTTGAGAAGGCCTTTCTCGCCGCCAATATCTTCTGCGCGCGCGACCCGCGGAAAGATCTGAGTATTGAGCTGTCCAAGGGAGAGGCGATCCTGAGATGCGGTAAAAGAAAAGAAGTTTTTCCCTCGCGTAAAACGGTGAAGGAAAATAAAATAATTTTAGGACGGTGGTGAAACACAAAGGCGCCCTCGCCGCAACCTTGGCGGCGCTCTTCATCTTCATATACAATCTTTCGCCTACCGTGTATGTGGGCGATTCCGGCGAGCTCATCGCGGCTGCCTCCACACTGGGTGTGGCCCATCCTCCCGGCTATTCTGTTTTTGTCATCGTCAGTTCCGCGCTGTCAAAGATTTTTCCCGCGGGTAATCCCGCCTACCGCATGAATTTTATCAACGCGCTCTTTGTGGTTTTTTCCATAGTCCTGATGAGCCGCTTTGCGGCGGCGCCGCTGCTTGTGTATTTTATGCTTTCTCCGGTGGCGCTTTCGTCAGCTCTGGCGGCGGAGGTCTTTACGCTGAATCTTCTCTTTGCCTGCGCGATAATATATCTGCTGCGCACCAGGTCTAAAAAAAATGCCATGGCGGCGGCTTTTCTCTTCGGGCTGGGGCTCGCAAACCATCAGACTCTCATTCTGCTTACGCCGGGCATAATATACCTGCTGGGGGCAAGAAAAATGTTTAACGCCCGTTTTGCGGCCTTACTTTTTTTTGCGTCAGTTTTGGGTTTTTCGGCTAATCTGTTTCTGCTTGTGAGAGCGCAGGGCGGAGCGGTTTTCAACTGGGGCGACCCGTCCAGCTTAGGCAGATTGACAGATGTGTTATTGAGGAGGGATTACGGCACTTTCGCGCTTCACGGTTCGCATCATCAGGTGAGCCTCAAAGCGCTGCTGGATTATCCGCGCCTGGGTTTGATTTTTTTCGGCCCGCTATTTGTATTCATACCTCTTTTGTATTTTTTCCATTTCAGAAGAGCCGGTGATTTTGCTCATTTTCTTTTCATCTGTTTTGTTATCAGCGGCCCGGCCTTCTTTACCGCCGCCGGGCTTTCGTCTTCAAGCCGGGCTTTTGCCGAGGCGATAACGGAAAGGTTTTTCCTCCTACCCGCCGCGCTCCTTATCATTCTCACCGGCGTGCTCCTGCCTTGTATCCGGTATAAGAAAATTTTTACAAGCGTCGTGTGGATACTCGCGCTGCTGTTTATTTTTTCCATCAAAGGCCAGTCGCTTAGAAACTTTTATTCACTTTCCGATTTCGCCGATTCCGTGATCAGATCTGTGCCGGACGGGAAAGCTCTCGTTATAGAGAAGGGGGCTGTGGGGGATGACCTGATATTCGCCCTGGCCTACAAAAAATACGCCCAGAAAGTGAAGATGCCCTCTGTCTACAGTGCATATGGGTCCATTTTCCCCTCGGTTTACGGGGATGATTTCAGAAAACAGAGCCCGCCGCGCCGCTATGCGGCAAAGATGAGATTTATGCTCTCGGGCCCGGAAAAGAGCTTTTTCGCTTTTTCAAAATCCCAGCTGCCTTTCCATGACTATGTTTTTGACGGATTGTTGTGGCAGAAAGAAGGCAGGCTACAGCATGGTAATCGTGATTTTTTCTGGCGACGGTCAGATCTTGAAAGCTACCGGGTGCGCTCGCTTGAGATTCTGGATTATTATTTCAGGGCGCTGCAAACTCCCTCTCAGGACCTCGCGCGCCTGTGTTCTCATTTAGGCGGTGACATAGACTGGCTGTTGACCAATATGGGGCCCGTGTGGGCGGATTTGGGCAGGAGAGATGAAGCCCGCAGGTCCTATGAGGCGGCGCTCAGTATTAATCCGGCCTTGCCGGAAGCCTGGAATAACCTGGCTGTTCTTGATTTCGCCGAGGGTGATTATGAGTCCGCCGCGGGCCGTTTCGCCGAATCCGTGGCGCTCACGCCGGATGATGTGAGATATTATAATCTGGCGCTCGCTCTCAGCAAACTCGGTAAAACGGAGGACGCCAGAGCCGCGTTTAAAAAATGCCTTCATCTGAACCCGTTTAACCACGCCGCTTTGAACGAACTTGGCCTTATTGAGCTGAGAGCGGGCAATACGGCCGCGGCTCGTGATTTTTTTCGAAAGGGTCTGGCCATCAATCCCGACGACGAGAATTTGAACTACAATCTCGCTCTCACTAAATAAGTAATGGTTATCCGTCCCCTTCTTCTTATTCTGCTTTTGGCAGCGCACTGTTTTGCGGGAGATATTTTTGAGCTCTGCATAATAAGGAAAAGCGGCAATCATCTGCCGCATCCAAGCGCGGTGGAATCCGTCCTGAAATATCTCGCTTCATCCACATCCATAGATCCGCCGCCGGAAGCGGTTGAGCTTGATTTGAGCGGGGAAATATTTGATTACCCATTTCTCTGTCTGACGGGAAAGGGCAGTTTGCCTGATTTTACGAGAAAGGAGACAGAGCTTCTGGCAAAACATCTTTCATCCGGCGGACTGCTGTTTATAGACGAGACCGAGAACTACGGCCTTGATGATTTTTACCGCTCGGTTAAAGATTTCAGCGCCGGCATTTTCCCCGCCGCCGCGCTTGAGAAAATTCCGCCGGACGATGTAATATTCAGGAGCTTCTATCTGCAGCCCAAGGCCGCGGGCCGCAATGCCGTCTCACCCTCGCTTTACGGCGTGCGTCTGGACGGCCGCTGGGCGATCGTTTATTCGCGGAACGATATTTTCGGCGCATGGGCCAGGGACGAGAGCGGAAGATTTATTTACAGCTGTTATCCCGGCGGCGAAGCTCAGCGGCTTGAGGCTGTGAAAATAACGGTTAATATTGTGATGTACTCTCTGACCGGCACCTACAAAAAAGACATCATTCACAGGGATTTCATAGAAAGGAAACTGCGGTCGTGGTAGCGGAATGATTGAAGATCTGGTTCTTGTTTTTTTTGCGCTGCTGGTTTTTCTGACAATACGATTCCGCGGCTCTTTTTACAGATTCGCGGCGCTGGCCGTCGTTTTTTTTCTTATCGCCAATCCCGCGATAAGAAAAAAGAGCGAAGCTCCGCCGCCTGTCCTGGCGCTTTGTCTTGACACTTCCTCAAGCATGGCCGTAAAAGAGGGCGGAATGTCCCGCATAGACAGGGCAAAGGAAGTTATCAGAAGAGAATTGCCGGAACTCAGAAAAAGATTCAGTCTGTCTTTCTACACATTTGATTCCGGTTTCCGGCAGATGGCTGAAGAAGATTTCTTCCGCGCCGGCGCCTCAGGAGGAGCTTCTCTGATCTCGCGAGTCTGTGCGGAAATAACAGCTTCGTTGCCCGATGGAGGCGCCATGCTTCTTCTTTCCGACGGGCGGGACACAGCGCCCGAGCCATCTTATTTTTCAAAACCGCTGCACTCCGCCGGCTTCGGCCGTGTTATTGAAAATGATATGTCTGTCAAGGTGTTGGAATATCCCGAGAAAGTGTTTCAGGGCGCGGTTTCAAAATTGCGCCTGCGCTTGGAGCGCTCCGGAGAGAGGTCTCAGGCGCGGGTGACAATAAGCCGCGCCGGAGGGAAGATTGCGGAAAAAACTCTTGTTTTTGGGGAGGGTGAAAGCGTAAAAGATATTGATATGGAGTTTGTTCCTGACGAGCCCGGGGAAAACATAAGATACAGGGTTGAGCTTCATCCCACCGATGCGAGGCCCGGGAATAATTCGGATTTTTTCAGTGTGTCGGTTTTCAAATCCCTGATAAAAGTCCTGTTTATAAGCGGCCGGCCCGGATGGGAATACAGCAATTTGCGGGCGCTGATCAAATCGGATAAGAGGATAGACCTCACCTCTTTTGTCATATTGAGGAATCCCTCGGATTATGTGCCTTTTCCCGACAACAAGCTTTCTCTCATCCCTTTTCCCGTGAGGGAGATCTTTCTGAACGATATCAGCCATTACGACCTTGTTATATTGCTTAATTTTGATTACACAAAATTCATCAGCCCCGATTATCTTTCTCCGCTGCTTCGCCATATCAGAGCCGGAGGCGCGCTAATGCTCATAGGAGGAGAAAATCTTTTCAGTAACGGCAATTATTTCAAAAGCCCGCTCGGGGAAAGTCTCCCTTTCAGGGAACGCCATGGAGGAGTTTTCAGCGAAGACAAATTCTTCCTGAGAGCGTCTCCCGGACACCCCGTCACATCCTTTATATCCTCTATTTCCGAGCTTGGTGATGTGCCATTGAAAGGCATGTCGCCCGCCGCCGGGACGGCGCCGGATGCGGAAACTGTGCTGGAAACCGCCGAAGGCCTCCCCGTGGCCGCGGTCTGCGGCGCTGGGAAAGGCCGGATTATGGTGCTTTTGACAAACAGCCTCTGGCGCCTTTTTTTCGCGGGCGCGGAAACATCCTATTTTTATCAGGAATTCTTTAAGAATTCCTTCGCGTGGCTGACGCGCTCTCCTCTGCTTGACGAGATGAGTGTTTCGGGCAGAAAAAATTATAAGATCGGCGAGGAGCTCCTTTTGCGGATACAGTTGAGAAACGCCGGCCGCTCCGGTGTCACAGTCCGGCATGATTCGCCAGCGGGGCCGGCTTATCTTTCGCCGGTTATGCTCTCCCCCGGGCTGTTTATGGTAAAACAAAGAATAGCTGAAGCCGGCCGGCACAGCCTGAGGATAGCCGTTTCCGGAGAGAGGGGTGTCCGCGCCGATAAAAATTTCATATTCACGGCCGCGGACACAGGCATAGAAGATGAAAATACATCCGCCAGTCATTCGCATCTGCGGGATATTTCGCGTCTTTCTCTCGGTAAATATCTGGGCAGCGATTCATTCCGGGCCGCGGATATTCCCTCGCCCGACGGAGATTCGGTTCTGTACAGGCCCGCGATGAAGAATTATTATCTGCTTTTCACCGCGCTCTTTCTGCTGTGGCTGTGGTTTAAGGAAAACACTCAATGATAAGGAAAGATTTTCTGAAGAGACTGGGCATTTTGCACAGAACACGCCTGATGAGCGCCATTGCCGGCGCTATTTTGATGAAGGTATCGTTATTAGCGGCGGCTCTCGCGCTTTTTTCTCTGACTGATATTGTCTTTCCCATGAGTTTCCGTATACGAATGTCTGTTTTGATTTTTCTGGCTGTTTACATTCTGATAAAACTGTTTCTGGAATTACTGGAAATCATGAAGGACGCCAGGGTGAAAAGCGCAATAGCAGCCGGAGGTGATGTTCTCAAGGCATGGGATCTTTCGCTTAACATTGAAAAACTCGCTTTGCTCGGTATTTCTCGGGAACTGATGGATGAGGAAATCAAAGCCGGCGAAAAAATCGTGAGAGGCATACCCGCTTTTTCTTTTGTGTCACTGAATCCGAAAGCCGCTCTTGCTCTCATAGTGTCCTTGGCTGTTTTGTTTTTAAACTCCGTTTCAGCTCTCAGAGTGATCGCTCCGCAGAGGGATGACATCAGCAGTCATCTGTCCGTGGAAATGGAACAAAAGGCCGTTAAGGGCGAGTCGTGGCAGTTGCGTATTCAAGCCCGGCCGGGAGCGCGTCCCCGCGCCATGTTTTTGTTCCCGTCCTCTTCATGGGTGGAGAGGAAGCTGGACGGCGACGGTTCTATATTTTCGTTCAGAATAGAAAAATGCCTTGAGCCCTTCAAAGTCAGGTTTCGCTGGAAAAATCTGTATTCGCGGGTTTATGACATCAAACTGCTTGAAAGGCCGAGTGTTATCAGCAGGAAAATAAAGATTCATTACCCGGCTTATCTGAATCTTCCGTCAGAGGAAAGTTCTTTCGGGTCTTTTTCGGCATTTCCGGGCACCTCGGCGGAATTGAGCATAAAAGCGTCTCACAAACTTGCCGCCGCCTCTATTGTCACTGTCTTTGAGGGTGAGGAAAAGAAAATCAGCATGGATGTTTCAGGTGATGCGGCCAGCGGCGTCTTCAGCGCATCCGGCGGGGGAGAGTGGCGACTTGAGCTTTTGTCGCGGGAAGGGCTTGTTTCTTCCGGAACGGTTGTCTGGAGGGTGAGCCCGGCTGAGGACTTGCCCCCGTCGGCATATATACTGAGCCCCGGCGAAGATCTGATTATCAGTGAGAGTTTTTCCGGACTTGATATAGCATGGGGCGCCTCCGATGATTTCGGCGTCAGGGAAGCGCTTTTTTGTTATTCAAAAAACGGCGGAGCCGCCGAAAAAGTAAAGATTTTTGACGACTATTCCAGAACGGCCCGCGGAAAATGGCGCTGGAAGCCCGCCGAGGTCATGGCCGCCGGCGATGTTATGGAATATTGGCTGGCCGCCGCGGATGCCGCGGGCGCGCTCGGCGAAAGCCGGCGATTCAGTCTTAGCTTGAAGGATTTTCTGCTGACTCACAGGGAAAACATGAGGGCGGAGGAGGCCTTGAAAGATAAGATTTTCGCTCTTTATCAGAAGCAGGCGGAATTGAACATTTCCCGCGAGGCGCTCGGCTCGGATGAGCTTACCCGCCGGCAGAGAGAAGTGGAGAATAAACTGCTCTCTCTTTCGGGGGATGCCGGCGAGGCCGCCGCGCGCGCGGAAAAAGACCTTCTTTATGGCAGTTATTACAGCTCCGAATACAGGGGGCTCAGCAAAGCTCTTGACGACCTGTCCGATGAGGCGCGTCGCGCGCAGGAGGAGTTAAGGGGGGGAGATAAAGAGGGCGCTTTTAGCACACAGGATGCCCTGGCGGATTCTCTTGAGAAACTCTCCGCTTTCAGCGAAGAACTCTTTAAGAGGAGCTCAATGGACAATATGGGCAACATCGCCCGCGAATCATCCGAAGTCGCGGATAAGCTGAATGATTTTCTCGGAAGCGCTCCGCCTGACGGTGAGATGCTGAAAGAATTAAAGGCGCTGACGGATAAAATAGAACAGCTCATGAGAGAGCTGGCCGAAACGGTCAGGAACATGCCGCAGAATCTGCCGGAGGAATTTGTGAATTCAGATGCGGTCAAATCCATGGATTTCAATTCCGTAGAGAATTCTGTTTCGGGACTGAAAGACGCTCTATCATCGGGTGATATAAGTGCGGCTCTTGAGCACGCCAGGAATCTTCTTGAAAGTTTGCGCGGCATCCGTCAGAATCTTGAGGCGGGTTTCTCCTCGGTGGAAGCTCCGTCGCTGCCTCAAAAGGAAAAAGACACGGAGCTTGCGGAAATAATCAGCGCCGAGGAAAAGGTGATTGCATCGAGCGAAGCTCTGCTTGAACGCCACCGGGCCGGTTTAAAAGAGCGGTCCGCGCTCAGAGCGCGGGAACTGAGAGAGCGCGCATCGGGGCTTAAAAATTCCGCCGCGGGGCTGCTGAACGACAGGAATAAGTTGTTCTCTAAGGATGCGGCCCGGCTTTCGCAGGGTCTGTATGATTTCAACAGGAATATCTCGGATTTTACGGAAAGATTTCTGGACAAGGGTTTTGATTTTGAAAGGCCTCTTGAAGATGCCCGAACACAGCTTGGGGCTCTCGCGGCCATGGATATCAGCAGCGCGACAGCGAAGACCTTGGGCGCGATTGTGGAAGAGCTCAGCGATTTTTACGGGAGCTACTCCGATACATCCACCAGGCCTCTTAACGAGGATGAGATGAAATCCGCCTCGGGAATCGCTTCCTCGCAGTCGGAGCTGGCCGTCCGCACGGCGGTTTTTGAAAAAAAACTCCGCGGCTATTCAAGGCAGAGCGCGCAGTTTCCCGTCTCTATAGCGGAAAATGTCCGCGCCGCCCGCAGGGAGATGGCCTCCGCCGCGTCTTCCATGGAAGAGGGCAGGGCGGAGGATTCGCTGGCCAGCCAGGAAAAGGCCCTGTATCAGCTTAAAAAAGCGCAGAAGGGAATGGATGATTTTGAATTCAACCCGCAGGGAGCGCCCGGCGGCTCACCCATGCCCTCATTTTTTCCTTCTTCGTCGGGTGGCGGAGCGCGCCCCGGCCAATCTTCGCCGTCTTCGGGATTTAAACAATCTGATTTCAACATTCCCCGGCCGCTCCGGACAGGCTATGACGAGGAGGGTGAGATCATCAATGACGCCATGCGGGGTGAGAGGCCGCTCAAATACAGAGATATGCTCAAAGAATACTATGATCAGCTCCTGAAATAAGGAATAATTTGTTAGAATACGATCATGAAGAAAAACGGGATAATAACATTTCACGGGCCTAAGTTTATTTTTTTCGGCCGCGGCGCCTCGGAGCGTATTCCGCGAGGGACTGCCGTCGTGAGCCCGTCGGTATATGCGCATTTTATGGAGGCGATTCAAAACATTGACGGCAATCCCGTTTTGTTTTCCCGCGCCGCCCCAACGGGCGAGCCCGGAGAAGATGATGTTTTAAAACTCGCCGCTATTTTAAAGGACAGAATAAGCGCTGCTCCTAAACTGCCCGTCGCGGCCATAGGCGGCGGCTCCGTCATAGACGCGGTGAAGCTGGCTCTGTGCATGGCATCCTGCCCGGGACTGACTTTTGAAGAAATATACAGCGGGGGTATTCCCGCCGAAGCCTTCTGCCGCCCGTCTTTGATAGCGGCGGAGACGACAGCGGGCACCGGCACCGCCGTCACGGCGGTCGCCGTTGTGACAAAAAAAGACAATGTCAAAAGAGGAATAGTTTCGCCGCTTCTGATTCCGGATGAAGCGTATTATGATCCCTGTTTTATTGATGTTCTGCCGAAAGAAGTTTTCGCCTCATCGGCCATGGACGCGTTAACGCATGCCATTGAGGCCTATGTCTCCACAATAGAGAATGAGCCGGCTGACACGATGTCTCTCAGGGCCGCTGAACTTTTAGCTAAAAGTGTGCTTGACGGTTATCAGGGTTCCTCCGCCGCGCGCGCTCGGGCGCATTGCGGCAACATGATGGCCGGTCAGGCTTTCTCAAACGCCAGGCTGGGGCTGTGCCACGCGCTCGCGCACTCCATAGGCGCTCGTTTCGGCCTGGCTCACGGAAGGCTCAACGCCATTCTTCTCCCCGCTGTGATAGATTACAACTATCCTTCCGCGGGGAAAAAATATGACAGAATATACGCGTCGCTGGATTTGCCCGGCGGCTCTCTGCCGGAATATATAAGAGGTCTCAACTCAAAAACAGGGATAGGCAATTCTCTGTCTTTTCTGGGCGCGGCATTTAAAGCCATAATAGATGATATAGCCGCGGAAGCCGCCGCGTCGTCCCTTATGGCGGTCAATCCCCGGCCGGCTGATAACGCTAAGATAGCGGAATTCCTGCGGAAAATTTCTACTTGAAAACTTTTCCGGTCTCTTTGTACCAGAGCAGCAGGTCCAGTTCCGCGGGGGGGATGTTCAGGCCCTTAGCGAAGCTCATGAATATTTTTTCAATCTCAAGATAGTTTTTCTCAGAGATTGAATCGGGGATATCATCGATTACTCCGAAATTTTTCATATTGCGCAGGATGTGCCTGTCGAGTATGGATAGCTGTTCACCTCTTCCTATGTTACGGAGAAAATGGCTGGCTTCCTTGAAGCCGTAGCCCTTTATATCTTTAATGAGCCGTTTTCGTAATTCCAGGGGATTGTTTTCCAATTTCAGTAAAGACATTATTTCAGGCAGTTTTGATCTTGCTTCCAGAATATAGAGAGATTTGTTGTTGGGGAAACGCACCTTTGTCAGTTCCGCGGCCACCGTTTGCGCAGGGCCTTTAAATAACAGGCCCTTTTTTTTCAGTTCGCCCACCGCCGCCCAGCAGTAGAGCGCTTTTGACTGGGGGGTGAGAAGGCAATACACCATCTCCGAGAATATCTTTTCTCTGTTGTTGGATTCCCCCGTCCTGCGGAAACTCTCAAGGGCTTTCAAGAGGTCATTACGCACGGCGCGCCAGAGTGTTTGTATCTCGCGCGCATTGATAGCGCAGGGGCGTTTCCGTCCGTCGCTGTCGCGTTTAATCGGGCAGCTCCAGTGTTATCAGTTCCGTTTTGACTTTCGGCAGGGCGATGAGCCTTTCTTTCATCTGCTCGTGTTTTTGCTCATCACCCGCAAGTTCAAGGATGATGAGGCCGCTCTCCGAGCATTGGTCGAGCGCGCCGTTGTGGATTCCCAGCCTGGTTTTTATCAGACAGCCCCAGGTCGTGAGTACCTTCTGTACCGCGCCCGCCCTTTCTTTTCTGTGGTCAACCATAATCAGCATTACAGATTTTTTCATAAAAACTTCCCGATGATTCTAACAAAAAAAGAGCTCATAAAGAAAGGTGCTGCGCTTGACAGAAGCTTGCCATCGTCATATAATATGTTCAGTACGGATTGAATGACATGAAAAAACAGAGATCTGACATAAAAAGAGATGTGATAAATCTCGCCGGAATGGGTTTTTCCCGATTCAGCCTCAGTCCCATAGCCGGCCAGATATACGCTCTTCTTTATATGAGCGAAGGCCCTGTCACGCTCAATGACATGGTACGGGAGCTTAAAATAAGCAAGGGCTCCGCTTCAATGAACATAAGGTCGCTTGAGTCCTGGGGTGCCGTGCGGAAATTGTGGGTCAATTCTGACAGAAAAGATTACTACGAGGCGAATCCAGATATCAAGACCATAGCTCTCAAAAGATTTAAGGAAGGGATGAGCAAGAGGCTGGATGAGCTGGCCCCGGCGCTTGAGAAAGCGGGGGATTCGGCCTTGAAGGGGGATGTCCCCGGGAAAGATGCCCAATTCTACAGAGTGCGGCTCAATGAAATCAAAAAACTCATGGACGCTCTACGGAAAGCCGTGGAGATAATCCCCGATTCCGCTTCTGATAAAAAGCTGGAGATCATCAGTAATATCATATCCGTTTTCAAATGAGGATATGTATGCTGATACCGAGGTTTTATCCCGTCATGGGCGGGGCTGAAAATCAGTGCCGCCTTCTTTCAAAGGAACTCGTTAAAATGGGGCACAGCGTTTTTGTGCTGACGCAGAGAGAGAAAAACACAGCCGCCCGCGAGATTCTTGACGGGGTGGATGTCCACAGACTGCCGGGTTTCGCTTTGCCGGGCTTGTTCTCATTCGGATTTTTTTTCAGCTCTCTTTCTTTCCTAATTTTAAACAGGGTTAAATACGATTTAATACATATCCATCTCGCCACATCGGCCGCACTCGCGGCTGTTCTATCCGGTGTTATTCTCGGGAAGAGCTGTGTGGTGAAATTCGCGGGCGCCGGTGACACGGGGGATCTCGGCACATCCCGCGGAAAACTATTGGGACGGCTGAAACTGTATATCCTGAAGAGCTCCCGCGCGCTTTTTACAGCTCCCTCTGATGAGGTCGCCTCTGAGCTTTTGGGAGCCGGTTTCAATGCAAGCTCCGTGGTCAAAATATCAAACGGCGTGGACTGCTCATATTATTCTCCGCTTCCTCCGGATAAGAGAGAGTTACTCAGAAAAGAAATGGGATGGCGCGGCAAAAAAGTGTTTCTTTTCGCGGGGCGTCTGGAAGAGCCGAAAGACATAGCTTTTTTCCTTAATGTGTGGTCAGCGTCCGCTGATGACCGCGGGCTTTTTGTCATCGCCGGCAGCGGTTCTCAGGAAAAGGCGCTGAAAACTCTTGTGGATGAAAAACAGATAAAAAATGTTGTTTTCGCCGGTAAGAGGGGCGATATTCTCAGTTTTTACAGAGCCGCGGATTATTTCGTTCTTCCCAGTCATGCGGAGGGGCTTTCAAACGCTCTGCTTGAGGCCATGTCCTGCGGCCTGACGGTGATAGCCAGTGACATAGCGGCCAACAGAGAGATAATAGAAGACGGCAAAGACGGATTGATTTTTTCTTTTGAGAATCCGGACGCTCTGGGTGAAATAATAAAAAATACGCTTGGAAGCGCTCGCGCGTCAGGAAATATGGGTGTGCCCGCGCGGGAAAAGATAGTCAGCAAATACTCGATTGCCGCCGCCGCGGAGAATCATGTGAACAAAGTGTATGCCGGATTTTAAACCCGCAGCCCCGAGCGCGCGAATTGAAATAGGCGCATCCGTTTTAGCGCAAGTTAAGCCCATTCTTTGCAATAGGAATTCCGTTATCTATTGCAAAAAATGGGTTAAATCCGGGGGGGAAATTTTGAGGAGGCAGGATGGATTTTAAAAAAGGGGATATTGAGGGCGTGAAAATTTACGAGCTCAATAAATTTGAGGACAAGAGGGGCTTTCTCACGGAGCTTTTCAGATCTGACACGCTTCCGCCGGATGTGAGGCCGGTGATGTCATATATTTCTTATACAAGGCCGGGAATAGGCCGCGGCCCGCATGAGCACATGGAACAGAACGATGTTTTCAGTTTCACGGGGCCGGGTGATTTTGAGCTACATTTGTGGGACAACAGAAATGGCAGCCCGACTTTCGGAAACAAGATGCTTATCAAAGCCGGAGAATCCCGAGCTATTACGCTGATTGTTCCTCCCGGCGTTGTGCACGGATATATGAATGTTTCGGACAGAGACGGAATGGTTCTTAATTTCCCCGACAAACTTTTCGGCGGAGAAGGAAAGAAAGAAAAGATAGATGAGCTGAGGCACGAGGACAAAGGCGATGAATTTTATGAGGATTTTGTAAAAAGTGTTTGAAAATCAAATGTTTGATACAGGTTGCGGGATACGGGGCACAGAATGATCTGGCTCACGGGAAACAGGGGAATGCTGGGAAGCGAAATAGAAAAGCTGCTCCTGAAATCCGGCGCTGATTTCATATCAAGCGACAGAGAGGCGGATATAAGCGACCCCGGTGAAGTTGAAAAGTTTCTCGGTGCTCAAAAAATTAAATGGATAATCAATGCCGCCGCATACACCGATGTGGACGGCGCAGAAAGCGATAGGGATGCGGCCTTCAGGGTGAACGCGGAGGCTGTCAGAAATCTCGCGGAAGCAGCCCGTTCCCGCTCGGCCGGCCTTGTGCACATATCCACTGATTATGTTTTTGACGGCAAAAAGGACACAGGATACAGCGAGGATGATGACACTTC
>PEUP01000026.1 GCA_002780705.1 Elusimicrobia bacterium CG03_land_8_20_14_0_80_50_18 | reverse complement strand
TCAAGGTTTGAATTAGCAAAAGCGATGCGGGCCGAAGGTCTATGTTTCGTCTGGATTTTCAGCGAGGCAATTCGGAAGATGTCGAAAGATTGACTGTCCTATACACCTTATGGTGAGACAGTGGTTTCGGGAGGAAATTGGAGCCCAAATGGCAAATATAAATAAAAAATCATCAAATTGCGGAGTTAAGCAGCCCGATGATTCCGCATATCATGAGCGGGCAATTGCCTTGCAGGCAAAGGCAACTCTGCCTCTTCAAACCAAAAGAATAAAGTAAATTATTCAACTATCAACTACATAAGCATTTAGGATTCCGGCAAAAGTGAGGCGGGTAATTTTTATTGAGATGAAGTTTTGCGGAGTCTTTATTTTTTTCGCGGGAATATGTTATATTAAGCTCATGAAAAAATCTTTTCCGGAGCTTCCGTGTTTCCCCGCATACTGAGCATAGGCCCTGTAACGCTGTATTCTTATGGCCTGATGGTTTTTCTTGCCGTCGTCGCTGCCTGGTTTGTGCTCAAAAAAGAATTTGCCGGCCGTATCGCTTCCCGCCGCCTTGAGGATATCGTTTTTTACTCTCTTGTCTGCGCTTTTGCTTTCGCGCGCCTGTTTCATTTTATTGTCTGGGATTTCGGAACCCTGACAGCGAATCCTCTTGAGTTCTTTTATGTCTGGCGCGGGGGGCTGGCCGTGGGAGGCGGGATCATCGGCGGTTTGCTGGCTCTGTTTTATTTTTCGCGGAAAGAAAAAATACCTTTCGCCGAATTCTGCGATTATTTCGCCGCGCCAATGATACTGGGGCAGGCCATAGGAAGGATAGGCTGTGTTCTGGCCGGCTGCTGTTACGGCAGTTCCTGCGGGAGCTGGCCCGGGGTCACTTTTACGAATCCGGCTTCTCTGGCGCCGCTTGGCGTGGCGCTTCATCCGGTTCAGCTCTACGAGAGTGTCCTCAATTTCCTGCTTTTTCTTATCATCATTAGGCTGCCTATGAAAATAACAGGCCTTCGCCTGGCGGCTTATCTGGCGGGTTACGGCATGATAAGGTTTGCCATGGAATTTCTGAGGGGAGACACCGTGGCCGGATTTATGGGTTTAACAATAATGCAGATTATTGCTATCATCTTCGCGATATCGGCGGCGCTTTGCACGCTTGCCGCATTTCTAAAAGCCAAAAATGGAAAGAGAATTTAAAATATCGCTCTCACCGCATGATTTTTCCGGCACTGATGTGCCGGCCGTTATGCGGAATGTCGTCATCGCCATGGCCCCGGCCATGGCCTATTCGCTTTATCTCTGGGGCCGGCGCGCGGCGCTCCTTTACGGCGTCTCTGTTTTTTTTGCATACATTTCGGAATACGCGTTTATCAGGATCCGCAAAAAAACTTTCATAAATGACGGCAGCGCCCTTGTGTCGGGACTGCTCTTTGCCATGACTCTGCCTCCCTCGCTTCCTCTTTCCTACGCCGCTTACGGCATTATTTTCGGCATGGTGTTCGGCAAACATTTTTACGGCGGATTCGGGCAGAACATTTTCAACCCCGCACTTCTGGGGAGGGCTTTTCTCATGGCAGCTTTCCCCGCCGCCATGACCTCGTGGATATCGCCTCTTGACGCTCTCACGACGGCTACGCCTCTGGGGGCCTGGAAATTTTCGGGTGAAATATGGGAAACGGGAAAACTCCTTATAGGCAACTGTCCGGGCAGTGTGGGCGAGACATCAGCGCTTCTTTTGCTTTTGGGCGGAGCGTACCTTCTCGCGCGCAAAATCATTGATTACAGGGTGCCGCTTTCCTATCTCGCGACGGTGGGGATAATTTCGTCGCTGTTCTATTTTATCGGCGGGGCGTCTCATGGAAGTCCCGTGCTGCATTTATTTTCCGGCGGCCTGATGCTGGGAGCTTTTTTCATGGCCACGGATCCTGTGACCCTTCCGGCCAATTTCAGGGGAAGGGTTGTTTTCGGCGCCGGATGCGGTTTTTTCACGATGCTGCTGAGATACTTCAGCGGTTTTCCCGAAGGCGTTATGTTCTCTATTCTCATTATGAACGCCCTCGCTCCGCTGCTGGAAAAAATTCCGCCGAAAGCTTCTTTCGGAGAGGATCTCTCTGTTAAGAAGGAGGGTAATAGGTGAAAAAAATACTGAAGATAAGCCTGTTCCTGCTTTGTCTGTGTTTCGCCAGCGGGCTAATCCTGTCATTCGTCTGGGAAAAGTCTTCCAAAAAGATTGACGATAATGAAAGGCGGGCTAAAATAGAAGCCGTTGAAGAGATTTTCCCGGGAGAAGAGATAAGCGCCCATTCGCGCGCTGGCGAAGATTACTGGAAGGCCGGTGAGGCCGGATACGCTTTTGAGGCGTCTATCATGGGTTTTCAGGACGAGATCAGAGCTGTTGTGGGTGTGGATAAAAACATGGAGCGCATCAGGGGTATCATAATACTCAAATGCCTTGAGACACCGGGACTGGGCGCGGAAGTGACTCATGACAAATTTTTAAAACAGTTCAGCGGGAAAACCCCCCCGTTCAATATTGTAAAGACCGCCCCCCGCGAAAAATACGATATACAGGCCGTGACAGGGGCGACCATATCATCCCGCGCGGTGGTGACGATGATAAATGCGAAGATGGCTAAAATGAAAGCGGTGTTGCGCTGATGAAAGAGTTCGTTAAAGGCCTGTTCGAGAAAAATCCCATACTCTGTTATCTGCTTGGTTTGTGCCCGACGCTGGCGGTGACGACGAATGTCATAAACGCCCTGACCATGGGCCTGAGCGTTATATTCGTGCTCTTTTTAAGCAACAGCATCATCTCTCTTATCAGGAAAATCGTGCCCCATCAGGTGCGTATCGCCTCATACATAGTGGTGATAGCGACATTCGTTACCATAGCCGATATTTTTCTCAAGGCCAATTATTATGAGATGAGCCGGGCACTGGGCCCCTTCATTCCTCTCATTGTGGTCAACTGCATAATCCTCGGGCGCGCCGAAGCCTTTGCCTCGCGCCACGGCCTTGTGCCGTCAATGCTTGACGCTCTCGGCATGGGGACGGGTTTCACGCTGGTGCTGTTTGTGATCGGCTCTATCAGGGAGATTCTCGGGAGCGGCACTTTTTTAGGCATGAAGGCGGTGCCCGGTTTTTTCCCGCAGTTTCTCGTGATGATACTTCCGGCGGGAGCGTTTATCACACTGGGTTTGCTGGTGGGTGCGCATCAGGCGCTGAAAGAAAAAAGGGGACGCCTGCCTGCCGGACAGGAAAAAAGGGGACGTCCTTAATATTATGCCGCTTGCTCAAGTGTGGGGTTTCAATAAGTATCGAAAGTCAACCCCTGGCACCATTTCACAATGAATTACGCACTGATTTTCATCGGCGCGGCCGTGGTCAACAATTTTATTCTCACTTATTTTCTCGGCATCTGCCCTTTTCTCGGTGTTTCAACGGACCTGAAAAAAGCGTCGGGCATGGGTTTTGCCGTGATTTTTGTGATGCTCCTGGCCTCGGCGGCGACATGGGGCATCTATCATAAAATACTGACGCCTTACAATCTGCAGTACCTTCAAAATGTGGCATTTATACTTGTTATAGCCACTCTTGTTCAGTTTGTTGAGATGTTCATGAAGAGATTCATTCCTCCTCTCTACAAGGGCCTGGGCATTTATCTTCCGCTGATCACGACCAACTGCGCAATCCTCGGCGTGACACTTTTCATGGTGCTCAAAGATTTTGATTTCATAGAAAGCCTTTTTTACGCCCTCGGCGCCGGCAGCGGATTTCTGATGGCCCTGCTTATAATGGCAGGTATCAGGGTGAGGCTTGACAGCGCTGATATACCCGCGCCTTTCCGGGGAGCGGGCATAGCTCTTATAACAGCCGGCTGTCTCG
Organism: Elusimicrobia bacterium CG03_land_8_20_14_0_80_50_18; assembly: GCA_002780705.1. Lineage (GTDB taxonomy): Bacteria > CG03 > CG03 > CG03 > CG03 > CG03. The sequence goes on along the minus strand of PEUP01000026.1, from coordinate 11,152 downwards.
CTCTCATTTTTACGGGTTTTTCGGGGATGATGAAATGATTATAAGCGACGGGATTTTCGCGGCGCCTCTCCTGCTTGGCGTCTCCGGCGGCGCTTTTGCTTTGTTTTTAGCGGTCGCCGACATGCTGCTGGATGTGAAAGAGGACCCCAAAGTCGCTCTGGTTGAAAAGGCCCTGCCGGGATTGAATTGCGGCGCCTGCGGCTTTTCCTCCTGCGCCGCCTACGCCAGGGCGGTTGTGGAAGGCGAATCCGAGATAGGGAAATGTTCTTCGGCGGATGAGGAGAGCATCAAATTTCTAAAGACCGTTTTCGCGTCCACGGCTTCGGATGTAAAAAAAACCGCTGTTATCAGATGCGCGGGAGGCAGCGCCGTCAAGTTCCCGTATAAAGGAGTGCCGACCTGCGAGGCCGCTTCGCTTGTGGCCGGAGGTTTTCTGAAATGTTCATGGGGCTGTTTCGGCATTGGAGACTGCGTTAAGGTTTGTCCGCACGGGGCGATAAAGATAGCGCCCGGCGGTATCGCCGGGGTAGATCATTCCAAATGCACCGGCTGCGGCCTCTGCGTCAAGGCATGTCCCCGGGGAGTGATAGAGCTTGTGCCGGTCTCCCATGGCTATTATGTGGCCTGCCGCAGCGCCGACAAAGCCGAGGTGCGGGATTACTGCAAAAACGGATGTTTCGCCTGCGGCATATGCGCGGCCAAAAAATTCAATCCCGACGGCGTCGTGGAAATAAAAGATAATCTGCCCGTTGTGATAGAGGATAAGTTTAAAGATCCCGCTCAGCTTTTAACGGCCGGAAGCAGGTGCCCGGTTAAAGCCTGGAAAGAAATAATTTTTTGAAAAAACTTTTAAAAAACACGCTTGATATTATTTTCACACTGCTCGGAGCCGCCCTGCTGCTTCTGGCGGCGCTTGCGGTGGCGTTGAACCTGACTTTGAGGCCCTATGTCATGCGCGTCCTATCCGAATATCTGGCCAGCGAGGTGAAGACAGCTTTCATTTATATCACCCCCGCGGGCAGGATAGTCTGTGTTGCGCCGAGCGCGTCGTCGGAGCAGGGAGAATTCCTCAGCGCCGCCAACGCTGTTATCAAAGTGGATGTGTCGGGAATAAGGGCCGGGAAAATATTCTTCAGCGATATAATCTTCAATAATCCCGATATCAGAATAGCGCGGGGAAAGGAAGGTTTTAACATAGGCCCTATGATAGAGTCGGTGACCGCGCCGGGCACGGGCGAAGAGAAGGACGGCTATAAATTCGCCGTGGGGCGCTTGGCTTTTACTGCCGGCAGAGCGTCTTTTCATGACAAAGATTCCGGGCGCTTTTTCCGCTTTGATAACGCGTCTCTGGTGATAGATCTCAGCGGAGAGGGTACGGCCATCACTTTGATCTCCGGTTTCGGCGCGCATCCGTTTACGGTGCACGCCCGTTATCTCAAAGGATGGAAAATCGCGGCTAAAAACAGCGATCTTCCGGCGAGCGATGTTTTGCGTATTTTTGGCGTCCGGGGTGATATAGGGGGTTATTTCGGTTCCGATATAGTGTACGAGGGGAATTTTGCCGGCAGGAACAGCCTGAAGGGAAATCTTTTTCTCCGGGATGTGTTCTACTCCGGCGTAGGCGGTTCGGGGCAGATATATTTTGACGGAAGCAGGTTCTTCACCGAGATAAAAGGCGCGGGGAATCGCCTATCCGCGTCAGGATCCCTTGAGGACGCTGTGCTGACGGTGGATAATTTGTTTGTAGAGCATCCTTCTTTTTCGGCGGAAGCCGCGGGCCGTCTGACACTCAAAGATTTCCGGATGAGAGGCCAGTTCACAGGATTGAAAATAGACGAACAGATTTTCAGGGGTTCGCTGTCCGGGCGGATTGAATGCGACGGGGACTGGAGTGAGCTGAAATTATTAAACGCGCGCGTGATGCTGACCGAAGGCGCCGGCGCGTTTTCCAAGCTCTCAATGCTCTACAATATTCTCCAGACGATGGATGTTTTTAAGTATCTGACCGGCCGTTTTCCCTCTTATGAGGCGCACTTTCCGGTGAAATCCGTGAGCGGGGAAATAGTGAAGAAGGGGCCCGTTATACACGCGAAGGATGTGATGATAGAAAATGACCATTCCCGCACCAGCGTGTACGGCGATGTTGACCTGGACAAAAACACGATTGATATTGTCGTAGGTTTTCAGGCGCAGAAGTTCATCAACGATGTGATTTCAAAAATACCCCTTGTGGGCTATGTTCTGCTGGGCGAAAAAAAATCGCTTCTGCCGGTGTTTGTTAAGGTGAAAGGCCCTCTTTCATCTCCTCGCACCAGCGCGATGCCGGCCAAGACCATCACGGGCCCTCTGACGGGGATTGTGGAAAGAGTGTTTAAGATACCTTTCAGGGTTTTTAGCGAGAGTAAAAAAGATGATTGAACGGGGCATGATCCGTTTTGCCCCGAAAGGAGCACAGTTGTTATGGGAAAAGCGGCGCTTATATTGACAGGCAGCGAACTTGTCCGCTCCAGGTCGGGCAAAGATATCGCCTATCTTGATGCTGAACTCAATGATCTGGGTTTTGAGAGCGAATTCTATACCGCCTCAAGCGATGAGGATGGGATAAAAGATTTGCTGGAATTTGTTTTTCCGCGCTCGGATCTGATAATCAGCGTCGGGGGTTTGGGGGCGGAGCCCGGAGATAAGACGGCGTCAGCCATGAGTTCTTTCACCGGCAAAAAGCTGACTCTCAGCAGAGAAGCTCTCACCGCTATCGCGGAAATTTTCATAAAGAAGGGGCAGGATATGCCCAAGTCCGCCGATAAGGCCGCGTATGTTCTGGACGGGGCGAAAATCTATCCAAACCCCGCGGGAATATCCGTTCCTCAGCTTATAACGCATCAGAAAAAAATAATAATAATGCTTCCCGGAAATCACGCGGAGCTCAGGAATGTGTTCAGGAAGAGCGTCCATCCCTATCTGTCCAAAAAATTCACACCGCTGTTTTTCAGAAGAAAAAAACTTCATATCACGGGCATTGAAGCGGCTGAGATAGAGCAAAAGATCAAGTCTGTGAGGGATATCGAGCATTTTTCCGGGCTTGATTTGCGCTTTGACATTGTGCCGGGGATAGCGTCGGTGGCTGTTGAATTCACGCTTAAAGGAAACAACGAGATACTGGTGGAAGACAGGTCCCGCCGCCTTGAAAAAGAGTTCAGGGATATTTTCGGCCACAGCATATACGGCGAGGACACGCAGAGCATTGCTCAGGCGGTGGTGAAGCTCCTCAGTAAAAAACGCCGCTCTCTTTCGGCGGCCGAATCATGCACGGGCGGGGAAATATCCAATCTTATAACCAACGTGAAAGGCGCTTCAGCTTTTTTTGATATGGGTTTGGTGACATACACGGAACAATCCAAGAGTCTTATGCTGGGTATTCCCGAAGAGCGGATCAAAAAAGCGGGAGTTGTCAGCGAAGAGACGGCCGTTATGATGGCTGATGCGCTTTTGAAATTGTCCGGCTCATATTACGCGCTGGCCACCACGGGCGTGGCGGGGCCCGGCCCGTCGGGAGGGGTGAAGCAGGGCACTGTTTTTATAGCGCTGGCCTCGCAGGGCGCTCCGGTCAGCTGTGTCAAATGCCTGTTCCCCGGCGACAGGTTGGCTGTAAAGAAAAGAGCCGCGGTCAGGGCTCTTGATATGCTCAGAAGGGCTCTCATCGGCGCATGACGGAAGGAGCGGGAATACTCGTTGAAGAGCTGGGCTGCTCCGAGCGCGTCGCCGAGAGGATATTCTCTCTTTACGGCGGAGACCTCAACCTCGCCTACAAACATCTCGCATCCAGGCACAGGAATATCACGGTTCTGAAGATTAAATTCGCCGCCAGAAGCAGTTACCGCTGCGGTCTGATATTCATGGCCTTGTCGGCTGAGAACAAATCCGTTTTGCGTTACGCCGTGTCCATAAGCGGGAATCCATACACTTTTTCGCTGGATCTGAATATGCCCTGGCATGAGTTTGAAAACACAATATACACAAAGCGTTTGTCGGATGAGATAGAGCGCGAGAAGACACTTGCGGCGACCCATGCGCTGAGGGTTTTTCTGCAGGAGCTGGACAATGAAGCTTTCTACAGGATCTTTGACGGGGTTGATTATGAAAAAACGAGACAAATGCTGAAAACAATGCTAAGAAAATTGCTCAATGAGGATATTATTTTTGAATTCGGGAAAGAGCGTTTATCCGTTTTCGATTTTCACAGATCGGGCGCAGGGGCCGCCAAAAACGCTTCGGGCAGGGAGGAGTCCAAGATAGAACTGCGGGTTGAGTCCGTTGACGCCCCGAAGGGCTTTCTGTTCTTCCTCGCTCCCAAAATAGATAATATCAATCCGGGCGCGATGATATTCGTGAGGATAAGCGATGACAGAGAGGTGGCGGATTATCTGATGAGGTTTATAGGCGTGACCAGATCGGAAACACTGCCTGTGGAGATTCTGGAAAAAACAAAAAAGCCCGGCGCTTTCACCGTCACCGTGCGCCTCGGCGGAAGCATAAGGGGCGTGTGCTCGATTCCTTCGGGCGCGAGGCCCGCAATTTTCAAAGATTAGTTGGGAAGGTGAGGGTTTAACTGCGGGTAGCCGCGGGACTGCTATCCCGCCATAAAAGGCTGCATAGCAATGCGGCAGCCTATTGGGACAGGAATGTCCCTCCCACAAATATAAAATGTCTTATTGCCTGCCTGCGCGCCAAAGGCGCTTCGAGAGGCAGGTAAAGCGCCGTCCCCATAAATTTGACAGGGAAGTGTTTTTTTGCGACAATTCGTCCTGAATAAAGGCGTTTTTTGAGGAGAAAAGAATATGAAAGACAAAATACATCCGGATTACAAACCTGTGAAGGTCATATGCACATGCGGGAACACATTTGAAGTGCGTTCCACGACGGGCCATGATATCAAACTGGAAATCTGTTCGGCCTGTCATCCTTTTTTCACGGGGAAACAGAAGCTTATTGATTCCGTGGGCAGTCTCAGCAAATTTGAGAAGAGATATAAAAAAACTTCCGGAAAAACGGTCAGGGTGCAACCTAAAAAAGCGGCGAAGAAAAAAACCGCGGTCAAAAAAATAAAACCCGCTCCCAAAAAGAAAACCTCTCCCCCCACAGACGAAGAATAGTCTCAGGTCACCTTGGAGCAAAAACACCTTACAATAGTCAGGGATTTTGAGGCACTGGAAAAAAGTCTGGCGGAGTCGCCTTCTTTTGATCCCGAAGTCCACGGCCGCTACAAAAAACTGAAACCCTTTTATCCGACGGCCGCCCGGCTTGTTCAGATAGAAAAAGAGCTGGCCGAACTTGAGGCCATGAAGGACGATGAGGAAATGTCGCTCCTTTACGAGGAAGAGAAGGACGCGCTGGAGGCCGAGCACAAAAAGGCGAGGGACGCTTTTTCCGCCCTGCTTTCAAAAAGTCCCTTTGAGGGCAAACCCGTTATCGTGGAAATCAGGGCGGGCACGGGAGGCCTTGAGGCGAGCCTGTTTGCGGGGGATCTGCTGAAAATGTATCAGAAGGCCGCCGAAATATACGGTCTGAAGCTCACAACACTTTCAATTCATTCAACCCCCATGGGCGGTATCAAGGAAGCTGTTTTTGAGGCGGCGGGCGAGAAGGCCTATTCCTATTTCAGATTTGAGGGCGGAGTGCACAGGGTGCAGCGGATTCCGAAAACCGAATCCGGCGGAAGGATACACACATCCGCCGCATCGGTGGCCGTTTATCCCGAGCCGGAGGAAGTGGATATAAAAATAGAGCCATCCGATTTGAGGATAGACACATACAGGTCTTCGGGAAAGGGCGGTCAGCATGTGAACAAAACGGATTCGGCCGTGCGTATTACTCACATTCCCACGGGAGCCGTGGCTTCATGCCAGAATGAGAGGAGCCAGTTTCAAAATAAGACCAAAGCGATGACCATGCTCAAGGCGAAGATCTATGAGCGTCAGGCGGCCGATGCCGCCGCGAGCACCGCTGATATAGTGCGCAACCAGGTGGGAAGTGCCGACAGGAGCGAAAAGATAAGGACATATAATTTTCCACAGAACAGAGTGACGGATCACAGAATAAAATTTACGATTTACAATCTCACTGAATTCATGGAAGGTAAAATCGCCGCCATGACGGAAAAACTGAATGAGGAGCTCGCCGGCAAATGAGAGAGGCCGCCGAAACCGCCGGGGAGCTTTATAAAGCGATGCGCCTTGCCTATCCTCATTTGTCGTCGGAGGAATTTGACACACTCTTTAACACTTCACTGTCTCTCAGCTACGGAGAGGCGGTGTTTTCTGAAAGAAAGATAAGCCCGGATATGCTCAAAAAGCTGAACGCTAATTTCGCGCGCCGCTCAGCCGGCACGGCGGTGGAGTATATCACCGGCTCTGTTGAATTTATGGGACTGACACTTGATGTGGATGAGGGTGTTTTTGTAGCCAAAAACAGCAGTGAGGCGCTCGTGGAACGGCTGCTTGAAAGATCTTCCGCGGGAATGACGATGCTTGATGTCGGCACGGGCTGCGGAAACATAGCCATTGCCGCGTCAAAACTGGGCAAATTGTCCGTCACGGCCTGCGACATTAATCCCGCCGCGCTCAGTCTGGCGGCAAAAAACGCCGCAAAGCTGGGAGAGGATATAAAATTCCTGCAGAGCGATCTCTTTTCGGAGGTGGAAGGCCGCTTTGATATTATCGCGAGCAACCCGCCCTATATTCCGAACGGCTGTCAGCTGGATCAGGCCGTGCTGAGCCAGCCGTCTGATTCTCTTTTTTCCGGTGCTGACGGCCTTGACTGCATAAGAAAGCTCGTCGCGGAATCCTTCGCTCACTTAAACGCTGGCGGATGTCTTTTGATTGAGATTGGCGCGGGTCAGAAGCAGGCCGTATCAGAAATTCTTTACGCGCGAGCTTGGAAAAATGTGAGATTTCACAAAGACCTTTCCGGCGTTTTGAGGGTCGCGGAGGCCTCATGTTAGCCGTCTGCCGCCGTACGGAAAAACTCGTCGGCTCCGTTGACATCAGCGGCTCCAAGAACGCGGCCTTGCCCGTACTCAGCGCCTGTCTTCTCACGGACGATAAGTGCGTTATCAGGAATATGCCCGATCTGGAAGATGTGCGGATTATGTTCGCGCTTCTAAGAAAAATGGGAAAGACGGTAAAGTTTGAAAACAACAGGGCCGAAGTGACGGGTCAGCTGCGGCACGGTGCGCTGCCTGAAAAACTTGTGAGAAAACTGCGCGCTTCGGTCCTGGTGATGGGCCCTGTGCTGGCGAGGCTCAAAGAGGGTTCCTTCGCTCTTCCCGGCGGATGCGCTCTCGGAGAAAGGCCGATAGACATACATCTTCTCGGCCTGAAGGCCATGGGGGCGGCGTATTCAATTCTTCGCGGACGCATGATCTTCAAGCGGAATGTCCTTAAGGGAGCGCATATAAAATTTTCTTTTCCGTCGGTGGGCGCCACAGAAAATCTGCTGCTCGCCGCCGCCGCCGCATCCGGAAGGACTGTCATTGAAAACGCTTCGGTGGAGCCGGAGATAGCGGACCTTTGTCTTTTTCTAAAGGCGATGGGCGCGGATATAACAAGAACAGGTTCCGTTTATACCGTGAAAGGGAAGGCGCGCCTCGGCGGGGCGGACTTCGCCGTCATGCCCGACAGGATTGAGGCCGGCACTTTTATTCTCGCCGCCGCTTCCGTTGGAGGCAGCGCGAGGGTGGATTCAGCGAACCCCTCCCACCTGGGCGCGCTTCTAAGCAAACTGAGGGCCGCGGGCGTGAAAATAAGTCAAAAAGAAAATTCTGTTACGGTCAACTCTCCGAAAAAAATAAAACCGGTAAATATTGTCACGGGGCCTTATCCGGCCTTTCCCACGGATCTTCAGCCGCTGTGGGCGGTGTGTATGATGCGCGCTTCCGGGCGGAGCCAAATCAGGGACAAAATTTTTCCGGCGCGCTTTATGTATGTTGACGAGCTCAAGAGGCTGGGGGCGTCAATGGTGTTGAAAAATGCCGTGCTCAGGATAAACACTTCCCGGCTTTCGGGGACGAATATTTACGCCTGCGATTTGAGGGCGGCCGCGGCCATGATAATCGCCGGACTCATGGCGGAGGGCGAGACTCGCGTTTATGAGCTGAAACACCTGTTCAGGGGTTATGAGAATTTTTTCGGCAAGTTGCGAAAGCTCGGCGCAAATGTTTCAATGGAGCGGATAAGAGAGGAAAAATGAAAAAGCAGGACGACGCGAGTAAAACCGTTTCAGACATAATAGCGAAGATTCGCAAGGGCGGTGACAGGGCTCTTTTTGCCTTTGAAAAGAAATTCAACGGAATAATCCTGAACGGGAAAAACCTGAAATTCGTTAAAAAGGATTTTGACGCGGCGCTCAATAGGCTTTCCGCCACCTCAAGGAAGAGTCTTGAACGGGCCGCGGGAAACATATTGTCTTACCAGAAAAAAATCAGGGCATTATACAAGGATGTGAAGGCGGACCGGGCAGGCGTTAAGATCAGGCATCGTTTTCGCGCCGTTTCAAGCGCCGCCGTTTATGTGCCGGGCGGAAGATATTTTTATCCGTCCTCGGTTCTGATGAACGCCATTCCGGCCAGGGTCGCGGGGGTGCGCGAGATATATGCCGCAAGCTGCGGCGTATCGGATGAGGTGCTGGCCGCCTGCGCTCTCTCCGGCGTCAAGGCCTTATTCAGGATATCCGGAGCGCAGGCGATTGCCGCTTTCGCGCTTGGCACGAAGTCTGTGCCGAAGGTTGATTTCATAGCGGGCCCCGGCAACAGCTATGTCACGGAAGCCAAAAGGCAGTTGTTCGCTGAGACAGGGATAGACCTTCTCGCCGGGCCGAGCGAAGTGCTTGTTCTCGCCGATGAGAGCGTTCCCCGGGAATGGGTCATGGCTGAGATGGCCGCCCAGCTTGAGCACGCGCCGGACGCGACGGCCTCGCTGATCACACCGTCCGCAAAGCTCGCTGATTTTATAGCTTCCGTCTTCGGAAAAAAAGTGAAAGTGTTTCTGATAAAGGATAAAAAAGGACAGATAGAAAAAGCCGATGAGATAGCCCCCGAACATCTTGCGGTGCTCATGAAAAACGCCTCGTCATACGCGGGCTGTTTTAAGAACGCCGGAGCGGTATTCCTCGGAAAATATTCGCCCGTCGCCATGGGCGATTATGCCGCGGGGCCCTCTCACACGCTTCCGACGGGAAGAAGCGCGGTTTTTTCCTCCGGCCTGAACGCCGGCTCTTTTTTGAGGAGTTACGCCGAAATAAGTTATGATGAGTCCGGCTTTGCCTGCGACGGCCCCGCCGCCGCCGCTATCGCAGAGGCCGAAGGTATGGATAACCACAAAAAATCCATAGAGATGAGGAAGGTGAAAACATGAGAAAATCACAAGTCAGAAGAAAGACGAAGGAAACTTCCGTGAGTGTTGATTTTTCGTCAGGCCCCGCGGCCGGGAACAGCGTGAAAACTCCGGAAGGTTTTCTGAATCACATGCTGGAACTTTTCGCCTATCACGGAGGTTTCGGACTCGTCGTGAAAGCATCGGGCGACACGGATGTGGATATGCACCACACCGTCGAGGACACGGGCATAGTGCTCGGCGAGGCGATAGGCAAAATAGCCGCGAAGGGCAAGATACAAAGATTCGGCTCAGCCATCATTCCCATGGACGAGGCGCTTGCTCTCGTTTCGCTGGATGTCTCGGGCCGGCCCTTTCTTGAGTTCAATGTCAAGTTCGCCGATATAAGAAAAGCCGATTTTGATTACCGCCTTTTAGAGGATTTTTTCAGGGCGCTTTCCGTTAAGGCGGGTATCACAATGCACATAGTTTCTCTGGCCGGACGCGACAATCATCATATCTGCGAATCTGTCTTTAAGGCCTTCGGCAAAGCCCTTGCCATGGCGCTCAGCCCCTCGTCCAGAAAAGTGTCGTCCACAAAAGGCCTCATCTGAATGCTCATAATACCGGCTATTGATCTGAGGAAAGGAAATGCCGTGCGCCTTTTCAGGGGCCGGCCGGAAGAAGAAAAAGTTTATTTTGACGATCCGGCGGCCGTCGCGGGGTCTTTCGCGAGGCAGGGCGCGAAAAGGATACATATTGTGAATCTTGACGGCGCCTTCGGCGAGGATGATTCCCTGAACCGCGCGGCCATCAGAAGAATCAGAAAAGCCGCGGACTCTGTCCTTGAGCTGGGCGGCGGAATAAAAACTTTTGCCCGGGCAAGTAAATATCTTTCCGCGGGTGTGGACAGGGTAATAATCGGCTCTCTTTATTTTGACAACATTCAGGAATTCGGACAGATCGTTTCACAACTGTCCGGAAAAGTCATGCTCTCCGCGGATGTCGGCGAGGGCAGGGTCAGGATACACGGCTGGAAAGATTCTTCGCCGCTGACGCTCAAAGATTTTTTGAGGGCAGTCAGCACAAGGAACATAAAAGAAGTGGTTGTCACCCAGATTGAGAGGGACGGCACGCTTGAGGGGATTAACGCGGATTTTTATTCACAGCTTTCGGCGATGACGGACATGGATATTATAGCGTCCGGCGGGGTGAGTTGCATGGAAGACATAGAGGCGCTTTCAAAAACGGGCGTGGCCGGAGTCATCACAGGCAAGGCGATATATGAGAACAAGCTGGATTTACAGGAGGCGATTAAAAAATATGGCTCTAATTAATGAAATTAAATTTGATTCCGCGGGCCTGGTGCCGGCGGTGACTGTTGACGCTAACGGCCGCGTGCTAATGCTCGCCTATATGAACAGGGAATCCTTTGAGAAAACCGTGGCCACTGGTAAGGCCACATTCTATTCCCGCAGCCGAAAGAAGCTCTGGACCAAGGGCGAGGAATCGGGCAATGTCCTGGAAGTGACGGATATTTTTCTGGACTGCGACGGCGACGCTCTCGTTGTCAGGGTGAAGTCCGGCGTGCCCGCCTGCCACACGGGTTACGCGTCCTGTTTTTACAGAAAACTTGAAAAAGGGAATTGGAAAATTATTATGAAAAGGGAATTTGACCCCGGTAAAGTTTATCCCGTTAGCGGGAAATGTCTTCAAGGGAAGGAAAAATGATAGCGAAACATATTATGTCAAAAAATGTTGAAACCGTTACGCCGGAGACATCGCTG
>PEUP01000048.1 GCA_002780705.1 Elusimicrobia bacterium CG03_land_8_20_14_0_80_50_18 | reverse complement strand
ATAAGATGGCATTGTCTGACGAGGAATCAGAAGGAAGTAGCTAAAAAAGTAATAGGCGGCGATTACAGGTTTGTGAAGGTGGCGGGATGGGGATTCCTGGATAAGTTTATAATTTTTTTGAAAGAGGCAGGGTTTTTGACAGTGCTTGATGTTGACGGACAGGGTTATGAGCGAAAGTTAATAACGATGGCGAAACTGCTTTTAACATACGAGGTCAAGGTGCTTTTGGGAATAAGCAGCATGAATCAGGTTCCGCAGCTTTTGTTCGGAGATGTCGGGCTGATGACGCTGATAGGATTTACTGCTGAGCAGATAAAGAACGGGCATTGCAAGAGGGGAAAAGGCAAGGCGAACAAGCCGATGCATAAAGATACGCTGGCGGATGCGCTGGACAGGTATAAACCGGCCGAGATGGAAAATGTCCTGAATGCGGGAATAAAAATACTGGCGAAAAGAGGATTTATCAAAGACAGTGATTGTATTATGGACGACACGCCGTTAGAGACGACGGAGAAGTGCAAAGGGCGCGGCAAAAAAACGGTTATGGAAAAAAGGCTGACAAAGGAAAACGGAATAGTTGAGATCCCGGTTACGACATACGGATTTAAGCTGCTGGCGATAAGAGGGGTTAAGAGCAGGCAAATAGTGGCTGCGAAAATAATAAAGATTAACGAGGATGCGAGGGAATACACATTAAAACTGCTTGAGCAGGCGATAAAAAACATCGGAAAAGATAAAATAAAACTGCTGTTGATAGACAGAGGATTTATTGACGGGATAATTTTGTGGAAGATAAAACACAATCTCGGGATTGATTTTATCATTCCGCTAAAAACGGATATGAGGATAACGGCTAACGCCAGAGGCCTTAGAGACACGGAAATAAAGGGGAAGATTTACAGGGCCGCGAGGAAAGATATAAGCGTTATTGGGATTAAGGGGCTGACCTCGTACGACCAGTATGGCGACGCGGAACACAATCAAAAAGATAAATTCAGCAAAGATTTTAAGGGCAACAAGATAAATGCCGTGATGGTTACCGAATGGGACGGCAAAGAGTATCCGCGGGGAAAAGAGAAAGTGTTTTTAACGACTCTTCAGGTCAACCGGCCATTACAGATTATTGACAAGTATGACCTGAGAAGTTTGATTGAAAATGAGACTTTCAGAGAACTCAAACAGGGCTGGCTGATTAACAAAGTTCAGAAGAAGACAAGGAACGGAGTGACCAGCCACGCCATACTGACCCTGTGCATGTACAACATGACGAATGCCTACAGAACCGACATAGGTGAGCGTCTGACCGAAACGGGCATTCGCCGGTTCCGTCTGCAAACCTTGGCGGAGACAAGGAACAAAATTGTGATTGTCTCAGGTGATTATTACGGCATTTTTGATATAGAAGAATTGCTGCTCCTACTTGGTAAACCACCCGATGAATTTTGGAGTATTAACCCCGAAAAATTCAAGAAGGATTACGACTTAAAGTGAATAGCGGAAATGGCGGCTGGTTTTTTAAAAAATCCTTATGGCAAAACTTCAGGTAACTTATGAAGCAGTTGAAGATTATTTTAAGAAATGATAATCCAAGCGACAGGGAGTTTGAAAACGAAATTAATTGGAAAGCATTTGAGGAGTATCTTCAAAGGCATGTATTAACCGCGAAAACGCAGAAGCATATGGTTAGAAAATACAAGGAATGGCTGGAATATATATACGGGCACTTAGGGGCAGGGCCATTCAATGCCAAAAGGTCGGAACTTATTCCAGGAGAGACACATGCGCCATTGTATGTGAAGCTTATGAAAGTATTGGCTCTGAAATATAGTTACGCCATAAGCCGAAGCGCAATTTCAGCGTTACGAAAGTATCTCCAATTCAAAGAGCAGACAGAAAACTTGCAAGAATAAAACTGGATGGGAAATTAATGATAACAAGGAAGATGGCGAAAGCGGGCGCATGATAAGGTGCTGTGCACAAACAAAATTAGACAATATGCCCGCGGTTTCCGAAGTCCCCAAAGCTCTTCCGGCAGAAAGCCATCATCCAGACCTGGCTCCTGAAGTTCTGACCCCTACAACGCGGGGAAACATAATTAAAAATTAAGGACGTCCCCTTTTTTTCCTTTTTTCCTGCCGATTTACATCGACCGCTACTATTTTCTATAATAGCGGCGATATGAGATTTACAAAAACACTGATACCGACAATGAAAGGGAAAATATGATTGTGAGCATTATAGCGGCTCTGCTGGTAATTGCTATATCTTATGCGGTGCTGAGGACGATCGTGATCTCTATATTCGGGGGGAATAAGCACAGCTCCTGGCTGCGAAAACAACTCCCGCTATGGGAAACAAAAGAAATAATAAACGCCGAACAAAGCGGCGCAATCCGGCAGTTATATCGTATGGACGATGAGCGGCAAAAGAGCAAAACAGACGCGGTAAAAATCATTTTAATCATCGGCGCTATATTTTTAGGTGCGGGTGTCATATTCCTGGTGGCGGCCAACTGGCGAAAAATCCCCGCGCACATCCGCACGATAAATCTGTTACTGATGACAATCGCAACACTTTTCGCGGGTTATTATTTCAGTTACGAGAAGCAAGGGCATCCTCTGCTCGGAAAAAGCCTGTTGTTCCTGGCTTCTGTTTTTTGGGGGAGCAGCGTTATACTGATATGCCAGATTTACAACATCCCCTCGTCGGATAATTGGCTTATTGTGCTTTTATGGGCGCTGCCTGTCCTGCCGGTAGCGTATTTTTTCAATAACAGATATGTTTTTCTCCTCGCGTCCGTTTTGCTTATCATCTGGAATTTTCTTTACAGTCACAGCGCAAACGCGGCGAATTATTATTACCCTGTTCTCGTTTTTTGTCTGATACTGCCGATGGCGTTTAAGTTAGGAGCGTGGGCCAATATCAATATACTGGGCCTTTTAGCGGCAAGTTTTTCCTGCTGTTTTGTTGAGTATCATTGGCAGTATTCGTGGCTGGCAATATTCATCAGCTCCGGCCTGCTGGGTTATTATCTGATTAAAAAAGAAGAAAAATATTTTTCCGCGGCATCGCTGTCATTTATCGCCTGGCAGATAGTTTGTTTTAACGCGACGGCGGTAAAGCGCGCGAATTTCTATTTTCTTATACCTCTTGCTGCGCTGTTTTTCTTCACATACAGGGATAAGCTTAAAAAAAGTTTGTGCATCAATATCTTCAGCGCCATCCTATGGTTCCATCTCGTGGTATACCCGTATTCGAAGGTGTTCAACGATAAGTACAACGGCATTACGGCGTTAGTCATACAGTTATCCATTGGCGTTATCCTGTACCTGATCGGCATGTCGCACAGCGAAAGTAAAAAATATTTCGCGCCGTTGTATAAAAGCATTGGTTTCGCTACCGTCGCCGGATGCGCGTATCTTTTGTCTTTCAAGAAAATGCTGATAGGGAACGCGGGTTTTGAACACAAATTCTTTTTTATCATCTGTTTGGCTCTGATTGCCGCCGCCGTCCTGCTGCTGATCCTGCTCCTGTGTACAAAACCGCCCCAAACAAAATTTTTTAAGATGGAGTTGATCTGCCTATCCGCTGTTTTTTCGGGCAGTCTTTTCATATTGTTCTTTCCCTTGCTGGCGTCGATTAACACAGTGATCATGAACACGATAATATTTTTGCTGGCGGTTATCAGCATATTTTACGGAATGGGTATCAGGAGCGCGGAAGTATTCAATTCGGGCATTGTCATTTTTGTTCTTCTTGTGATCACAAGATATGTTGATATTTTTTGGGAATTAACGGAGAAATCCTGGTTTTTTATCGCCGCAGGGTTGTTTATGCTGATCGGCGGGGCGTATCTTGAAAAGCAGAGAAAAAAAGTGATTGAAAAATGGAGCGCTGAATGAGCAGAAAAAATATAATTTTTGGCATCGCGGGGTTATGGCTGGTTCTTGCACTGGGGCTCATAGGATATAAACAGCGCATCCTCGCGACGGGAATAAAGGTTGTGCTGGAAACCGTGCCGGTTGACCCGCGGGATTTTCTGCGGGGGGATTATGTCATTTTAAGATACAAAATCAGCAGTTTGAGCGGCATTCCGGGTAAATCAAATTTTAAGCGCGGCGACAGAGTGTATGTGAAACTTGAACCCGCCGGGGAATACCGGGAAGCTGAAAGCGCTTTGTCCGCCGCTGAAAGTGCGCCGTGGCGGGCGGTGGCAATGAAAGCCAAAAACGAAATAGAAAGAGGTGATGTTGTCATAAAAGGGAAGATCCGGCGCAGCGGCGTTGTTAAATACGGCATTGAAAGTTATTTTGTTCCTGAAGGCAAAGGCAGGGAAATAGAGAAGAGTATGGCCGGACGCAGTAAAGTCGCGGTGGAAGTTATTGTCGACAAACACGGCAACGGAATAATTAACAAACTTTTTATAGACGGCAGGGCAGTTCAGTTATAAGAAAAAATTAAGGACGTCCCCTTTTTTTCCTTTTTTCCTGCAAGAGCGATTTACATCGAACGCTACTATTTTCTATAATAGCGGCGATATGAGATTTACAAAAACACTGATACCGACAATGAAGGAGGTGCCGTCAGACGCCGTCACGCCGTCGCACATCCTGATGCTGCGATCGGGCATGATACGTAAACTCGCCTCGGGAATATACGAATGGCTGCCTCTGGGTAAAAAAGCCCTGAACAAAGTGGAGAAGGTCATCAGGGAACTGCACGACGAAGAGGGTTGTCTTGAGGTGCTGCTTCCGGCGCTTCTTCCCAAAAGTTTGTGGGAGCTGTCCGGGCGCTGGGCGGAATACGGCGCGGAGCTCGTGCGACTCAAAGACAGGCAGGGCCGGGAATTCTGCCTCGCTCCCACTCACGAGGAAGCGATCACGGAGCTGGCCGGCAATTACATAAAATCATACAAAGATTTGCCGAAGATATTCTACCAGATACAGACAAAATACAGGGATGAGATAAGGCCGCGTTTCGGCGTGATGAGGGCCCGCGAGTTCATAATGAAGGACGCTTACAGTTTTGACGCCGACGGGAAAGGGGCAGAGCTTTCATACGACAGGATGTTCGCGCTCTATAAAAAAATCTGCGCGGCTCTTTCGCTCAAAGCGGTGCCTGTCCTCGCCAAGACGGGGCTCATAGGCGGCACAAAATCGCATGAGTTCATGGCTCCTTCCGACGAGGGAGAGGAAGAGCTCGTTTACTGCCGCTGCGGATGGGGCGCGAATCAGGAGCTGGCCCATTCAAAGATAAGCGCCGCGAAGGCTGAAAGTGCGCCCTGGCGTGAAGACCCGCGGCCGCTTGAAGAAGTCTCAACGCCCGGCGTGAGGACGGTTGAAGAGGTGTCGGCTTTCCTCAAAATGCCGGAAGAGAAATTCATTAAAACGCTCATTTACAGGACGGCTGAGGGTTTCGCTTGCGTGCTGGTGCGGGGCGACCACAGCGCTGATCCCGCCAAGCTGCGGGCGATAATAGGTGAGGATGCCCGGCTCGCCGATGAGAAGGAGATAGAGGAGATAACGGGAGGGCCTCTTGGCTTTTCCGGCCCCGCGGGGCTGAAGATTAAGGCCTATGCGGATAATACCATTAAATACTGTTCTAACATGGTTAGCGGAGCCAACAAAAAAGACGCCCATATCAAAAACATTAACTATCCGCGGGACTTTGAGGCGGAGTTCATGAACATAAGAACGGTGAAGGCCGGCGACCCCTGTCCCGAATGCGGAAAAGCGCTGGATGTCGCCCGGGGGATAGAGATAGGCCACACCTTTTATCTTGGCACGAAATATTCCGAAAAGCTGAAGGCAAGCTTCACGGATAAGGCGGGGAAAGACCTGCCCATAGAGATGGGCTGTTACGGTATAGGCGTCTCCCGCATCGTCGCGGCTCTCATATCACAGAACCACGATGACAAGGGCATAATATGGCCGCGCGCTATGGCGCCGTATCAGATAGAGATAATAGCGGCCTCGTCAAACGGGCCCGCCATGGAAAAGGCGGAAGAGATTTATGAAGCGCTGTCAAAAAAATATGAGGTTCTTTTTGACGACAGGGATGTGTCGGCCGGAATAAAGTTTAAGGACGCGGACCTCATAGGGATTCCCGTCAGGATAGTGCTGGGGCCGCGGGGAATGAAGACAGGCGAATGCGAAATACAGAGCCGGGCGGACGGAAAAACAGAGGCCGTAAAACTTGATAAAATACTTGAAAAAATATCCGATTTTACTTAGCGCGCTTGTATTTTCGCGCTCTATTCTTCTTGCGTCCAGTATAGCCGAGCTGGAGGCCCTGCGTGGTCAGATAAACGCGGATAAGGCCTTACTGCTTCAAAAAGTAGAAGAGGCGGAAAAGCTGTCTCCGGCTGATGAAATACTGAAATTCAAGGCGTCATTCCTTTTTGAGAACGGGGATTACGATGGCTGTATAGAGACGCTTCAACAAGTGAGCGCCGCGGATTATTCCGTAAACAGGCTTTTTGCCCTTTCCTATTACTACACAGGATCGCCCACACGGGCGCTTTATCATTTTGATATGATTGAGGCCGAAGCCGAAAAGGCAGGCGACGGGGAGACACTTTTTTACAGGGCGAGGACTCTTGAGGGGAAGAATCTTTTTGAAGAAGCTCTGAACGCCTACGGAAAAATCAAGACGGGCGATTTCGCGCTTAAAGCCGCCGAAAGATATGAAGCTCTTGTCAAAAATCTTCCGCGGCGCATAGAGGATGTTGACAGCGAGGTGGCGGAGCTGATAAAAAAAGCCCCCTCGCAGGCCGGGCATCCGGAAGCCGCGGCGGCTGTGCTCATGGACAGGGAGCATTACGAAATATTCCCGGATTCCTCGTCGGTGTCAGAGTCCTTCAAAGTCATCAAGATATTCAACGACAGAGGCAAGAAGCAGTTCGCCGAGGTGGCGCTGACTTATGATTCCACATACGCTGATATTGAGGTGCTGGAGGCCTACACGGTGCTGCCCTCGGGATTGACGCGGGATGTGTCGCCTCAGCAGATAAGGGATGTGTCCAAATACATGAATTTCCCTCTCTATTCAAACGCGAGGCTGAAGATTATATCCATGCCGGCCGTGGAGCCGGGCGCCGTCATCGTTTACAGGGTGCGGCACAAGTCCAACAAACTCCCGTCGGGAAATGTTGTATTCCGTTATGGTATCCAGGGATTTGAGCCCTTCGTCAATCAGGAATTCACGCTGAAACTGCCTCATTCATTCAACGCCAACACAAGGGCTTTCAGGAATTCCTATCTCCAAAAGAAACACAGGCTGGAGCCGCGCGTTAAAAAGACGGGAGAAGGAAAGCTTTACAGCTGGAAGTTCCCCTTTGTGCCGGAAATCATACCCGAGGACGGCATGCCCCCCTGGAACGAGATAACAGACGGCTTCCGGCTTTCCACATTTCAGAGCTGGCGGGAAATCTATCTCTGGTGGAAGTCCATGATTGACGACAGAATGGAAATCACCCCTGAGATAAGAAAGAAAACGGCAGGGCTGATGGACATGCAATCCGACAGGAGCAATGCCGCCAACATATATCACTGGGTTGCGTCCCAGATACGCTATGTGGCGGTGGGATACGGCGAAGCGGGTTTCAGGCCGCACAAGGCGGAGGAGATATTCCTCAACAAATACGGCGACTGCAAAGACCAGTCGGTGCTTCTGACGGCGATGCTGAGGGAGGCCGGGCTGAAGGCTCATCTTGTGCTCATAGGCACGAGGGGGACATTCCCGATGCTTGAGGATTTCCCTGAGCTGGTTTTCAATCACGCCATAGCCTGCGTTGAGCTCGACGGGGAGCTCATATTCATGGATCCGACGGCGGAGACCTGCTCTTTCGGGGACCTGCCCTCGAGTGACCAGGGAAGAAAGGTGCTGGTGTTTTTTGACGACAGATACGAGATCATGGAAACGCCCGTCTTTGACGCCTCCGTCAACAGCGTGAGCAGGGAAATGACGGTGAACGTGAAAGAGGACGAGAGCATATCCGCTTCAAGGAAGGTGCTGACAAAAGGCAGAAGCGACCAGGGCCAGAGATACTGGCTGAAATACACAAAACCCGTCAAGATAAAAGAACAGCTTGAAAAAGCGGTCAACGCCATCACGCCGGACGCTGAACTCACAAAATACGAACTGCCGGATATTGATAACATGAATGAGCCCTGCCTTCTCAGGATGACTTTTGAGGGAAGGGATTATCTCAAAAAAGCGGGGGGCATACGGCTGGCTCCGCAGTGGGGCGATATTGACACCTCCATCGTCGCGAAGGAAAAACGCAAATACCCGATAAAGGCCTCTCTGCCGTCGGAGGATATTGTTCAAACCACACTGCTCGTGCCCGCGTCCTGGAAGGCCGTTTTCGTACCTGAAAACACAGATGAGGAAAACAAATGGTTTTCACTGAGCCGTCAATTCCGTCTCTCGGGCAATGAATTGATATACACGGAAAAAACTGTTACAAATAACGAAGATGTGTCGCCGGAAGATTACGCGAAATACCGCGCGCTTCTCTTTGACCTGCACCGCAGGACGAGGAATCAGGCGGTTTTTGAGACGGCGGAAAAATGAGGAGGATTTTATGAATGAAGTGAAATTTCTGAAGAAGGACGCTATCAGGTTCGGCTGGGCTACGGCGACGGGCAACATCGGTTTTTTTATAGTGATGCTTATTATCCTCGTCTCAGCGGCAATTCTGCCGCAGGGCATAGCCGGCGCTTTCGGAAAGGCGCGGCTGCTTGCCTTTATTATTCTCGTCGCCGGAGCAGTCATCCAGATGGAGCTGAGACTGGGCTTGATAAAAACACTGATAACCTTTGCCGACGGCAAAAAGCCGGCCGTGGTCGAGCTGTTCTCGTGCTTTGACAAAAGAATAGTGACGGTTTTCGTCGCCGGGCTTCTTTATGGAATCATGACATTCCTCGGCACTCTTCTCCTCATCGTGCCGGGAATCATTCTGGGGATCAAGTTCATGTTCTTCAGCTATTTCATAGTGGATAAAAATGCGGGGATAATAGAGTCACTTGAAAAGAGCGCGGAGCTCACAAAGGGTTCCAAGACCAACATCTTCCTTCTCGCTCTGCTTTTGTGGCTCATCAACGCCGCCGGAGCGCTTTGTCTGGGGATAGGGCTTATCATAACGATGCCTCTTTCAATGACAGCGGTGGCCTATGTTTACAGGAAGCTCCATGTCCCGGAGCCGCCGGTTGCGACGGTGACAGGGCTTTCCCCCGCCGCTGAAGATTATGTTCGCCAGAAGCTTCAACAGCCACTTTGATAAACCACTATCGACGGAAGTTATTATGAGAAACAGAATGTGTTTGAAACTTTGCAAAAATGTTCCCGACGCTAAACAAATCGAAGTGTGTAAAATCTTGTCGGCTCTGGTTAACAAGCATTCGGCGAATTCATGATTAAAAGATTACTGGTCATTGTGGCTCTCGGTTTGGGCGGGGCTTATCTTTTCCGCATGTACATCGGGGGTTTTGTGAAGGTGGCAAGCGGCTCCATGGAGCCGACGCTGGAGCTTTACGACATAGAATGGGCCAACGCCCTCCACTATGTTCTCAATCCGGTGGAGAGGGGCGACATCATCGTCTTTCGCTCGCCGGTGGACGGCGGGAAGGGCCTGATAAAGCGCGTGATAGCCGTCGGCGGAGACACAATAGAAATCCGCGACAAGAGGATTTATCTCAATTGGAAAGAGCTCACGGATGAACCTTACGCCGTTTACAAGAGGAAAGGCGAGATCCTTCAGGGCGACAACATACCCGAGCTCCAGGTGCCGGAAGGTTATGTTTTCGTGATGGGTGACAACAGAGACTGGTCCGGCGATTCGCGCGACTGGAAAGACGCTGACGGGAATCCCGTGTATTTCGTGCCCGAGAGCCATATCGTGGGAAGGATAAACAAAACAGCGGATGCTGAATAAGATACGCCCGTCCTTCGCGGCCTATAAAAAAAACCTCGCTGATTATTCGCTGGGCTGCGTTTACACCGATGTCTGCTGTGACATGGAAACGCCCGTCTCTCTTTTCGCGCATCTCGCTTCCGGCGAGAACGCTTTTCTTCTTGAGAGCGCCGAAGGCGGAATACGCTGGGGCAGGTATTCTTTTGTCTCGCCGTCGGCGGCTTTTGTGCTCGCCGGAGGGAAAGATTATTTTGAGGTCAACGGGAAAAGAAAAAATAGCGCGGATTCATTCGCCGACCTCAAAAAATTCATAAGCCGCTATAATTTTCCGAAACTTGAGGGCGACGCTCCTTTTACGGGGGGCGCCGTTGGTTATTTCTCCTATGATATAGCCGGCGAGTGGGAAGACATCAAGGCTCCCGCGTCAGCCGCCCGGGGGGAGTATTTCCGTTTCATGCTGCCCGATATCGTCATAGTCATAGATCACCTCAAGAAAACGATGAGGATAATATGCTGGAGTTACGGCAAACCCCATCGGGGTAAGCCCCATCGGGGCGAGGGTGCCGGCGAGCGGAAAATGTATGACCATGCCGTGTCAAAGGTCAGAAAAACTCTTGTCAGCATTCGCGGCAGCCGGGAATTGCCGCCTCAAAAGATTTCCGGAAAAACTTCCTTCAAAAGCGGGATGACAAAAAAGCGTTTTGAGGACATGGTGAGAACCGCGAAAAAATATATTACCCGCGGGGACTGCATACAGACGGTCTTATCCCGCAGGTGGACAGGCCGCCTTGCCGCCGAGCCCTTCAGTGTGTACAGGGCGCTGCGCATGGTCAATCCCTCGCCCTATATGTATTATCTCAAGTTCGGCGGTCTCAAAATTATCGGCTCCTCTCCCGAAATACTGGTGAGGAAGGATTCTTCCCGCGCCGTTCTGCGTCCCATAGCCGGCACCAGGCCCAGGGGCGCGACTCCCGCGGAGGACAAAAAATTCGCCGACGAGCTTGTGGCCTCGGAAAAAGAAAGGGCTGAGCACATAATGCTCGTTGACCTTGCCAGAAACGACCTCGGACGCGTCTGCCGATTTAACAGCGTATCCGTCAGGGAACTGATGACGGTTGAAAAATTCTCTCATGTCATGCACATGACCAGCGAGGTGGAAGGCGTAGTGAGGAGCGGCCATGACAGCTTCTCGCTCTTCAAGGCGGCTTTTCCGGCCGGCACTGTGAGTGGCGCTCCCAAGGTGCGGGCCATGCAGATAATAAGCGAGCTGGAGGCTTCTCCGAGAGGGCCTTACGCCGGAGCTGTGGGCTATTTCTCATTTAACGGAGATATGGATTTCGCCATAACCATAAGGACGGTTTTTGTAAACGGCAGAGAAGTGTCACTGCAGGCGGGCGCCGGAATCGTTTACGATTCCACCCCTTCAGGCGAATACAGGGAGACGGAAAACAAGGTGAAGGCGCTGATGCGCGCCGTTGAGATGGCGGAGGATTTCTGAGATGGCGGAGGATTTTTGAGATGGCGGAGGCGGGGTTTTGAGGATATTTTTCGTAGATAATTACGATTCTTTTGTTTACAACATCGTGCAGTATTTCGGCAGGATAACGAAAGACATCCGTGTCGCGCGAAACGACGCTGTCAGCGTCGCGGATGTTAAATCTTACCGTCCGGACGGCATTGTCATTTCCCCCGGCCCCGGCACTCCTGACAAAGCGGGCCGGTCCATGGAGATAATCAAGGCCTTCGCCGGCCAAAAGCCCATCCTGGGCGTCTGCCTCGGCCATCAGGCGATAGGCCGGGTGTTCGGCGCGAAGGTGGTGAGAGCGAAAAAAATCGTGCACGGCAAAACTTCTCTTGTCAAACACAAGGGCAAAGGCATATTCCGCGGCGTTGAAAATCCTTTTACAGCGACGAGATATCATTCTCTCATCATAGAAAAAGCCGTGCCGGCGCTGGAAATAACAGCGCTCACGGAAGACAAGGAGATAATGGGCGTTAAGGTGAAGGGCATGGATGTGTACGGCGTGCAATTTCATCCGGAATCAATTCTCACGACGGAAGGTTTTAAAATCATTGAAAATTTTTGTAGAATCGCGGACAAATGATGAATAAAGAAAAAATTAAAATTTACGCGCGCTACGCCGTTTACGCGGTTCTTTTCGGGATACTCGCGGGCGCTGGCTTTGACATAGCCATGCGCATCATCACCAGGACGAGCAGGGCTGTCGTGACGCCCGATGTGACGGGCTTGAACATCGCGGATGCGATGGACATGCTTCAGGACAAGGGCATGGAAGCCTACAAGGAAAAGGAATCCGCCGCCGATGAAACCATTCCCGCGG
This sequence comes from Elusimicrobia bacterium CG03_land_8_20_14_0_80_50_18, assembly GCA_002780705.1. Taxonomy (GTDB): domain Bacteria; phylum CG03; class CG03; order CG03; family CG03; genus CG03. The sequence goes on along the minus strand of PEUP01000048.1, from coordinate 3,309 downwards.
GCTCTGTCGTCAGACAGAATCCCCCGCCGGGCTCGGTTGTCAGAGTCGGCAGGAAGGTGCGGCTGACTCTTTCGGAAGGCGGGAATCTCATATATGTGCCGGATATATGCGGCAAATCAATGCCCGAGGCCGAGATACTCCTGACGCGCTCGCTTTTGAGCGTGGGGAATGTCACGGGCATTTACAGCGACGATGCGCCGATAGACCGTATAATAACGCAGGAGCCTTTGCCCGGACAGATAGTAAAACCATCGGCGATGGTGGATATTGCGCTGAGCAAAGGCCCGGCTTCACTGATGGGTTTTCTCGTCATGCCTTATTTCGTCGGCAAATCCTCATCCGACGCCGCCGCCTATCTTCATGAAATGGGTTTTGACGTGGCGGAAACGGAAGAGGTGATAAACAACAACATCATTCCCGGCACCATCCTGAAGCAGGAGCCCGCGCCCGGCGATATGCTCTCAAACGATTCCTACATCAAGTTCTTTATATCCCAGCTCTCCCGCGAGGAAAATGTAAAAAGGACGGCTTATGTTTACTGGGAAGTCCCGCAGGACATAAAAGAGAGGGAAGTGAAAATAATCGTCAGGGACGCCGTCGGCAGGCGGACTGTCTATGAAAAAATGGAACAGCCCGGCAACAAAATATCTTTTGAGATAGAGGTGATAGGCGAAGCTTACGCGATTTTCCATCTTGACGGCACGCCCATGGCGAGGAAGGATATCTGATGGAAACAGGTTTATCCATACTCTCCTCCGATTTCGGGAAAATGGCCGCGGAAATAAAAAAATACGGCACTGCCCTTGATTTCATACACATGGATGTGATGGACGGGAATTTTGTTCCCAATCTCACCTTCGGCCCGCCCGTCATAGATTCGCTCAGGAAGACAACAAAACTGCCCTTTGAGGCGCATCTGATGGTCGTCAACCCAGGCAAACAGTGGAAGTGGTACAGGAAATCCTGCGAAAGGATAATCTTTCACATAGAGGTGTTTCATCCGCCGTGGCGGACATTGAGCGCGCCCATGGCTCTGCTCAAAGAAATGAAAGGCGTAAAAAAAGGCATAGCCCTCAATCCTCCCGTTCCCCCGGAGAAGATAGAGAAGTGGCTTCCTCACATTGAAACGGCTTTCGTCATGTCCGTGCCGCCGGGTTTTTCCGGCCAGAAATTTGACCCGAAGATTCTGAAAAAGATAGCTAAACTCCGCAAAACAATAGACGCCAAAAAACTCAAATGTAGGATATGCGTTGACGGCGGCATCAATCTTGAGACGGCCGCTCTCTGCCGGGAGGCCGGAGCCGACGCTGTTGTCGCCAGCTCCTATCTCAGCGGCGGCGATATCAGAAAAAAACTCGCCGGCCTCAAGGCGCTGCGCTGAACAGAAAACAGGACTTACTTTGTTACGGATTTATGCGTAAAATGCGTATTCCTGCGAAAGCAGGAATTGTCCTCGCGAAAACGGGGAACGGAGAAGGGTGATTTAAGAAAAGGCGAAAGTCAGAAAATATGCGAAATAATTGTCAATTAAATTGTCAGTTGAATTGACAAACAAACGGTTTTAGGTTATACTCATGTTAGAAGCGAAAAAGGAGGGGGAATATGATTACGGTCCATGAGAACACCACGCTTGTGGGCGTATCTGAGTTGAGGGGGAAGATAGAAAAAATTCTCGCAAAAGCGCAAAAAGGGCTTGTTATTATTGAAAAAAGGCATAAACCCATGGCGGTGTTAACGTCTCAGGAAGAGTACAAAAAAATCCAGGACTATCTTGAAATTGCCGAAGATATTGTCCTTGGTTTTATCGCCCGACAACGTTACAGTGAAAGTTCCGACAGAGATTATATTGACATTGAGAAATTGCTTAAATAAGCCCGCAAGATGTGGCAAGTAAGAATACACGAACTTGTATTAAAAGAAGATTTTAAAAAAATAGATAAAAGTTGGGTCTCTCGTATCCTCAAAATTATCTATAAAAAACTGAGCGTTTATCCCGAACAATTTGGTTCTCCATTGAGGCATCAATTAAGTTCTTATAGAAAACTCAAAATATCACATTACAGAGTGATATACAAAATTGAGAAAAAAACGGTACTGGTGCTTATTTTAAAAGTCGGGTTTCGCCGTGATGCTGAAGTATATAGAGAAATGATGGATCGCCTGAAAAAATTGTAAAAATAGGGAAGGTTCTGATAGTGAGGATGAATGAAACTGTTTTTGGTTCGGCACGCTGAAGCAAAAAGCAGGGAGGAAGACCCCGCCAGTCACCTCTCCGGAAAAGGCAGGATGTCGGCGGAAAAAATCGCTTCTTTCCTCGCGGGTAAAATAACGGTTGAAAAAATTTTTCACAGCGGCAAAACCAGAGCAAAAGAAACGGCAGAAATTTTCGCCAAACACCTTAAATCAAAAGATGTTGAAGAAAAAGAATTTCTTGACCCTCTCGCGGAACCTGAAATTTGGGCGGAGCGTCTTAAAAACGAAAAAAACGATTTGATGATTGTCGGACATCTTCCTTATTTGAGCGACCTTGTTTCGCTTCTGCTTTGCGGAAATAAAAACAAAAAAATAATTGAATTCAAAACGGGTGGAGTCGTCTGTTTATTCAGGGAAGGCGAACAATGGATTATTGACTGGATGACAACCCCTGAAAATCTGAAAAACGGATAGAACCACGAAAATTGCAAAATCTCAGAAACATATTGGACAAATTCTGTCTAAAAAAATAAGATAGATAAAATTGTTCACCAAGGTAGGGCAAGGCTTTAGCCTTGCTTAATACTTTTATGTGGATAATTTTGCTCCGGTGAAAAAAGGAAAAGAGCGTATACACAAGGCGGATAATTATGTACAATTCGCCTATGAACAAAAGGAAGCTAATTGTAATCATAGGATTGGCCGCCGTTTTCCCGCTGATATACTTGTATTTCTTACTTTTCCCCGTGCTCTTATCTCGCCGGAAGCCGCCGTTTCATCTCTTGCCGTGGATTTAAACAAAGCCGCTGAAGAAAAAAACCTTCGCGGCTATATTTCTTCAATAGAAAACATTGAAGGCCGGCAAGATGAAGCAATCGCCAAATTAAAAAACGATTTAAACGCGGCTCTTTTCGCATATAAAAAATGGAATGTTCTTGTGGGCGAGGATGACAGAACGGCGGTAAAGGACAAAATAAATCTCTATATGAATCGCTGGAAGGGGATGCTCAGCGCGGAAACTTTTTATCGGCTCGCCCAAAGGGAGGCCGGAGTAATAAGGGAAATCAAGTATTATCCTTTGGCCGCATGGCAATATGTTTCTGAAGAAAAAAATCT
>PEUP01000033.1:2844-17504 GCA_002780705.1 Elusimicrobia bacterium CG03_land_8_20_14_0_80_50_18 | reverse complement strand
GCAAACCAGCGCATCGCCCACATAGGCCCGGCCGGCGGCTTTGCCGCCTCTCATCCTGGGCCTGATAATTTCCACCTTCAGCGTGAGCTCGTCGCCCGGATTCACCGGCCTTCTGAATTTCACATTATTTATCCCCATGAAAAAAGGCAGTTTACTCTTCCAGCCCGGCTTTGAAAGAAGAAGAACGCATGCCGTCTGCGCGAGGGCTTCCGTGATCAGCACGCCCGGCAGCACCGGCCTTTCGGGAAAATGCCCCTTGAAAAACCATTCATCCGGCCTGATGAGACGATGGCCTGTAGCCGCGACGGCCTCTTCGGTGATGGTCACTCTGTCAACAAAAAGGAAAGGCGGCCGATGGGGTATAACGGATTTAACGCCTTCCAGATCCAGCTCCATTGGATATACGGGAATCACTCCGCCTCCGGTCAGCTCTATGTCTTTGAGAAAAAGTTTCGCCAGGGCCGTGTTGGAGCTGTGCCCGCCGCAGAAAGAAGTGATGTCCGCCTTGACGGGACGCCCTATCAGGAACAGATCTCCCATGAGATCCAGAATCTTGTGGCGCACAAACTCGTCCTCAAAAGTCATCAGCTCCCTGTTGTGTATTCCTTTCTCTCCTATCACTATGGCGTTCTTGAGACTGCCGCCTTTGGCGAGGCCTATGGCCTCAAGCTGTTCTATCTCATAATCAAAGCAGTATGTTTTGGCGGGCGCGATTTCTTTTTTAAAGACTTCCTCGTCAATGATGATTTCCAGACGCTGACGGCGGATGAAAGAATGCTCATATTCTATCTCCGCTGTCACCTTGAATCGGCCGGAGGGAAGCGCTTCCACCTTCGCCTCGTTGTCGGAATAGGATATTTTCATTGAGGGCGTGTAGTATTTTTTTTCCTCATCCTGTTCCACCACACCCGCTTCCTCTATCATCTTCACGAAAGGCATGGCGCTTCCGTCTCCTATGGGCGGCTCGTCCGCTGTGATCTCAACGCAGATGTTATCTATCCCCATGCCGACAAAAGCCGCGAGGATATGCTCCACGGTGTTGACCGCGTTCTCGCCCTCACCCACCGTCGTGCCCCGCACGGTGTTGGACACGATTGAGGCGTCGGGTATGATCTTGACGCCGTTTTTCATAAAAAAAACTCCGGCGTTGACTTCCGCCGGCTTGAAAGTCACGGATGTTTTTTGTCCCGTGTGCAGACCCACGCCCTTCAAAGAAACTTCCTTCGCTATCGTTCTCTGTTTAGCCATTTGATTCCCCCTTTATTTTACGGAACATTTCCAGAATCTTGGGAAGACGCGCGGCCGCGGCCTGCGCCTTCAGCGTCTGGCGGTGATCCCTCGCCGGAAAACCGGAAACGATCACCCCGTCCGGCAGATCTTTTATAACGCCGCCGCGCGCGGCGACGGTGACATGTTTTCCTATTTTTAGATGACCCGAGACACCGCTCTGCGAGGCCAGCGTCGTGTAATCCCCTATCACGCTGCTCCCGGCTATCCCCGTCTGTCCGAGGATGAGGCAATGTTTGCCCACGCGCACATTGTGGGCTATGTGAACGAGATTGTCTATTTTCGTGCCCTCGCCGATGAGAGTGGATGAGAGGGCGGCGCGGTCTATGCACACATTCGCCCCTATCTCAACATTGTCCTCTATGACGACATTTCCGGCCTGGGGTATTTTTTTGTGCGCGCCGTCCGCCGCTACATAACCGTAACCGTCGGAACCTATAACGGAACCCGAATGAATGATAACATTGTTGCCGATAATCACCTTCTCGCGTATGGTGACATTCGGATAGATAAAACAGTTTTCGCCGATTCGCGCGCCGTCGCCTATAAAGACATGGGGCATCACAGCCGTGCCCGCTCCGATTTTTACGCCCTTGCCCGCAAAAACAAAAGCGGCCACGGCCGCGTTTTCGGCTATCCCCGCGGGATCATCAAGCGAAGATAAGGGGCTGATACCGTCGCCCGGACGGGGTGGCGGCTCTCTGAACAACGAGATGGCTTTGGCGAAACCCAGATAGGGATTTTTACACACGAGCGACGGTATGGGCGCATCCAGACCCTCCGGCACTATGACAGCCGAGGCCTTTGTCTTTTTCAGGGCGGCAAGATACTTCGGATTTGATAAAAATGTGATTTCCCCTGATGAGGCTTTCTCAATTTCGGCGATGTCTCTGATTTCAACTTCGCCGCCCTTCAACTGGGCGCCTATGCGGCGCGCTATTTCCGAGAGTTTCATAACAGCATAGCCTTCATTTTAATTTTTTCAAAACGGTTTCTGTCAGATCCGTGGAAGGAATGCCGTAAACGGCGTTGCTCTTATCAATAACGAGACCGTATCCGCCCTCGTCGGCGGCTTCAGCAACCGCGTCATAGATCTTGCCCATTATCTGTGTCATGTATTCGCTTTTGATATTCTTCAAACTTTCCCTGGTCTCAGCCGAGAGCAATTCCTTCTGCTGTTTCAAAGCCTTCAACTCATCCGGCCGCGTGTCCGCCTTAACGGTCGCGGTGGATGTTTCCGCATCCGCCGCCGGAGATGTGGAAAGGCTCACGGTTTTCTCTTCAGCCTTAACGGTCGCGGTGGATGTTTCCGCATCCGCCGCCGGAGATGTGGAAAGGCTCACGGTTTTCTCTTCTTCAAGGGCTATGCTGGTTTCAAGCTGACGGATTTTGCTGTCTATGGCGGCGATGTCCGCGACATACTTATCTTTGCGTATTTCCAGCTCTCTCTCGGCGAGTTCCTTCATTTGGAAACGCGAATAAATCTCTTCTATGTCCACAAAAGCTATTTTCTGCGTGGAAATCAGTTCCGCCCGGACGAGGCCGGAGCACAAAAAGCACAAACAAATGAATTTAAACGCAGTCAAAAAAATCGCCCCCTTTTTTCCGGATTCTACCAAAAGATGTCTCCTATTGTAAAATACCACTGCGTCTCAGATTCGCCCCGCACATGGTCAAGGCCCTTTGCCCAGTCCAGGCGCACGGGGAAAGCGGGAATCTTGAATCTTATGCCCATACCCCAGCCCCTCTTAAAATGATTTTCCGTCAGGCCGAAAGACCAGTTCACATCGTTTCTGTCCGACCATGCCCCGCCGAAGTCAAAGAAAAAAGCCCATTGCAGGACAGTCTGGTTGTTCTCCCTCACGAGCGGAAACTTGAGTTCCAGATTATTGACATTCATGTATCTGCCGCCCTTGGGAGGCCCGATCTGCCCCCTGTAGTTATAGCCCCTTATGGATTCTCCGCCGCCGGTGTAGAAGCGCTCATAAACCGGCACATCCGGCGTGCTCCCGTAACCTGTGACGACGCCCACTTCAAAATTGGTCACCAAAACCAGTTTCCAGACGATCGGAAAAAAATATGATATCTGAAGGCGTTCTCTGTGGAAAAAATTCTGGCCGCCGAAAATATCCGTGGCCACCTGTTCGGAAACCTTGTATATGGATCCCGTTGTGGGATCCCAGAAATAATCCCTTGTGTCTCGGGTCAGAGATGTCCGCAGGCTTGAGGTTATGCCCCTGCTGTCAGCCAGAGCTTTCTGTCCGTCCATGTAAGGATCATCAGTGGCATAAAGTCTCAAAGCCTCATAGGCGTAGGTCACATTTGCCGTGTACACATCCATAAAGCGTTTGCCGAAACCTATGCTTCCGCCTCTTTTGTGTTCGTGATAATTGTCTTTCACTGTTGAAGTGCTGACATATTCCCGCACCCTGTCTATATCATAGATGGCCGTGTTGAAAGAAAGATTCCTGCCGAAAAAATAAGGTTCCGTGAAAGAAAGATTGTAATTTTTCCGTCTAGCTCCGAACTCCCACATGAGAGAGAGTTTCTGCCCCATACCCCTGAAATTGGTCTCGGATATCTGCACCGTGCCCACGAGCCTGTCCACCGAAGAATATCCCGCTCCGACAGACAGCATTCCCGTCTGCTGCTCCTGCACCTGAAAGGTCAGATCCATCTTATCCTTCACATGCGTGTCAGTGGGAATGATCTGCACATCCGAGAAAAAGCCCAGATTGAAGATCCGCCTCTGGGACTCCCTCACCTCTGTCAGCTTAAAAGGATCACCCTCGGACACATGTATCTCCCTTCTGATGACGAATTCTTTGGTGCGTCTGGCGCCCTCTATATAGATGCTGTTGATGCTGATCTGTTCGCCTTCGTGGATCTTATAAAGGATGTCCACCTTTCCGTCCTTATATTCGTATTCGGGCACGAGCATCAATTTCAGATAACCGTCATCCGCGTATAAACCGTGGAACGCGGCCACAAAACTCTCCTCGTTTTTGCGGGAATAGACTCTGCCTTTTCTGAACTTGGCCTCATCCGCGAGGGACAGAAATTTTGCGCTGTCTTTCAGGACAGCTCCTTCAAAGCGCATATCACCCAGGTCATACCGGCCGCCTTCGTAAACGAAAAAAGTCAGTTTGACAAAAGAGCCGTCATTGGAATAACTGATGTAGGGCTCGGATATCTCAAAACGGGCATAACCGCGGTCCTTGTAGAATTCCGTTATCTTGGCGATATCAGCGTCCAGTTTCTCGGCGTTGAAGATTTTCTTCCGCTTCAGCTCCATCAGGGACTTTATTTTCTTCAGTTTGAAGGATTGCACCCCCGGCAGATCGATGTCGCTGATGAGGATCTTCTGGCCCTCCTCTATGTAGAATGTGACGACAGAACGGCCTTTGGCGTCGGGTTCGTCTATGAAATGGCTCACCGACACTTTTGAAAAACCCTCTCCCTTGTACAGCTCCTGTATCGCGCGGATCTCATTCATGATATCACCGACAGAAAAATAATCCCCGCCGGAGAGCGTGAGTTTCTCGCGGAGCATACCCGCAGACAGCTCCTTGTGGCCCACGAATTTGAATTTTCTTAGACGGGGTTTTTCTTTCACATCAAAGCGTATCACCACTCCCGACACCCCCGTGCTGACAGCCACGGATACATCATCAAATTTGTTCATGCCAAATATGCGCTTGATATCGCCCCGGAGCACATCCTCCGAAAAAACATCGCCCGCGCGGACGGCTATTTCTTTTGTGATTTGTTTACTCTTAACCGTTTCATTGCCCGCTATTTCAACACGCTCGACAAAATCCCCGGATGAGGCCGCGAGGCAAAGCGCCGAAAATAAAAGGGACAGTCCCCATCTGCGCCTCGCCCGCCAGAGGCGGGCTTTCAGCTTCGCTCGTCCGTAATGGGGACAGTCCCGTCTCACGGGTAAATTCCCCTGAGACGCACAGCTTCCGCCACCCGGCCTACGCCTATCTTGTAAGCGGCCATGCGCATGCTGCACTTGCTCTTTTTCATCATGTCCCAGACGCTGTCAAAAGCTTCAGACATGATGTCTTCAAGCTTTCTGTTTATCTGCTCATATTTCCAGAAGTTGGACTGAAGGTCCTGCACCCATTCAAAATACGACACCGTCACGCCCCCCGCGTTGGCGAGAATGTCCGGGATCACGACGATGTTCCTGTCCTCAAGTATCTTGTCCGCCTCGGGTGTCGTCGGGCCGTTGGCGCCCTCAAGCACATAGGAGGACTTTATCTTCGCGGCGTTGGCGGATGTGATCTGCCCCTCAAGAGCGGCAGGCACAAGAATATCGCATTTAAGCTCAAGCAGCTCTTCGTTGCTGACGGCATCGCCGGGCGTGTAACCTTTCAGCGCGCCGTTCTTAGCGGCGTATTTTTGAGCCGCGGCCACATCAATGCCTTTTGAATTATAAACGCCTCCCGACACATCGGAAACGGCGATTACCCTGCATCCGAGTTCGGAGATGAGTTTGCTGAAGGCCCCGCCTACATTGCCGAAACCCTGCACCGCCACCGTCACATCCTGCGGCTTCCTCCCTGTGTTTTCCAGGAGTTTTTTCACGACTATCATCAGGCCCCTGCCCGTGGCTTCGGGGCGTCCCTGGGAACCGCCCAGACTCATGGGTTTGCCCGTGACAACGGCGGGAGAAGAAAAACCGACATTCATTGAATATGTGTCCATTATCCAGGCCATCACCTGCTGGTTAGTGTTCACATCGGGCGCGGGAATATCTTTTTCCGGCCCTATGAGCATGCCTATTTCCGAGGTGTAACGCCTGACCATCCTCTCAAGTTCATATTTGGAAAGCTCGGCGGGCTCACAGGTGATTCCGCCCTTGGCGCCTCCGTAAGGTAGGTTGACAACAGCGCATTTCCATGTCATCCACATTGACAGGGCCTTCACCTCATCCAGCGTCACCGAGGGATGTATGCGTATTCCGCCTTTGCCCGGCCCGCGGTCAAGATTGTGCTGCACCCTGAAACCCTCAAACATCTTAACCCCGCCGCCGTCCAACTTGACCGGAATGGACACGATCAGGCTCCTTTTGCATTCGCTGAGTTTATTGTATATCCACGGCTCCATGCCGATGCTCTCCGCCACCGCTGAGAGCTGCTGTTTCGCTACGACCCATGGATTCATCACTGCGCCGCCCGTAGATTTTTTTGTCATGATTTCCCTCCTTTGAGAAACTCCAGAAGTTCCGATATCTTCTTTTTCAATTCGGCCCTTTCCACAATCATATCTATCTGACCTTTTTCAAGCAGAAATTCCGCCCTTTGAAAACCTTCCGGAAGTTTCTGCCTTATTGTCTGCTCTATCACGCGGGGCCCCGCGAAACCGATGAGAGCTTTCGGCTCGCTCATTATAATGTCCCCCAGGAAAGCGAAACTCGCGCTAACGCCGCCCGTGGTGGGATTCGTCAGAACAGATATAAAAGGCAGTTTCGCCTCGGCCAGTTTCGCAAGAGCTCCTGAAGTTTTGGCCATCTGCATAAGAGAGAGAATTCCCTCCTGCATCCGCGCGCCCCCGGAGGCGGAAACGATGATAAGAGGGAGTTTTTCCCCGGCCGCTTTTTCCGCCAGAAGACTGATTTTTTCTCCGACAACCGAGCCCATGCTCCCACCCATAAAAGCGAAATTCAGCGCGCCCAGAGCCGCTGCAACGCCGTTTATGGAACACAGCCCGCAGATAAAAGCGTCGTTATTCCCTGTTTTTTTCCGGGCTTCCTTAAGTTTCTTCGCGTATTTTTTCACATCGTAGAACTTGAGCGGATCGGCGGGTTTTATCTCGGAGAAATATTCCGTAAAACTGCCCTCGTCGGCAATCAGGTTTATGTACTCCTTACTCCCTATGCGAAAATAATTTCCGCACTTGGCGCAGACATAGGAATTGGCAACGAGCTGTTTCCTGTATGTTATGTCATTGCATGAGGCGCATTTCATCCACAGCCCGTCTTCGGATTTTTTTATGAAAAAGAACATTTTAACTCCTTCACAAGAGCCCAGGGTTTTCTGCCGGCGTTGAGCTCTTTCTGCACGGCGCTGCCGACGATGACGCCGTCAACATATTTTTTTATGGCCTTCACATGCTCCGGCCGGGATATGCCGAAACCGCTCATGACAGGAAGCGACGAAGCCGACGACACATCCTTGAGTCTGGAAGCGATGCCCGCGGGGAGCTTGTCCCTCACGCCCGTTATTCCCTCAACATTGACATAATAAAGGAAACCGTCGCCGGATGCGGATATTTCCTTTATCCTTTCCCTGTCCGTGGCGGGAGCGGCCAGAGGAATGAAAGCCAGACCCGCCGCCCTCGCGTCCTCGGCGAAATCTTTTGAATAAGGATACATCATGTCCGGCACTATCAGAGCGTTAACGCCGCTTTTAACGGCATCTTTTATGAAATTATCCGCGCCTCTGCGCAGAATGAGATTACTGTATATCATCAGCGCAATCGGCACGGGCACATTGGCGCGCTCGCGCTTCACCATGGCCAGCACCTTTTGAAGGGTGACGCCTTTTTTAAGCGCTTTCGTGTAGGCGTCCCTTATCACAGGCCCGTCGGCGAGGGGGTCCGAATACGGCACTCCGATCTCTATGATGTCGCATCCGCAGGAGGGAAGTTTTCTCAAGACTTCCGCCGAAGTGTCCATGTCCGGCGCTCCGGCGACAAAAAATATATTGAGCGCCTTTTCCCTGTCAAACACCGAAAATCTGATGCTATTGGAAGCAAAGCGTTTTTTATTTTTCATTTTTTGAGACCACGCGCGAGACTTCCCTCTATCGCCATGTCCTTGTCTCCCCGTCCGGAAAGACAGACACAGATAAGGGCGTTTTTCTTTGTCTTCGGCGCCAGGCGGCTCAGATAAGCCAGAGCGTGAGAAGACTCAAGAGCCGGTATTATCCCCTCCAGAGTTGAGAGGCGTTCAAAGGCCTTCAGCGCATCTCTGTCGGAGACGCTGACATATTCGGCGCGCCCGCTTTGATGATAAAAACTGTGCTCGGGGCCCACCGACGGATAATCAAGACCCGCCGCCACCGAATGCGTTTCAAGGATCTGGCCCTCTCGGCTCTGCAGAAGATAACTGTAGGCGCCGTGCAGCACCCCGGGAGAACCGTAACATATTGAGGCCGCGGTGTTTTCGGGAGAGCCACCCATGCCGCCGGCTTCAACGCCTATGAATTTAACGGAGCTTTTATAAAACGGATGGAAAAAACCTATCGAGTTGGAGCCTCCGCCCACACAGGCGACAAGATAATCAGGCAGACGGTTCTCTTTTTGCCTTATCTGTCTTTTTGTCTCATCGCCGATAACGGACTGGAAGAAACGCACCATCAGGGGATAGGGATGCGGACCGACGCAGGAACCGATGATGTAATAGGTGCCGGAAGGGTCGGATATCCAGTCTCTTATGGCTTCGCTGACGGCCTCTTTCAGCGTCGCGTCGCCGTTTACGACGGGCACGACTTCCGTGCCGAGAAGTTTCATCCTCGCCACATTGACCGCCTGCCTTTCCATGTCTACAGTGCCCATATAGACGACGCATTTCATGCCGAAAAGAGCCGCGGCCGTGGCCACCGCCACGCCGTGCTGGCCTGCGCCGGTCTCGGCTATTATCCTTTTTTTACCCATCCGCCGGGCGAGAAGAATCTGACCGAGAGCGTTGTTGATCTTGTGGGATCCCGTGTGATTGAGATCCTCCCTCTTGAGATAAATACGGCGGCCGTGAAAGGAAGAAAGCCGCTCCGCATAATAAAGAGGCGTCGGCCTTCCGGCGTAATCGGCAAGGAGCCGGCTGAGATCTTTTTTGAAAGCGGCGCTTTTGGCGGCGTCGCCAAAGGCCCGTTCAAGTTCTTTGAGAGGTTTGTAAAGCGTCTCCGGCACAAACTGCCCGCCGAAAGAGCCGTAATAAGATTTAAGCTTTTTCACGAGCCGCGGACCGCCCTGATGAAGGCTCTGACTTTTTCAATGTCTTTGCTGCGGGGGCTGTTCTCCACTCCGGAGGCCGTATCCACCGCAAAAGGCTCTATATCCTGAACTGCCCCGCCGACATTCTCGGGATTGAGGCCGCCGGCCAGGAACATGGGAAGGCCTATATCCTTCGCCCTCTTCGCTATGTCAGCGGAATACCTGATGCCCGTCCCTCCCGTAAGCTGCGGAGAAAAACTGTCAACGAGAATATAATCCGCGCAGTCGGCGTAAGGCAAAGCTTTTTCCACGGAATCAGCGTCGGGAAACCTGAATGCCTTTATAACTTTCGCGCCAAGGCCCCTGACCTCTCTGACGAATTCCGCGCTCTCATCGCCGTGGAGCTGGTAAAAAGATATGCCGGTTTTCTTTATTATCCTTTTCACATCTTTCAATTCGGGGTTGACCATAACGGCCACGGAGCTGATATAAGACGGCACCAGCGCCGCGAGTTTTTTCAGGGCATTCTCGGACACAGCCCTCTTGCCGCCAGTGACAAGATTAAAGCCTATGAAATCCACATCCAGCATGGATATGAAATTCACATCCTTCTCGTTTGTCACGCCGCATATTTTTATCATCGTTCTCATTTTTTCATAAAACCCTTTATCTTCTTCACCACTGAGGACACATCTATGCCTGAAGCCTCTTTAAGTTCGTCTATGGAACCGTGGGTTATAAACCTGTCGGGCAGAGCAATCCTCCGCACACGGGAAAGCAAAGCCGCGGGGAGTTCTTCCATCACGGCCGAGCCAAAACCTCCGGCGGAGGTATTTTCCTCGAGCGTCACAAGGAGTTTAGCATTTTCCGCCGCGTCTGTTAATGTTTCCACATCCAGGGGCTTCGCGAAGCGGGCGTTTATAACGCCGCATTTTATCCCCGCGCCGGCGAGCTCCTGCGATATCAGAAGCGCCGGATAGACCATGCTCCCCAGCGCCGCTATACGCACATCACCGCCCTGGATAAGCGTCTCCGCTTTTCCCTGTTCAATGAATGTGAAATCGCAGCCCGCGCTCATCTCCTCCGCCTTGGCGCGCGGATAGCGCAAAGCCACAGGGCCGCCGTATTTCAGGGCGGAATAAAGCATATCAGCCAGCTCCCGCACATCTTTCGGGGCGCAAACGGTCATGCCCGGAATAATCCTCAGATATGAAATATCAAAATTGCCGTGATGCGTGGGGCCGTCACCACCGACGAGGCCTGCCCTGTCCACGGCGAAAACGACATTAAGGTTCTGCAGACAGACATCATGTATTACCTGGTCAAAAGCCCTCTGCAGGAAAGTTGAGTAAAGGGCGACAACGGGTTTGATGCCCTGCGAGGCAAGGCCCGCCGCGAAGGTGACGGCATGTTCCTCGGCTATTCCGCAGTCAAAAAAACGGGCGGGAAATTCTTCGGCGAACCGCAGAAGGCCCGTCCCCGCAGGCATGGCCGCGGTTACGGCGGCTATCTTACCGTCTTTCGCGGCGAGTTCGCAGAGAACATCACCGAAAACATCGGAATAGCTCTTTGAGGGTGGAGATATCTCGCCAGTCACCTTGTCAAAAGCGCCCAGGCCGTGGAAAGAAGCGGGGTTCTCCTCGGCGGGTTTGTAGCCCTTTCCTTTCTTCGTTATCACATGGAGGAAAACAGGGCCCTTGAATTTTTTGAGTTTGCCGAGCAGAAATATGAGACGGTCAAGGTCGTGGCCGTCCACCGGCCCGAAGCAGGAAAAACCCATCTCCTCAAAGAACATGCCGGGAAAAAGAATGGTTTTGACCCGGCGCGCTATCCTGAGTGTCTCAAGGCCCACAACTTTAAGCCTTTTGAGCAAATTCACAACGGACTCTTCCGTCTTCTTCACGATACCCAGCGAAAATATCCTTGTCAGCATGCTCCCCATAGCTCCCACCCTAGGCGAGATGAACATGTTGTTGTCGTTCAGTATCACAAGAATGTCCGTGCCCGAACAGCCCGCGTTGTTGAGCCCCTCATAAGCGAGCCCGCCCGTCAGCGCCCCGTCGCCGATAACGGCTATCACCTTGTTCTTGCCGCCCTTGATATCGCGGGCGCAGGCCATGCCGTAGGCGGCGGATATGGAAGTTGAGGCGTGGCCCACACCGAAAGCGTCGTATTCGCTTTCCGCCATCTTCGGAAAACCCGATATTCCCCCAAACTGCCGGTTTGTCTCAAAACGCGAAGCGCGGCCCGTCAGTATCTTGTGAGCGTAGGCCTGATGGCCCACATCAAAAACTATCTTATCTTCCGGACAGTCAAAAACATAATGGAGAGCCGTGATAAGTTCCACAGCGCCGAGACTTCCGCCGAGGTGCCCGCCCGTCTTAGAGCAGGTGTCTATTATCTTCTCTCTTATCTCGGCGACGAGTCCCGGCAGAAGATCCCTGCGTATCAGACGGAGTTCCGCGGGCGAATCTATCATATCCAGAATAGCCATCGTCAAAACTCCCTTTCCCTGAGCGCGCCGGAAAGCTCTAAAAGAGCCGATGTGTCATAGGGAAGTTTTTGAAGGAAACCTTCCGCCTCAAGACTTATCTCATTGACCATGCGCATGGCCTGGGCGAGATTGTGGAATCTCAGCACCGTCAGCTTTTTGTTTTTTTCGTCGTTTCTGGATTTCCTGTATTTTTTTATGTCGCCCACCCTGTCCAGCACATCATCCCGCACCTGAAAAGCCATACCCAGCCGCCGGCCGAAAGACGCGAAGCGCCGGATATTCTTCCCGTCCGCTCCGGCGGAGGCGGCGCCGGCGGCGCAGACAGACGAGAAAAATGCCGCCGTCTTGTTCAGATGTGTGTACCACAGGGCTTTTTCCGACGGGGACTTTTTCCCCTCCTGTTCCATGTCGGCGGCCTGGCCGGCTATCATACCTGGTGAGCCCACACCGGCGTTGATTATGGCCGCCGCTTCGGGGAAAGAGCCGTAAAGTATTTCAAGGCCTTTTGTCAGCAGGGCGTCTCCGGCGAGGATGGCGGTTGGGACGCCGAATTTTTTGCAGACCGTGGCCTTGCCCCTGCGCATGTCATCGCCGTCCATTATGTCGTCGTGCACAAGCGAGTAAGCGTGTATGAATTCAATGCCGCAGGCGAAATCAAGAACTTTTTTCTTCATCTCCGCGGCGAGGTCCCCTTTTACAATTCTGACAACTTCCATGAAGAGCAGAGGCCTTATTCTTTTCCCGCCCGTCTTGATGCAATAGACGAGAGCCCTGTCAAGATTTTTTGTCAGGGGGCCTCCCGCGGGAAGAAGCTTCAGCAGTCTTTTGTTCAGCGCCGCTTTTTCAGAACTCTTCTTCATGAAATTTCTCCGTGGAAAAAAGGCCGCTCTTTTTTGAGATGAGCTCAATTTTCCTCTTGGCCTCCTCCAGGTTTTTTTTCATTTCGGCGGCCTTTTCTATGCCCTCTTCAAAGAGTTTTATGGACTCATCCAGAGGACTGTCGCCCTTCTCAAGAAGAGCCACGATATCCTCAAGGCGCTTCAGGTCCTTTTCAAAATCTTTTTTGGAAACAGTTTTCTTTTCACTCATATTTTCTCCCTGCCTGCCGATAAGGCAGGCTTTGTCTCCAGCACCTCGCAGGCGAGAGCCCCTCTGCCCAGCCGCACATTTATTCTTTCGCCGCTGTCAGCGTCCTCGTATGTCTTTATCACAGCGCCGCCCGCTTTCTCGGCGATGGCATAACCCCGCGCGAGAGTGCTGAGAGGCGAAAGTATGTTCAGCCTCCCTTCAAGAGTCCTGATCTTTTCAGAAGATCCCTCAAACATCCTGTCTTTGGCCGTCAGGAAACTCTCAAAAGCTATGTCAAAACCCTGGGTGAAGCGCGACATGAAAAGCGACGGTTCTCTGAGATAGGGCCTTCGCAGCGCCGCATCCAGCCTGTCGGATATGCCGGAGAGACTTTTGTTCAGAGCGTTTCTCACCCTCTTCGCGGCGGCGTCAACGCTGTTTACGAGCTCCTCTTTTCTTCCGAGCACAATTTCCGCGGCGACAGAAGGGGTGGCCGCGCGCACATCGGCGGTAAAATCGGATATCATCCAGTCCACCTCATGGCCGACAGCGGATATGACGGGAATCTTTGACGCGAATATGGCCCGCGCCACGATCTCCTCATTGAACGCCCATAGATCCTCAAGAGATCCCCCGCCCCGGCCGACTATGAGAACATCTATATCGGGAAAATGGCTGTTCATGTCCTCTATGGCGGCGGCTATCTCTCCCGGCGCCTCGGCGCCTTGCACCCTGACGGGATTTATCAGCACATGAACGTTTGAAAATCTTCTTTTCAGGACCGTGAGAATATCTCTTATAGCCGCGCCCGTGGGCGAGGTTATCACGCCTATCTTCTGAGGCAGTGACGGGAGAGGCCGTTTTCTCAATTTGTCAAAGAGCCCCTCTTTCTCAAGTCTCTTTTTGAGCTCTTCAAATTTTTTCTGCAATTCGCCCATGCCCTGCTCATGCATCTCGTCAACAAGTATCTGGTATGAGCCCCGCACGGGATATAGCGTCACCGTGCCCTTGGCCCTGACCTTCATCCCGTCTTTCGGCGTGAATAAAAGCCGCTCGGCCTTGAAACGGTACATCACACCCGATATCTGGCCGCCGGCATCTTTGAGCGAAAAATAGCAATGCCCCGAACTGTATTTCTTGAAGTTGGATAGCTCGCCGTCAAGCATTATGCTCCCGAACTCCTTCTCCAGCATGAGCTTGGCGCGGTTGTTCAGCTCCGTCACCGTGTAGATTTTATCTATCGTGTCCATGGCCTGCATTCTAATAAATAATGACGCTTTTGTGTAGGAGGGACATTCCCTGCCCACCGCCAGGCAGACTGTCCCGATGATATCGCGCTTAGCCGCCCGCCAATTAAAAAGACCAGTTAATAAGTTGAAAGAGCCATAAAATGGCCCACTCACTTACACGAAGACCCACTCAATGAATGTCACCATCTTCCCTATGCCGCGCTACCCAATTCGCTACCCATATCAATGGGTATTACCCAATTCATTTCTTGCCTCTCTTTTGCCAGCGCGCGTTTTGACCGCGGCCGAGACACTCAATCTTTTTATTCTTCCGCAAATTTTTCAAAACACTGCGAATCAGGTCTATACTTACGCCCGGACATTCACGCTGAATATCAGCCACACTGAAAGTATCAACGGTTTTTCCTATCATATCCATAATAACTTGGTCTCAAGTTTCTAAGGCAACACCCATCAACTTTTTAAAAGCGTCATAAGGCGTCTCCCAATCCAAAACTTTTCGCGGCCGGCCCTTCAATAGATCCTGCGCGTGTTTTATTTCCTTTCTGGTCACTTTGTTAAAATCTGTTCCCTTTGGAAAAAACTGCCGGATTAAACCATTGGTGTTTTCATTACTG
>PEUP01000033.1:1915-2828 GCA_002780705.1 Elusimicrobia bacterium CG03_land_8_20_14_0_80_50_18 | reverse complement strand
TAAACAGCTTGTGCTCGGCCATCTCCCGTCCCTGATCGTATGTCATCGTCAATCTCATTTGCTCAGGCAGTTTGAGTGCTTCCCTTGCAAAAGCCTTTCTCACTTCTACTGCTTTTTTTGACCTGAGAGGAACCAAAATTGTCGTTCTGGTCGTTCTCTCCACAAGGCTTCCCATAGCAGATTGTCTATTCCTGCCGATAAGAGTGTCGCCTTCCCAATGCCCCGGTATCGCGCGATCCGCCACATCAGCCGGCCGTTCCTCTATACTGAGCATATCCTCCAATTCCCTCGGCAACGCTTCTTTTGTCTGGCTTCGCTTCCTCCGGCGCTTATGGCTCCGCCGCAAACAATTCAAAAGTTCTTTCTTCAACTTTCCCCGCGGCAGCACATAGAGATAACTGTAAATCGCTTCATGAGATATACGCATAGCTTCACTTAAAGGATACATCTTTCGCAGTGTTTGCGCAATTTGCTCCGGCGACCATTTCGCTCTCAATCTTGCGTGCACATATTCTCTTAATTCCGGCATAACCATTAGTTTGTGTTTTCCCTTTCGTCGGTATTTGGCTTCCCGTAATGCTCTTTTTTGAGCTTTCTGCGCCCGGTATGTATAACGATTAGAGCTCCCCTTGCAAACTTCACGGCTTATTGTGCTCGGCGCTCTCGCCAAATCCCCTGCTATATCCCGAATAGACAATCCCAGCACCAAGCCGCGGCTTATTTCTTCCCGCTCTTCCGAACTTAACCTCTGATAACAACAGTTTCTCACAGCAAACCTCCTTTCCTTTTATTTTACTTTTTATCTGTGAGTGTTGCATTAGATTGCTGAGCGCGCCTTATTTATATATTGGCTGATAAAAATCTCCAGCAATTTTTCCCTGTCACTATTTTCTTCAAATATTATTAT
The DNA here is from genome assembly GCA_002780705.1 of Elusimicrobia bacterium CG03_land_8_20_14_0_80_50_18. Classification (GTDB taxonomy): domain Bacteria; phylum CG03; class CG03; order CG03; family CG03; genus CG03. The sequence continues at coordinate 1,921 of PEUP01000033.1, read as the reverse complement.
TTTATT
>PEUP01000033.1:991-1805 GCA_002780705.1 Elusimicrobia bacterium CG03_land_8_20_14_0_80_50_18 | reverse complement strand
GTCGGTAAATAAGGAGGGTCAGGTTATGCCACACTATTCTACAATTTTAGGGCAAATGCTGCAAATGTTTTCGAGATTTGAATTTGAAAAGTACGTAAAAGAAGCTAAAACAGAGTATCATTCAAGGGGATTCAGTTCATGGAATCATTTTGTGGGAATGTTATTCGGTCAGCTGGCAGGACAGGACAGCCTTCGCGGAATTGAAGCGGGGCTTGCTACGCAGGGATCAAGTCTTTATCATCTGGGAGTCAAGCCAATAAACAGGTCAACACTGTCTTATGCGAATAAACACCGCTCACATGAACTCTTTGAAAAAATATTTTTCCGTATGCTGTCTAAATGTCAGGCATTGGCTCCAAAGCATAAATTCAGATTTAAAAATCCACTGTATAGTATTGATGCGACAGTTATAGATTTATGCCTGTCTTTATACAACTGGGCAAAGTTCAGAACAACAAAAGGGGCAGTTAAGCTTCACGTAAAGCTCAATCATTCGGGTTATCTGCCCAACTTTGTAATTGTTACAACCGGAAAAATACATGAACAAAAAGTCGCTCCCTTCATACCTCTTGAAAAAGGTGATGTGGCCGTATTTGACCGGGCTTATTCGAGCTTTGAATGGTATAGAGTTCTCGACGATAAAGGCGTCTTTTTTGTTACCAGACTCAAAAAGAATGCTTATTATAAAGTTACCAAGCGGAAAGACACAAAAAATCTGGAAAATATTTATTCTGACCAAATTATTGAACTCAAAGGTTTTTATTCCAAACGCAAGTTTCCCGGCCGCTTGCGCAGGATTCGCTCAAAAGATCCT
>PEUP01000033.1:701-804 GCA_002780705.1 Elusimicrobia bacterium CG03_land_8_20_14_0_80_50_18 | reverse complement strand
TTGCTTATCTACTTTTGAGCTATTTAAAATTCAAATCAAAGTTCGGCTGGTCTTTGTATACTCTCTGTTCTATACTCCCGACAAACTTGTTTTCAAGAAGAAA
>PEUP01000033.1:0-685 GCA_002780705.1 Elusimicrobia bacterium CG03_land_8_20_14_0_80_50_18 | reverse complement strand
AACGAACCCTTTCATCCGAAAAGTAATTCACCTCCGAATTATCCCCAGCAAGTTTTCGCTTTTTGCTAATTTGGACAGCTATGGTTCTCTATTTAGACAATATTTCATAAAAATGTCAAAAATCAGCCCGATGCTTTCCGAATTTCCATTAATCATCTCCCGCCAGACAAACATCTCCATTTTTTATTCCGCTACAAATGCGCCGCCAGATAAATCAATAACCTTGGAAGCATCCCTCCGATAAAAACGGCATATATTAGGTCGAACCAGAATATGCTTAACATATTCGCAATATAAATAAACACAACCATCGGAAGGCCGATTATCGGGAGAATTCCCGCGCCACCTTTCGTCTGCCGTTTTGTTGCGGAACTTCTGCCGAAACATTTTTTAGTTTCATTCCATAAAACTTCCCTATCGCCGGAACTCGGAAATGAATTCATCCCTATTGACAACCCGAGCCAGAAGAGAACATAATAAATAGCCGGAAGCGGTGAACATTTTAATATCCACAGCGGTGCGGTAATTGGAAAACAGAGAATTATCGCAAGAAGCGAATTTATAACAAGAGGCCCAACTGATATCCAGAAAATATCCCTGTATTTCCGTGTCTTTCCGTGAACGACATATCCCGCAGGATTACCAAACCTGAAATACACCACCTTATAAACAGGTATCTTGAATA
>PEUP01000002.1:265-15303 GCA_002780705.1 Elusimicrobia bacterium CG03_land_8_20_14_0_80_50_18 | reverse complement strand
CGGCATGACAGCCAACTGCTTGGCTGTCATGCAGGATTCGAAGACCGCAGCGATGCGCGAGTTTGACGAGCGGAAGCGAGGAAAAGCGAGCGCCGCGAGGGGCGGCCCGCGAGAATCCGCCGTCAGGCGGATTACTTGTGGGCGAATCCTGGCCCCGCCACCAAATTTTGTAGGAGGGACATTCTGGGAGAATCCCTTTGGCACAAAGACCCCTCCTGTATGGCGAGATTTCGGGGTCATGAGACCTATTCTGCATTGTGAGATACGGAGGATAAATGGATTATTTTTTAACTGAGGAACAGAAAGAGATGGTTGAAATAGCGGCTCTTATCGGCAAAGAGAAAATCGTGCCGGTAATGGAAGAATGCGACGAAAACGAGCGTTTCCCGACCGAAGTGTATGCGGAGTTTGCCAAAGCGGATCTTTGCGGCGTGGCGATTCCCGAAGCCTACGGCGGACTTGGTTTCGGCGCTTTTGAGCAGGTGCTGGTCATAGAGGAGCTCTGCCGTTATGACGCAGGCATAGGCCTCGCGCTTGCCGCCACGGGCCTGGGCACTCTTCCTATTCTCCTGACAGGAAGCGAAGAACAGAAAAGGAAATTCCTTCCGGGCATAGCCTCCGGTGAGACCATCACGGCTTTCGGCCTCACGGAATCAGGAGCGGGTTCCGACGCAGGAGCGATGAAAACGACGGCGGTCAAAGACGGTGATTCCTATATTCTCAACGGCAGCAAATGTTTTATAACAAACGGCGGCGACGCCCATCTCTACACGGTCATCGCCAAAACCGATCCTTCCAAAGGGTCCCGCGGCGCTTCGGCGTTTATCGTTGAGAAGGGCACAGCTGGTTTCTCATTCGGCAAGAAAGAAAAAAAACTCGGTATAAGGTCATCATCAACAAGAGAAATAATTTTCTCAGATTGCCGGATACCCAAAGAAAATCTAATAGCCAGAGAGGGGATGGGTTTTATAGTCGCCCTCAAAACCCTTGACAATTCCCGCCCCGGCGTGGCGGCTCAGGCTCTGGGCATCGCGCAGGGCGCTTTGGATGACGCGGCAAGATATTCAAAAGAAAGGATACAGTTCGGAGCCCCCATATCTTCCATTCAGGCCGTTCAGCATCTTCTCGCGGATATGGCGACAAAGACGGAAGCCGCACGCGCTCTGATATATCAGACGGCGAAGATGATAGACGGCGGGAGCAAAAATTTTAAGAAGGAAGCGTCTATGAGCAAACTCTTCGCTTCTGATGTCGCCATGGAAGTGACGACCAACGCCATACAGGTGATGGGCGGTTACGGTTATATGAAAGATTATCCCACACAACGCCGCTTCCGCGACGCCAAAATAACCCAGATATACGAGGGCACAAATCAGATACAGAGAAATGAGATCGCGAACGCTCTGTTGAAAGAATATTGTTAGAGGCGATTTGTCAATGAATTTTATTGTCTGCGTCAAACAGGTTCCCGGAACGACCGATGTGAAAATAAATCCCGAGACAAACACACTGGTCAGGGAAGGCGTTGAAGCCGTGGTAAACCCTTTTGATCTTTATGCCGTGGAAGAAGCCGTGGCTTGGAAAGAAAAGCTTGGAGGCAACGTGACGGCTCTCAGCATGGGCCCGCCTCAGGCGGCGGAGGCCCTGAAAGAGACGCTCGCCGTCGGTGTTGATGATTCCGTGCTTCTTTCGGACAGGAACTTCGGAGGTTCTGACACTCTCGCCACATCCTACACTCTCGCGAGGGCCATTAAAAAAATAGGCGCGTATGATATGATACTCTGCGGCTATCAGGCGATAGACGGCGACACGGCTCAAGTCGGCCCCGGAATAGCCGAGGAGCTCGGCATTCCCTGCGTCACATATGTGAAAAAGATAAGAGAGATTAAAGACGGGCTTGTGACGCTGGAAAGGATGCTTGAGACGGGTTTTCAGGTTATAGAAGTGAAACTGCCGGTCCTCATAACCGTCGTCAAGGATATAAACACGCCGCGCCTGCCGTCGCTGAGAGGGAAAATGAAGGCGAGGAAGGCGGAGATTCCCGTCTGGACCGCTGCCGACATTGCCTGTGAGATGAACAGGGTAGGCCAGCCCGGTTCTCCCACATGGGTGAGAAAGGTTTTCGCGCCGCCCCGGAAAACTTCGGGCAGAATACTTTCGGGTGAAATAGAACAGCAGGCCAAGGAACTGAGAGAAGAGCTCAAGCGGCTCCAGCTTATATAATGGACATAAGAGTGGATTCATCAAAATGCACCGGTTGCGGTATCTGTGAGAAGACCTGTCCTTTCGGAGCCATAAGCATAGAGGACAGGAAAAAAGAACATCCCCGTTTTAAAAGAATCGCCGTTATCTCTTCGGCCTGCGCTCTCTGCGGGGCCTGTGTGGAAGCCTGCCCGTTCAAAGCCATCAGCATAAAAAAAGAAGAACAAAAACCCTCGGAAGACCTTACACTCTACAAGGGGGTGTGGGTTATAGCTGAAATGGCCGAGGGTGATTTTCACGGCGTCACTTTCGAATTGCTCGGAAAGGGAAGGGGGCTCGCGGAAAAAAGGAATACCTATCTCGGCTGTGTTCTGCTCGGAAACGGTATAGCGGATAAGGCCGGAGAGCTCATCAGCGCCGGCGCCGACAGGGTGATTTCATGCGACGATGCCATATTCAAGGATTTTTATGACACGGCCTTTGTGGAAACCATAGCGGCCATGATCAAAGAACACAAGCCGGAGATCGTGCTCCTCGGCGCCACCGCTTGCGGCCGCGGCATCGCATCGCGCATTTCAGGCCGTCTCAAATGCGGCTTGACGGCGGACTGCACGGGGCTAGACATAGATTCAAACGGTTTCCTTGTGCAGACCCGGCCGGCCTTCGGCGGAAACATCATGGCTGAAATTCTCTCGGGAAACACAAGGCCTCAGATGGCAACTGTCAGACACAAAGTTTTCAAACCTCTTGCCGCTGACCCGGCGAAGAAAGGCGAGGTGATAGATTTTCCCCTGCCGGGCGGAATAGAACTCAACATGAGTATCAGGGATTTTGTGAAGGATGTGACTCAGCGCGTGAACATCGCCGATGCGGATATAATAGTGTCCGGCGGCAGGGGAGTCGGTTCTCAGGAAGGGTTTAAAGTGATAGAGAACTTGGCCGGAACTCTCGGCGGCGCTGTTGGCGCCTCCCGCGGCGCTGTTGACGCCGGCTGGATACCTTATTCCCATCAGGTGGGCCAGACAGGCCGCACGGTTTGTCCCAAGCTTTACATAGCCTGCGGCATTTCCGGCGCTATACAGCATCTTGTGGGCATGCAGTCGAGCGATGTGATAGTGGCGATCAACAAAGATTCTCAGGCTCCTATTTTTCAGGTGGCTGATTACGGCATTGTGGCTGATCTTTTTCGGGTGCTGCCCGTATTGATCAAGGAAATAGAACAATCAAGACGTTAGGTTTTCCCATTCCCAGGTTTCTTTTTATAAGTTTCGCGCTGCTTCAGGCATGCGCGGCGCCCGGACACCGCGGCGCGAAATTTGACATTATCTATGTGGCGCATTATCACGATTCCGCCGAAAGGTTCTATAATTCCGGAGATTATTCGCAGGCCGCCACACTTTGCGATTATGCCCTGAAATCACTGCTGTCGGCGGACAGGAGCTCTATGAAGTCGGAGGAGCTGGATTATTACGATAAGCTCATAGCCTCAATCTGCCGTCTACGGCTTCAGTCCTCGTACAAGCTCTATCCGAAAAAAACGGAATCTGATTTCCCGCTTGTATTCAATGACCGGGTTGAAAAATGGCTGGTCTATTACACAGGCCCGGGTAAAGTCCATTTTGAAAAATGGCTGGCCCGCAGCGGAAGTTATATCAGCATGTTTAGGGAAGTGCTGAGGGATGAGAATCTGCCGGATGAGCTTGCCTGCGTTCCCATAATAGAGAGCGGGGTTTATCCCTTTGCTGTCTCCCGCGCCCAGGCCGTGGGTCTGTGGCAATTTATACAGCCCACCGGAGCGATCTTCGGCCTGACCAGAAATCACTGGTATGATGAAAGGCGTGACCCTGTGAAATCGACGAAGGCCGCCGCCAGAATGCTGAAGGAACTGCGTGAGAAATTCGGTGACTGGTATCTTGCGCTGGCCGCTTATAACGGCGGGCACAACAGGGTCGCGGCGGCTGTCAGAAAGCAGGGCACGGACAATTTCTGGGATTTGTATCTCCCGAAAGAGACCGAGGATTATGTGCCGAAGATAATCGCGGCCGCGATTATAATGAAAGACCCTCTGGTGTTCGGATTTTCGGACGGCGCGAATGATTATCTTGAATATGACACGGTGGAAGTTTACGGCCCGGTTGATTTCAAACTCGCGGCCAGATGCGTCGGTGTGAGCGAGAAGGATATCATCGCGCTCAATCCCGAGGTTTCAAGGCAATGCACACCGCCGGACATGATTCCCTATCCTTTGAAGCTGCCCGCCGGCAAATCGGCGGCTTTTATTAAGAAATTTTCAAAGTTGGATGACAGTGACAAATATCTTTCTACGAAGGAACTTGGCGCGAGAGAACACAAGAGTGTTGTTTACAGGGTGCGCAGGGGCGATAATCTGTCAACGATAGCCAGGAAGCACAAAGTTTCCGTCACAAAGCTCAAGCAATGGAATCATATCGCGCGGGGCGACCTCATCTATCCCGGCCAAAAACTCAAAATATATCGCTGAATGATACACATTGAGCCCGACGGTTTTCAGTCAAACTGCTACATTCTTCATGCGGGCGCTTCAGCTTTTGTTATAGATCCGGGAGTGCAAGCGTCGAGGGTAATCAGTATTCTTGATGAGAAGAAAATAAAACGGGTGTCTGTGATACTGACGCATTCGCACGCCGATCACTGGGCCGGCGCTCCAGAGCTGATTGCCGAAACCGGCTGCAAAGTTTATATGGGGAGCGCCGCGAAAGATATCTGTTATCGCCCGGAGGTGAACCTTTCTTACATGGTCGGCGCGGAATTCCCGGCGGTGAGCGGCTGGCTGGATGACGGCGGTATTTTTGAGGAAGGCGGAGTGAAGCTTAAAATAATTTTTACGCCCGGCCACACATCCTGCGGCATATCCATAGAAACGGAAGAGGGTGTGTTCACGGGTGACAGCGTTTTCGCCGATGGCTGCGGCCGCACGGATCTCCCGACGGGAAACACTGACACTCTTATGCGCTCCATACGCGAAAAGATACTCGTTTATCCTCCCTCGGTCAAACTTTTCCCCGGACACGGGCCTTTTACAAGCGTGGCCGCCGAGAAAAAGTTCTATGTATGACGGACTGCCTTTTTGAGACGCTGTTACCCGGCTCCGGCGCGGGAAGAGCGTATTATTTCAGAGAGCCCGCCGGCGTTTACGCTCTGAAAGACCCGTCCAAAGCGGAAGATTTTTTCAAATCCCTTGAAAAGCTCGCGGAAAAATATTATGTCGCGGGCTTCATAAGCTATGAACTCGGTTACGCTCTTGAAAAATGCTTCGGAAAAACAAAGCCATCTTCTTTTCCGCTGGCTCTTTTCGGCGTGTACAAAAAAATTCGCACAAAAGAAGTTTTTCGTCCGGCGGCGGGAAATTACAGGATAAAAAACCTGAGGCTTAATATCTCAAAAGCCGAGTATTTATCGTCGGTAAAAAAAATCAAAAGACACATACGCGCGGGGGATATCTATCAGGCGGATTACACGCTGAAATATAAGTTTTCCTTCACGGGTGATGCGCGGGTTTTCTATGAAGATCTCAAAAAAAAGCAGCGCGCGCCTTATGCCGCTTACATGAAGTTCGGGGAGATGAAAATATTGTCGCTTTCGCCCGAACTTTTTTTCTCAAAACGGGGACGGGACATAAGTGTGAAGCCCATGAAAGGCACTCTGCGCCGCGGTTTTGATGAGGAATCGGACCGCCGTCAGGCGGATTTTCTTTTCCGCGATGAGAAGAACCGGAGTGAGAACCTGATGATAACCGACCTTATGAGAAATGATCTCGGCCGTATTGCCTCCCCCGGCACGGTGAAGACGGAAAAAATGTTCCATGTGGAAAAATATGACACGCTGTTTCAGATGACATCAACTGTTAAAGCCAAAATCCGGCGGGGCGTGGATTTTTACGGCATAATCAGAAATATTTTTCCCTCGGGCTCGGTGACGGGCGCGCCCAAGATCCGGAGCATGGAGCTCTTGAGGGGGCTTGAATCGGAAAAAAGAAATGTTTATACGGGAGCCGCAGGTTTTCTCGCGCCCGGCGGCCGGGCGGATTTCAATGTGCCGATAAGGACCGTTCTCATCAGGGGCGCGAAGGCCGAAATGGGTGTGGGAAGCGGTATCGTTTATGATTCCAAGCCGGGTGAAGAATATGCCGAATGCGTTCTTAAAGCCGAATTTCTCAAAGGCGTATATCAGGAATTCCGCCTGATAGAAACGATGCTCTTTGACGGTGAGCTGAAAAATCTCAGAGCGCATTTATCCCGTTTGAGAAGTTCCGCCGCTTACTTTGATTTTAGTTTTGATGAGCGCAAAATACGCGCGGCTTTAGCGCGCAAGACCCGCGCGCTTCCCGCCGGACGCTGGAAGGTCAGGGCTTTGCTCGCCGGGGACGGGGCTTTATCGGTCAGCGTCCGGAGGGCGTCTGAAATACCTGAAGTGCCGAAGCTCGTGTTCTCTCCAAAGAGGGTTGATTCTTCCGACAGATTTCTATATCACAAGACAACGCGCAGGGCTCTTTTTGACGCGGAGCTTGAAAGGGTGAGGAAGAAGGGTTTTTTTGACGCCGTGTTCGTTAACGAAAAAGGTTTTGTCACCGAAGGCGCCGTCACAAATATATACGCGGAGAAAAAGGGCGTCATATACACGCCTCCCGTCTCATGCGGCCTTATGAGAGGCACAGTGAGGAGCTGGCTTCTCTCGCGGGGGAAAGTCAAAGAAAAAAATATGACGCCGGACTATCTGAAAAAGGCCGACGCCGTCTATGTTTCCAACGCTCTCATAGGTTTGCACCGCGCGGATATTTGAATAATATTGCGCAATCTGCTAATATTTCGGTTGAGTTGTAAAGAAATGGAGGTTTAAAAATGGCAAAGATTTATTATGACAAAGATGCGAAGTTGTCGGTGTTGAAAGGTAAAACCGTGGCTGTCATAGGCTACGGTTCGCAGGGCCACGCCCAGGCGCAGAATCTCAGGGATTCAGGCGTTAATGTGATCGTCGCTGATCTGCCGGGTTCGGACAATTTTGATAAGGCGAAGAAAGACGGTTTCAAGCCTGTCACCTGCGCGGAAGCGGTCAAAAAAGCTTTCTGGGTGCAGATGCTTGTTCCCGACGAGCTCCAGTCAATGGTTTATAAGGCGGAGGTGGAGCCCACCCTGAAAAAAGGAATGGTGCTGGGTTTTTCCCACGGATTTAACATCAGGTTCGGACAGATAAAGTCTCCGAAAGCAATAGATGTGGTGATGGTCGCTCCCAAGGGCCCCGGGCATCTCGTCAGAGACGTGTATGCCGCCGGCGGCGGAGTGCCGAATCTTATAGCCGTTCATCAGAACGCGTCCGGAAAAGCGAAACAGCTGGCTCTGGCCTATTCAAAGGGCATAGGCGGCACGAGGGCGGGGACGCTGGAGACGACTTTTTCAGAAGAGACTGAAACGGATCTTTTCGGCGAGCAGGTGGTTCTCTGCGGCGGCGTCGTGGAGCTGGTCAAGGCCGGATTTGAGACGCTCGTTGAGGCGGGATACCAGCCGGAAATCGCTTACTTTGAATGTTTCCACGAGCTCAAGCTCATCGTGGATCTTATGCACACGAAAGGCATAGGCTGGATGAATTATTCCATTTCCGACACCGCAGAATACGGCGAATATTCAAGAGGCCCGAGGATAATAACGGAAGACACAAAGAAAGAGATGAAAAAAATCCTCAGGGAAATCGTCTCGGGCGAATTCGCGAAAGAATGGCTGCTTGAGAACAGAGTGGGCCGTCCCGTGTTCAACCAGGCGCGAAAGGAAAGCTTTGAGCTCCAGATTGAGACGGTGGGCGCGAAATTGAGAAAGATGATGAGCTGGCTGAAAGCCAAAAAATAAATCCGTATGCGGGTCTCAAAAGAGGTCATACCTGTGATTCTGCCGCTTGGAGCCTTTTTCGCGATTCTGGCTGTGCCGCTTTTTCTGCCGGTGAAGAAGTGCCTGCTCTCAAGCTGGAATTTCTATGCGGCCGCGCTTGTTTTTATTGCCGCTGTGTGGTCTCTCTGGTTTTTCAGGGATCCCGACATCAAGGTCAAGGCCTCGGATGCGCACATCCTCTCTCCCGCTTCGGGAAGGGTGATGGCTGTTGAGGAGATGCCTGGCGGACGGAAGGTGGTGCGGATCTTTATGAACATCTTCAGCTATCATATTCAGCGTGCTCCATACGGCGGCAAAGTTAAAAAGATAACTTACACGCACGGCAGTTTTATCAACGCTGCAAAGAGTGACGCGCACATCAAAAACGAGAGAAATGAGGTCGTTTTTGACACTCCCCGCGGCGCCATAGCCGTGACACAGATCGTTGGTTCCATAGCCCGCCGCATCCTCTGCTGGAAAAAAGAGGGCGATGCTGTGGAACAGGGTGAAAAATTCGGCATGATAAAATTCGGCTCTCAGGTGGACTGCGAATTCCCCTCTTCCTGTGAGCTTCTGGTGCAAGAAGGCGACAAGCTTGACTGCGCCCGCTCGGTGATAGCGAAATGGTAATGAAAAAATTCAGGACAGGGATATATCTTCCCAGCGTTTTCACGGCGGTCAACATAGGCTGCGGTTTTGTGTCAGTAATCTTTGCCCTGCAGGAGAGATATTCCCTGGCCGCATGGCTGATCGTGTTGGGATGGGTGATGGATTCGCTGGACGGCTACCTGGCCCGCATGACGCACACCGGTTCCAAATTCGGAGTGGAGTTTGACAGCATAGCCGACACGGTGTCTTTTGGAATGGCCCCTGCTCTTCTGGTGTGGATATATTACCTTAAGGATTTCCGTCTGGGCTGGGCTGTCTGTCTTTTGTTCGTGCTGTCTGTGGCGATCAGGCTTGCCCGCTACAACACGGGCGCCAGCCACGAAGAGAAATCTCCCTATTTTGAGGGGCTTCCGTCTCCCCCCGCCGCCGGGGTGCTTGCGGCATTTGTTCTGCTGATGGAAATCTACAAGGCGGATTCCCCAAAACGGAGTTTCAGATTTCTTGTTGAGAGGGCGCCGCTTTTTGCGCACATCCTGCCTTTTCTGATGGTACTGGTATCTTTTCTGATGCTGACCAAGCTGAGGTATCCGCACGGGAGCAGGCTCAAACTCACAGGCATGCTGCCGATGAGGGTGTTCACAATAACCATAGTGTGGCTGGTGCTTTTCGTGATGTATCCGGAAAGCATTGTGTCGCTGATGCTGATAGCTTATCTGCTTTACGGCGTGCTGGATATCGTCGTCAGAACGATAAGAATGAGGAGGAAAGTCTGATGCCCGGAAAAATAATCATATTTGACACGACTCTGCGCGACGGAGAACAGTCTCCGGGAGCGTCGCTCTCAAGCGCTCAGAAACTCATAATAGCGCGCGAGCTGGAGAAAATGAAAGTGGATGTCATAGAGGCGGGCTTTGCCATCTCTTCTCCCGACGATTACAAGAGCATACAGGACATATCTTCCGCGCTGAAGGATACCACCGTGTGTTCGCTCTCCCGCGCCGTTGAAAAAGATATTGCCGCTTCCGCAGGAGCTCTTGCCGCGGCCCGCCATAAACGCATACACACTTTTATCGCGACCTCGCCCGTGCACATGAAGTACAAACTCAGGATGTCAAAAGATGAGGTTGTCTCAAATGCCGTGGGAGCGGTGAAACTCGCTCGCGGATATTGCGACGAGGTGGAATTCTCATGTGAGGACGCCACGCGCAGCGATAAAAAATTCCTCTGCGAAATAATTGAGAAAGTCATATCCGCCGGCGCCGGAATAATAAACATTCCGGACACCGTCGGCTACTCCTATCCTGAGGAGATGGGGGAACTCATCAGCTATCTGCTGACTAATGTGAAAAATTCGCACAAGGCTGTGTTTTCGGTGCACTGCCACAACGATCTGGGACTGGGCACGGCCAATTCGCTGGCGGCGGTTCTCGCCGGAGCCCGTCAGGTGGAATGCACGGTCAACGGCCTGGGAGAGCGCGCGGGCAACGCCTCGCTTGAAGAAATCGTGATGGCCCTGAAAGTGCGTTTCCCGAAGATAAAGACAGGCGTGGACACGCACGCGATAGCGCGCGTCTCGGGAATGGTGTCGCACATGACGGGCATCGTGGTCCAGCCGAACAAAGCTATCGTCGGCGCAAACGCTTTCTCGCACGAGGCGGGCATTCATCAGGACGGGGTGCTCAAAAAAGCCCAGACCTACGAGATAATGAAGCCGGAGGATGTGGGTATATCGGGCTCTCAGCTGGTGCTGGGCAAGCATTCGGGCCGCGCGGCGCTGGCAAAAAAATTTAAAGATCTGGGCTTTCAGGTCGCGGGCGATAAACTTGACGCCATATTCGCCGAGTTCAAAAAACTGGCCGACAAGAAGAAAAAAGTGTATGACGAGGACATAATAGCGCTCATAGAAAAAGACATGGGCAGAAGGGACGGTTTTGAGCTGAAGAATTTTGAGGTGCACACCACGCCGTCCGGTTCAAAAGGAAAGGTGACGCTCAAGAAAGCAGGCAAAATATTTAAGGGCGAGGCCGCGGGCGACGGACCGGTTGACAGCGTCCTCAAGGCGGTGGAGGCGGTCAGTGGCAGGAAAGGCGTCCTCACGGATTATCAGGTGAAGTCCATCACCGTCGGTAAAGACGCGCAGGGCGAGGTGCGGCTCAGGGCGGCTTTCGGGAAAAAAGTGCTCGCGGGAGTTTCCTCGTCAACGGATATAATAGAGGCTTCCATACTGGCATACCTTTCTGCTCTCAACAAGCTTGAACTGCGGAATATCAAAACGTGAACTACGTTGAAAATATTCTTTCTCACGCTTCGGGCAGAAAAAGCGTTTCCGCCGGAGAATACATAGAGGCCCGCTGCGACACGGTGCTGATGAACGATGTGACGGGGCCTCTGGCTGTGAAGGAGTTCCTCAAAAGAGGAAAGAAGATTAAAAATCCCGGCTCGGTTGTGATCGTGTGCGATCACTTCACGCCGAACAAGGACATCAAATCCGCCGAAAATGTGAAATTCCTTCGGGATTTCGCGAGGAAACAGAAGATACGCTTTTTTGAGATAGGCAACGGCGGCGTAGAGCATGTCATTCTGCCCGAGAAAGGCATCGTCAAGCCCGGCGATGTCGTCATAGGAGCGGATTCCCACACCTGCACATACGGGGCGCTCGGGGCATTTTCCACGGGTGTCGGCTCCACCGATGTCGCGTTCGCGATGCTGATGGGCAAAATATGGTTCATGGTGCCGGAGGTCATGGAATTTGTTTACAGCGGCAAAAAAGGGAAATTCATAACAGGCAAGGATCTCATCCTTCTGACCATAGGAAAAATAGGCGTCAACGGCGCGAATTACAAAGCCATGAAATTTGCGGGCACTGTCATAAGCGCTCTCTCAATGGATGAGAGATTCACGATGTGCAACATGGCCATTGAGGCCGGCGGCAAGGCCGGTTTTGTCGTGCCTGATAAAAAGACGGCGGATTATGTCAAAGGGCGTCCGGGCAGGAAAGCCCGGAATTTCGCCGACGGGCCTTCGGCTCAGACATTCAAAATGGATATAAGCGCGGTCAAGCCTCTCGTCGCCTCGCCGCATCTTCCCGATAAAGTGGGCCCGGCCGCGAGATTAAATAAGGTGAAAATAGACCAGGCCGTAATAGGTTCCTGCACAAACGGCAGAATAAGCGATTTCGCCCAGGCGGCGAAGATCATGAAAGGCAGGAAGATAAGCGCCGGCCTGCGCTGTATAATCCTTCCCGGCAGTCAGGAAGTTTATGCCGAGGCGATGAAGAAAGGTTATATAGAGACCTTCCTGAAAGCCGGATGCGTCATAGCTCCTCCGACATGCGGGCCCTGTCTGGGCGGTCACATGGGGATACTCGCCGGCGGAGAAACGGCGATATCCACGACCAACAGGAATTTCGTCGGCAGGATGGGGGCTGTCAGCTCCCGTGTGTATCTGGCCTCGCCCTACACGGCCGCCGCCTCGGCCGTCAGGGGGCGCATAATATCGCCGGAACAGCTTTAGGGATTAAACGGAGAGAAAATGAAAAATATTATAAAAGGGAACGCTTATGTCGTCGGGGATTCTGTGGACACGGATGTGATAATACCGGCGAGATTTCTGACTTCAGACAACGCGGATGAGCTCGCCGCGCACTGCATGGAGGACCTGGATAAAGATTTCAGCAAAAAGGTGAAGAAGGGCGATATCATAGTCGCCGGAGATAATTTCGGCTGTGGCTCGTCGAGGGAACACGCGCCCATAGCCATAAAGGCGTCGGGCATTTCGGCCGTCATAGCAAAATCCTTCGCCCGTATTTTTCTGCGAAACTGCATAAACATAGGCCTTATGGTTTTTGTATGCGATATGAAAAAAGACGCCCGCGCGGGAGATGAGATAACGATAGACATGCGGAAAGGCGAGATAATAAACGCCCGTGCGAAAAAGATTTACAAAGTGAAGCCCGTTCCGGAATTCATAAAGAAAATAGTGTCCTTCGGCGGCCTTCTGAATTACGCTGTTCAAAGGGGCAGGTGAGAATGTTTATTAGAAGTAGCCGCATCTAATGCGGATTAATAGACATATCCATAATTCTTTTTGTAAAATAAAATCATGAAAAAATGCGCAAAATATTATGTATTTATTTATGCTGGATTTGGATATTTTTAATTAAAAGATAGTGAGTTCTGATATGCGGATAGAAAAAAATAAATACCTTGATTTTTTAGCGCAGATTAAAACCCGAATTCAAACATCCCGGGTACGGGCTGTTTTATCCGTAAACGCGGAATTAATCTATCTTTACTGGGATATCGGGCGAATGATTGACACAAGGCAGAAAAAGGAGGGCTGGGGCGCCGGCGTTATTCCGAAATTATCAAAAGACATTAGCAATGAATTATCCGAAGTTAAAGGATTTTCTGAAAGGAATATAGGCTATATGATTCGTTTTGCGAGGGAATACGAAAAGCCGGTAATTTTGCAACAACCTGTTGCAAAATTAAGTGGAGTCCGCGGCGCTGAAAAATTGCCGCAAGCTGTGGCAAAATTACAAAAACAGAAAGGCGATAAAAATATGCCGCAAGCTGCGGCAAAATCAGTTCCAAAAGAGGTTTCGGAAAAATTGCAGCAGACCGTCGCTAAAATTCCATGGGGGCACAATGTTTTACTCATGGAGAAAGTCAAAGACATGTCGTCACGCTTATGGTATATGCAAAAAACTATAAAAAACGGTTGGAGCCGCAATGTGCTTAGTTTGATGATTAAGAGCAGGGCTTGTCGGCGCGAAGGCAGGGTAGCCGCCAATTTTGATTTGTGTCTTCCCGCCCCGCAATCAGATTTAGTAAAACAATCCTTAAAAGATCCGTATATTTTTGATTTCCTTACATTAGAAGAACCATTCAGAGAGCGGGAGCTGGAAGCGGGCATTATTCGCCATTTAGAAAAGTTTTTATTGGAATTAGGTCAGGGATTTTCGTTTGTGGGACGGCAATATCATCTCAATGTGGGAGATGAGGATTTTTACATTGACCTTTTATTTTACCATCTTCATTTAAGGCGTTTTATCGTGATTGAATTAAAAAAAGGAAAATTTAAACCTGAATATGCAGGGAAAATAAACTTTTATTGCAATGTGGTTGATGATGTTCTAAAACACGAAACAGATTATCAGAGCATAGGTTTAATTTTGTGCCAGGATAAGAATACGGTTGCGGCCGAATACGCTCTGCGCGGATTCAAAAAACCGATAGGTGTGTCCGAATATGAATTAACTCGCGCATTACCGCAAAAGTTAAAATCTTCATTGCCTACGGTTAAAGAAATTGAAGACGAGTTAGGAAATAAGAAAAAATGAAAAGATGGGTGGATTAGGAGGAATTTCAAAATGAAGAAACACAAGATTGCGGTTATAGGCGGAGACGGGACAGGGCCGGAAGTTGTCGCGGAGGGGCTGAAGGTCCTTAAAGCGGTCTCAAAAAAATTCGGCTTTGAGTATGAGACGACAATGCTGGACTGGGGCGGTGAAAGGTATATGCGGACGAAAGAGGTGATTCCCGCCGACGGGATAGAGACGCTCAAAAAATTTGATGTCATATATTTGGGGGCAGTGGGACATCCGGATGTAAAGCCCGGAATACTTGAAAAGGGCCTTCTTCTGAAGATGAGATTTGACCTCAAACAATATATCAATCTCCGTCCGGTAAAACTTTATCCGGGAGTGTGGACACCGCTTAAGGACAAAGGCCCTGATGAAATAGATTATGTCGTCGTCAGAGAAAATAATGAAGGACTTTATACGGGAATGGGTGAATTCAGGAATAAAGGCGCGAAAGATGAAGTTGCTATTCAGACCTCATACAACACAAGAGCCGGTGTAGAAAGATGTATCCGATATGCGTTTGATTTCACAAGGAAACGCAACAAGAGAAAACAGCTCACTCTCTGCGGAAAGACAAATGTTCTTACATACGCATGGGATCTTTGGGAAAGGACATTCTATGAGGTCGCCGAGGAATATCCCGACGTCAAAACAGATTATGCTCACGTTGACGCCACCTGTATGTGGATGGTGAAAAACCCGGAATGGTTTGATGTCATTGTCACCGATAACATGTTTGGAGACATAATCACCGACCTCGCGGCAATGACACAGGGCGGAATGGGTATCGCCGCCGGCGGAAACATCAATCCCGAAGGCGTGTCAATGTTTGAACCCATAGGCGGTTCCGCGCCCAAATACACCGGAAAAAATGTCATCAATCCTCTGGCCGCGATATGCGCTCTCGGGATGCTCCTTTCCAACATCGGCGAGGAAGAGGCCGCCAATGCCGTTGAAAAAGCCGT
>PEUP01000002.1:0-194 GCA_002780705.1 Elusimicrobia bacterium CG03_land_8_20_14_0_80_50_18 | reverse complement strand
TTCCTCGCTGGGGACGTTCATTGACTTATTGACTAACTCAGGGAGATGTGAAGGAAAAATGTCTTATTGAAAGCACCGTCCTCAATTCCTGTTCAATTCCTGTTGACATTTTTCAGGAGAGATTTTAGAATTTTCATTCACAGGATTGAGAAGCATTGTAGGAGGGAAATATGGATATAAATGAACTGAATCAG
>PEUP01000044.1:4598-6450 GCA_002780705.1 Elusimicrobia bacterium CG03_land_8_20_14_0_80_50_18 | reverse complement strand
AGAAATCTGTTTGATTTTTTGTCTCAGGCTTTATACGGAACTCCCGCGGTAGCCGTGTTCGGTTCGTTTATCTGGGGAATTCTAAGCATAATTCTGAGCCCCTGCCATCTGGCGAGTATTCCGCTGATAGTAGGGTTTATCGACGAACAGGGCAAGATAACCGCTAAAAGGGCTTTCTGGATATCACTTCTGTTTTCAACGGGAATACTTGTAACCATCGGTTTGATAGGGGTTGTTACCGGGCTTCTGGGAAGGATGCTTGGCGATGTGGGAAAATACGGCAATTATTTTGTAGCTATAATATTTTTCATAATTGGGCTTCATCTTCTGGAAATAATACCTTTACCTTTTTTAGGCAATGCGAAACAGCCCGGAATGAAAAGAAAAGGCCTTTTTGCGGCGTTTCTGATCGGCCTGATATTCGGAATTGCTTTAGGCCCCTGCACTTTTGCTTATATGGCGCCTATGCTCGGGGTGGTATTCTCCGTCGCATCTAAAAACATTGTGTTTGCCGTCACTCTTGTTCTGGCGTATGCTGTAGGCCACTGTTCGGTTATTGTATTTGCGGGCACATTTTCGGAAATCATTCAGCATTATCTTGACTGGAACGAAAAATCAAATGGCGCGGCAATACTTAAAAAAATATGCGGAGTCCTGGTTGTCCTTGGCGGCGTATATATGTTGTTCTGTTGAGGAGGTTTTATGAGTGAAGAAAAAAGCGGGATCGGTTTTTTTGAGAAGTATTTAACACTCTGGGTCGTGCTTTGTATGGCGGCGGGAATTTTGATAGGGCAGTTTCTTCCGGCTGTTCCGGAATTTCTGGGGAAATTTGAATACGCGCGGGTCTCCATACCTATCGCGATTCTCATCTGGCTGATGATTTATCCGATGATGATGAAGGTGGATTTCGCCAGCATTAAGAATGTCGGTAAAAATCCGAAAGGGCTGTATGTCACCTGGGTGACCAACTGGCTGATAAAACCCTTTACCATGTATGGCATAGCCTGGTTTTTCTTTTATGTGGTTTTTAAATCATTGATCCCGCCGGACCTGGCGAAAGATTATCTTGCGGGAGCGATTCTCCTCGGCGCGGCGCCATGCACGGCCATGGTTTTTGTATGGAGCCATCTGACAAGAGGAAATCCCGCCTATACGGTCGTTCAGGTCGCCACAAATGACATCATCATACTTTTCGCTTTCACGCCCATCGTGGCCTTTCTGCTGGGCATAAGCGGCATCACCATTCCCTGGGACACACTTCTTTTATCCGTCGCGCTTTTCGTCGTCATACCTCTTGCCGGCGGCAGTTTCACCAGGCACAGGGTCATAAAACAGAAGGGCGAAGAGTATTTTAACACCAAATTCATTCCGAAATTCAATAATGTGACCATTACAGGATTACTGCTCACGCTGATAATCATTTTCTCTTTTCAGGGTGATGTCATCGTCAATAACCCGCTTCATATATTACTGATAGCGGTGCCGCTGACAATACAGACATTCCTGATATTTTTCATAGCGTATTTCGGGAGCAAAAAGCTGAAGCTGTGCCATAATATCGCCGCTCCGGCGGGTATGATAGGGGCGTCGAATTTTTTTGAGCTCTCGGTGGCTGTGGCGATCTCACTGTTCGGCCCCGCGTCTCCCGTGGCGCTGGCGACAATCGTCGGTGTGCTGGTGGAGGTGCCGGTGATGCTCACCCTCGTAAAGATAGCCAATAAGACAAAGCACTGGTTCCCGGCAGAAAAGGTCTGACGGGGTCATTCCCCTTTTTTTGTAAAAGGGGTGGCAGGCCGAAGGTCTGACGGGGTCATTCCCCTTTTTTTGTAAAAGGGGTGGCAGGCCGAAGGTC
>PEUP01000044.1:4014-4543 GCA_002780705.1 Elusimicrobia bacterium CG03_land_8_20_14_0_80_50_18 | reverse complement strand
GCGGCAAAGACAATAAGAAGAACGAGCTTTATTGCAAGTTCTGCGGAGAAAATCTGCTGGCAACGGAACAGCCTCTGACGTTGGCTTTTATGCTGAAATCGCTTTTCGTGATATACACGCTCATTTTTCTTTCCTATATGCTCTATCTCGCCCTTGAGGAACCTTTCCAGACTTTTGTCAATAATCTTGCCACAAAATAAATCGCTCCGCCGGCTGAGAATAGGCATTACAGGCAGTTTCGCCTCGGGCAAGAGCGAGGCATTAAAGGTCTTTGCCGAAGCCGGTTTTTTCACCTGTTCCGCCGACGATATCGCTCACGGACTTTTAGAGAAAGGGAATCCCGTCTCGGAAAAAGTGCTGGAAGCATTTGGCGATGTCATCAGGGATAACAAGGGCTCGATAAGCAGGGAGAAACTGAAGAGCATAGTGTTTAATTCCGAATCGTCCATGCGCGAGCTTGAGACCATAATGCACCCGGCCATCAAAAGCGAAATGGAAAATATCCTTGCCTCTCACCCCCTCTGCGCCG
>PEUP01000044.1:0-3878 GCA_002780705.1 Elusimicrobia bacterium CG03_land_8_20_14_0_80_50_18 | reverse complement strand
CTATGCGGCTGATTGCGCGGATTTTGTGATAGAGAACAATGCTTCTGTCCCAATTTTCAGGGAAAAAATCAAAAAACTGATAGTTGACTTATATGGTGTTTACTAAAAGCCCGAAATATCTTAGAATTACGAGAGATGAGTTTCGCTCATCCACAATATCTAAGAATGGGCTTGGAGGTGCGTAATGATAAAAGTGGAAGGTGAGGATAATTTAAGAGCCAGGATAAAAGTTATAGGCGTGGGCGGCGGCGGCTGCAATGCTATCAACCGGATGATCAATTCCAATATCAAGGGCGTTGATTTCATAGCGGCCAACACGGACGCTCTGGCCTTGAAGCAATCTCTTGCCACATACAGGATACAGTTAGGCGAGGAGAGCACCAAAGGCCTCGGAGCCGGAGGAAATCCCGAAATCGGCCGTACGGCGGCGGAAGAGTCCAAGGATGTCATCAGGCAGGCCCTGGAAGGCGCGGACATGGTTTTTGTCACCGCCGGCATGGGCGGAGGCACGGGCACCGGAGCGTCTCCGGTTTTTTCCGCGATGGCCAAAGAGATGGGCATACTGACAGTCGTTCTCGCGACGAAGCCTTTCGGTTTTGAGGGTTCGGTCAGGATGAAGCAGGCCGAGGCCGGATTTAAAAGTATAGAGGGGACGGCTGATACGATACTGACAATACCGAACCAGAAACTTTTTACGGTGATAGAAAAGAGCACGCTCATAGAAGCGGCCTTCAACACCGTTGACGATGTTCTTCGTCAGGCCGTGCAGGCCATAACGGATATAATCACTTCCCAGTCCGTCATACAAGTGGACTTCGCGGATGTCAAAGCCATAATGAAAGACGCCGGTAAAGCGCTTATGGGTATCGGCGAGGGCCAGGGCGAAAAAAGGACGCAGGACGCTATAACCCGCGCCATGGACAGCCCTTTGCTCGAGGATATATCCATCACGGGCGCGCGCGGGCTTTTGGTGAATATAACGGGCAACCCCCAGAATCTGACTTTCTTTGAGGTGGCGGAAGCGATGGACATAGTGAAGAAAGAGGTCTCAAAGGACTGTCATGTCTATTTCGGACAGACATACGACAGCGCTTTTGAGGATAATGTCAAGGTGACGGTCGTGGCTACTAATTTTGAGGAAAAATCCGAGCGCGAGGAAGCGCCCGTCGACGGTTTTGAGACCAGGTTCGCGGTGCCGGAAGAACCCGACGCTGTTGATGTGCCGCCCGGTATGCGTAAAAAATCTTATTGATGAAGATCAATCAATTCTTTGAGGAAATGATCAAAGCCGGCGCCAGCGATATGCATCTGCGCGTTATGCAGAATCCTGTCTTCCGGGTCAAAAAGGATCTTGTCAGGACCGATTTGCCGACTATGGATAGGGATGAGCTGGCGGGGGCTATCAACGCCATTCTTGATGAGAAGAGCGCCGCGGACCTTAAAGAAAAACGCCAGTGCGATTTTTCCTACGCTATACCCGGACTGGGCCGTTTTCGCGGCGCGGCTTTCTATCAGAGGGGTTCTGTCGCGGCGGTTTTCAGAGCCATCCCCGACGCTCCTTCGGATTTTGAGACGCTGGGATTACCCAGTGCGCTTAAAACGATAACCGAGGCCAATAACGGTCTTGTGCTTGTGACGGGCCCGGCCGGTCACGGCAAATCCACAACGCTCGCGGCGATGATAAGCAACATAAACAACAGCCGGCACGCGCACATAGTAACTCTGGAAGACCCCATAGAATATTTTTTCAAGGACAATAAATCCATCGTGACCCAGCGGGAGCTCGGCGGAGACATGCTGTCGTATATTGACGCGCTTAAAAACATCGTCAGAGAAGATCCCGATGTGCTGTTCATAGGAGAGATGAGGGATATAGACACCATTGAAGCTGCCCTCACGGCCGCGGAGCTGGGGAATCTCGTTTTTTCCACCGTGCACACGATAAACGCTTATCAGACGGTATCCAGAATAATAGATTTTTTCCCGGTGTCGCATCAGAACCAGGTGAGGATACAGCTTTCCGAGACACTCAGGGCAATCATCTCCATGAGACTCATGAAAAGCAAAGACGCTTCGCGCATGGTTCCGGTCTGCGAAATCCTCGTGAACAACGAGGCAATCAAGAAACTCATAGCGGATAACAGTCTTTCGGAAATATACGAACAGATGGCTAAAGGCGCTTATTACGGGATGCAGACCTTTAACCAGGCCCTTTCTGCTCTTTGTGAAAAAGACATTATAAGCGAGGAAGACGCGCTCGGGGTTTCACCCAATCCCGAAGAGTTCAAGCTATACATGAGGGGTGTGGATATGGCCACGGCGGCGACCGGTTTCAGCGAGGGCGAAGGTCCCGCGGGGAATAAGCGCCAGAACCCGGGAATCAAAAGGAATTTTTGATGGCGCGCCGCGCGGAATAAATATGGGGAGAAGAGTTCCTGATGATTTTGCGGATTTTTCAAAGTATCTCGGCTCCGGCGTAAAAGCTTTATTCTCTTTCCGCTCCGGCGGAGACATGAAGGACAGCGCGAACATGGAGGCCTTCGCCAGGAGGCATTTCGCGGGGGCACTGCCGGTTTACGCGAAACAGTCGCACGGCACGGTTTTGAAAGAGGCGGATATACAGACCCCCAGCCCCCAGCCGGATGTTGATGTCCTTGTCACCCTGGACAGGAATGTGGTGCTGCTTATTTTCACAGCCGACTGCATTCCGGTTTATTTTTATGACGAGCAGGCTTCTTTCGCCGGTATCATCCACGCCGGCTGGAGAGGCGTTTCCAAGAACATAATAATCTCAACAATGGACAGCATAGAAAAGAAATATCCTCTGCGAATGTCCTCATTGAAAACGGTGCTCGGCCCGGGTATATGCCGCCGGCATTTTGAGGTGTCAGAGGAGCTCGCTCATGTCTTTCCTGAAATTTATGTGAAAGAGAAAAAAGGCAAAAAATTCGTGGATTTGAAGCTCATAATCAAACAGCAGCTTGAATCTTCAGGCGTCAAGCATCAGAATATCCACGATTCCGGCCTTTGCTCATTTGAGGAAGGGAATATATTTTCCTACAGGAGAGACAAGACGCCCGAGCGCGGCTGCGCCTTTATAAGATTGTTAAGTGGGCAGGCACCGTCCCCTTCTATTCTTGAAGGATTCGTTGTATAATCAGAGTATGGGGGCATCGCAAAATACAGCAAAGTGCGGCTTTCGCTCGCGCGCGAAAAACTGTAGCGGCGGGATTGCCATCCCGCCACGCGGTATCCGAGCTTTTACATACATAGAAGTGCTGTTGGCGGTAATGATCGTCACCTATGTGTCTCTGGCTTTTATACAGACCCTGATGAACAACATAAAAGCGGAGAAACTCGCGAAGTTCAAAACAATGGCGTATAGTGAGGCCGTCAACTGGATAGAGAACAACCGCCCGGATTTTGACGCCGATGCGCTGAGCACAACGACTCTGACGGTGGTGCACACGGGGGAGCTGGCTGAGGGCGTGCCCTACACGCTGGAGAAGGAAATCACACTCTCGTCACTCGGCGACAACGGCAAGTATAAAACCATCAGGGTGAGGGTCTCGTGGACGGAAAGAGGCGAGGACAAGGAACTCATTTATGCGACGATAAAGGCAAAATATGATTAGAAATTGTAAAAATCCCCGCGAATCGGGCGCGTCGCTGGTGTTCGCTCTCTTTCTCATGCTCTTTCTCACGCTCATATCCTTTTCGCTCGTCATGCTCATCTCGCATGAAACCAAGAGCAGCAGCAAGCTCCATCTGTCACAGCAGGCACTGTACGCGGCTGAGGCCGGCGTTGAAAGAAAAATAGCCCAGCTGAGGGAAGACGACTCCGCCAATATAGCCCTCACCGATTTCTTCGGCGCCCA
>PEUP01000083.1:3998-6634 GCA_002780705.1 Elusimicrobia bacterium CG03_land_8_20_14_0_80_50_18 | reverse complement strand
CGAGATTCTTCTTCCTCTTCTTCTCCAAAACAAACCAATCTAACAAACCTATATGTTCCCTTTGGGGGGTCACGATGTCCCTTCCTATTCCCACCGGGAGGGTACCCCGGCGTGTTGACTGAAAGCGCGAAGCTTTATAGAATTCATCGTTGTGTCAGAGAGCAGGAGAAGATGGGAGGATTTAATGAGCACATGGGAATTGCTGGAAAAAGTGAGAAAGGAAAAACCGCTGGTGCATCACATAACCAACTGGGTGACGATTTACGACTGCGCCAATATTGTCAAATCTTTCGGGGCGAGCCCCGTTATGGCCCACGCGAAAGAGGAAGTTGCGGACATGGCGTCTATCGCCTCGTCGCTGGTGCTCAACATAGGAACGCTGACAAGTGAGCTGATAGAATCCATGAAACTTGCCGCCTGCGCCGCCAACAAAAAAGGAATACCGGTCATCCTGGATGTCTGCGGGGCCGGCGCGACGCCTTTCAGGGACAGCAAAGTCCGTGAAATCCTGAAAAGCGCCAAGGTGAATATCATCAAGGGAAACGCCTCTGAAATAGCGCGGGTCGCGGGAATGGGGGTGAAGACCAAAGGCGTTGACAGCGGCTCTGTTGACGCGGATCTTTCCGTTATGGCATCAGAGCTCGCCGCTGAAAAATCCTGTACGGTTGTTATCACCGGCAAAGAGGATATAATATCGGATTCTTCCCGCGTTTACAGGGTGTCAAACGGTGCGGATATGATGGGCGCAATCGTGGGCACCGGCTGTATGGCGGCTTCGGTCATAGGCGCTTTCGCGGCGGTTGAAAAAGATCTCGCCCGCGCTTCGGCCTCGGCGCTGGTCTGTTTCGGCATAGCCGCGGAGATAGCCTCAGGGATCTCCATGGGCACGGGCAGTTTCAAAAATGACCTTTTTGACTGCGTTTATAATCTCAACAGGGAGCAGGTAGAAACGCGGGAAAAGCTCGCTTGATAAAGGGTTATTACTTCATCACGGATTCCGGTTTGAGCCGTCAGGGGATTCTCTCCGATGTTTCTTTGGCTGTCAAAAGCGGCGTCGGCGTTGTACAGTACAGGGAAAAAAACGCTTCAACCAAAAAACTTTTTGAAGAAGCGTCCGCATTGAGGAAAATCTGCCGTGAGACGCTGCTGATAATAAACGACAGGATAGACATTGCTCTGGCCGTTTCGGCCGGCGGCGTTCACATAGGCCAGGATGACATGCCGGTTAAAGAAGCCCGCAGGCTTCTCGGAAAGGACAGGGTAATAGGCGTTACTGTCCATAATGAAAACGAAGCCCGCGAGGCCGAAAGCCATGGCGCGGATTATCTTGGGGTGAGCCCCGTCTTCGGCACATCAACAAAGAAAGACGCCGGGGAGGCCTGCGGACCGGCGATGATAAAAAAAATAAAAAGTTTCTCAAGCCTGCCTCTGGTCGCCATAGGCGGAATCAATTTTGACAACGCGCGCGAAGTTGCCTCCGCCGGCGCCGACGCCCTGTGCGCAATCTCGGCGGTGCTTTTGTCGGATGACCCCGCCGGAGCCATCAGGAGATTCCAAAAGCTGTTTGTGTAAGTCTTCCCCTTTTGATTTTCCAGTTTTTAAGCTAAAATACAATCATTATGACAAAAGACAAAGATTTTTATATAGCGATTGAGCGCGGCGAGGTGAGCTTCAACACCAAGCACGGCGCGGAGATTTACCGCCGCAGTTTATCCATTCTGCTTGAGTGCGTGATACACGAGCTTTACCCCAAGGCATCCCTGCATGTGGGGCAGACCTTGATGAACGGTTACTTCTACGAGATAAACGGCGGCGAGAGGCTCACAGACTCTTTCATTGACAAGGTGACAGCCCGCATGAGGAAAATCATTTCAGCGGATGAGAAATTTAAGAAGATTAGGATGAAAAAAGCGCGCGCCCTGAGACTATGCAGGAAATACGGCAGGGATGATAAATACAAGGCCGTGCGCTATCTTCCGGACGCGGAAATAGAGATTGTTTTTTTGCGGGGCTATTTTGATTTTATGCTCGCGGAAACGGTTTTATCGGCCGGGAGCCTCAGGACTTTCCGCCTCATAAAATACAATCACGGCTTTATACTGCAGTTTCCCGCCAGGGGCGACATAGAGAAATTGCCCGCCGGCAAAGACAGGCAGAGAAAACTTTACAAGGTGTATATGGAAACCAAGGAATGGAACCGTATTCTCGGAATACAGAACGCCGGTGATCTCAACTGCGCTATCGCGGACGGCTCCAGCAGGACTCTGATAAATGTGCAGGAGGCTTTTCACGAACGCAAGATTGTTGAGATAGCGAACATGATAAAGAATTCCTTTCCGAGGAAGAGGCTGATTTGCGTGGCCGGCCCCTCCTCGTCGGGTAAGACGACATTCATAAAGAGGCTGGGCGTGCAGCTCCGGGCGGACGGGCTCAGATCCACGGAAATATCGCTTGATAATTACTTTCACTCACGCGAAAAGACTCCCCGCACGAAGGACGGCGATTACGATTTTGAGTCGGTGCGCGCGCTGGATCTCAAATTCCTGAGACACCAGATGGGAGAGCTACTTGATGGCAAAGAGATAGGCCTTCAGGAGTACGATTTTAAACAGGGCCGCCGTAAATCCACCGGATGC
>PEUP01000083.1:404-3954 GCA_002780705.1 Elusimicrobia bacterium CG03_land_8_20_14_0_80_50_18 | reverse complement strand
CTGCCGAATATCCCGTCGGATAAATTTTTCAGGATTTTCGTCAGCGCTCTCACGCAGCTGGGGATTGACAACGACAACAGGATATTCACCTCTGATTCGCGTCTCATAAGGCGCATTGTCAGGGATAACAAATTCAGGGGCTATTCCGCTTCGGATTCTATAAAGCGCTTCCCGAAGGTGCGGGAAGGTGAAGACAGATACATTTTTCCTTTTCAGCGCACCTGCGATGTCTTCTTTAATTCGTCGCTCATTTACGAGCAGGCGGTGCTGAAACCGCTTGTTGAAAAACTCCTCAACAATGTGAAGAAGACGGATGATTCTTATTTTGAGGCAAGGCGTCTGCTGTATTATCTGCGTTTCTTTCTTCCCATTCCTTCCAAAAGGGTGCCGCACAATTCCATTCTCCGGGAATTCATAGGCGAGAGCGCTTTCCATTACTGAGAATTTACATATGGAAGGAAAAATTTTCCTTGTAGATAAAACGCTTTTCAGAAAAGCTTTCGGGAAACTGCCGGCGAAAGTTTCGCTCACAACACTTCCGCGTCTTGCCGCCGTCAACAGGATCAACGCCCTCGCGGCGATAAAATCCGCTGAACACGGCTGGCTGGGCGCGACTTTCTCATGCGCGGATATTGTGACATATCTCTATTTCAGCGTGATGCGGCCTGATGACATACTGATACTCAGCAAGGGCCACGCCGCCCCCGCGCAATACGCCGCTCTCGCGGCCAAAGGTGTCATAAGTTTTGAATCGCTTCTCAATTACAAGACCCCTGAAGGTCTGCAGGCGCACACGGACATGAGCACGCCCGGAATTGTTTCCAACACGGGCTCTCTCGGACAGTCGCTGTCAAAGGCCGCCGGAATGGTTATGGCGTCCCGTCTAAAAAAAGAAACACGCCGTGTTTTTGTGATTCTCGGCGACGGCGAACTGCAGGAAGGCCAGAATTTTGAGGCCCTGATGACCATCAGAAAAAACCGTCTTACTGAGCTCATTCCGGTGATTGACAGGAACAAGCTCCAGACGGACAGCGCCGTGAAGGATATCAAGGATATAGATGATCTTGAGAAAATTCTGTCGGGCTTCGGCTTTAAAGTCATCCCGGCCCGCGGCAATGACATGAAAAGCCTGTCAAAGGCGTTCGCTTCGGCGGGTGGGAAAGAAAATTGCGTGATCATCGCCGACACGGTGAAAGGCGCGGGCAGTTCTGTCACGGCCATGAAAAATCCCTCAAGAAGAGAGGCCGTCTGGCATTCAAAACTGCCGTCAGCGGAGGAATACGCGCGCATACTGGAAGAGCTTGTCCGCTCAAGCGGCGAGGCCTGTATCAGAGAGGCCTTCGGGCGCTGGAAAATTTCCATCCCGCCCGCGCCGCCGACCGCTCCGTCGGCCTCAACCGCTGTTTCAACCAGAGACGCTTTTGCCGGAGAGCTTTTGTCGTTAATGCAAAAAAATAAAAAAATAATAGTTCTTGACGCTGATCTTGAAAAATCCATGAAACTCACACCCATAGCGGAACAATACGGAAACAGATTTGTGGAATCCGGTATCGCCGAGCAGGACATGGCGTCCGCGGCGGGGGGCTTCGGCCTTTCCGGATTTCTTCCGGTCGTCAACACTTATGCGAGTTTCTTCCGTAGATGTTTTGAACAGATATATGTCAACGCCACGGAAAAAACGCCGGTTATTTATGCCGGCAGTTATTCGGGGCTCTGCTATGCCACCGACGGTAAAACACATCAAATGACGGGTGATGTGCCGATGATGAGGTCTATACATTCCATGAGAGTGTATGATCCTTTCTCCGCGGATGAAACAAGAAAATTGCTGAGATATTATCTGGGCCGCGCCAAAAAAACCTGGGCTTATCCCGTTTATATAAAATTGCGAAGAAGCCCGCCGGATTTTCCTTTTAAGACGCCCGCGCGGAGATTTACAATTGATTGCGGCGTGATGCTGAAGGAAGGAAAGAAAGTCTGTCTCGCTGTTTCGGGCCCCCATCTGGCCTCTTACGCTATGAGGGCAGTGAAAGAATCCGGCTCCCTAGCGGCCGTTGCGGCCTTCAGCGCCCAGAATTATCTCAACCACAAAAAAATTGTAAGGATGCTCTCGCCTTTCAAAAAGATTATGGTTCTTGAAGAAGGCGTCACTTCCGGAGGCCTTGCCGATGAGATCAGCTGCCATGTTTTAAAAGCCGGCCTGAATATAAAAATCCTTCGCCGCGGCGCCGACGGTTTCACATTTTCGGCGAGAGATAAGAAGGCGCTCTTTGAAAAATTCTCGCTTGATGTGCGGTCCATTAAAAAACTGCTGGAGGGAAAGTGATTGACATTCTGCGGAAGGTGACGGGCAAAACGGCGAAGACGGCGCTGGCGCTGGGTTCCGGCTCAGCCCGGGGAATTGCTCACATAGGCGTTATAAAAGCTCTTGTTGAAAAAGATGTCAGAATAGATATGATCGCGGGCTCCAGCATGGGCGCTCTCGTGGGGGCGGCTTTCGCCAGGGAAGGGAGCATAGACGGGGCAGAGCAGATTGCCCGTCATCTGGACTGGAAGAAACTCGTGGGCCTTGCCGATCCTAATTTTTTTATGCTGAACAAGGGTTTTATTCACGGCGAGAAAGTTAAAGAATTTTTGAAAGCCTGTATAGGAGATGTGTCTTTTTCGGATTTGAAAATACCTCTCTCCGTGGTGACATGCGACATAAAAAAAGGCGTCAGGAAAGTGATCAGCGCAGGCTCCGTCGTGGAGGCCGTGCGTTCCAGCATATCCATTCCCGGAATCTTCACACCCGTTCCCATGGGCGGAAGTTTTTTTGTGGACGGCGGAATCATTGAGCCGGTGCCGGTTGAGGCCGCCCGGGAGATGGGAGCCGGCCGCGTCATCGCATCCAATGTTATATGCGACCCTTCTAAAAAACTGAAAGCGGCGGCGCCTGAAAAAAAGAGCGCTGTTCGGCCTTCGCAGCCCCTTCCCGCTCTATCCGCGCTGGAAAAAACTCTCGTGAAACTGACGGAGGAAAACAGCGATATAATATCCTCCGCCATGGAATACGCGGAAAAAGTGAAAAAGAAATTCTACAAAGATGTCTTGAAGGACATTCCCGATATGCCGGGTATGTTTGAAACGATATTGAACGCCGTTTATATTCTGGAATACGCGGCGGCGAAGGAGAATTCGGACGGGGCGGATGTGCTCATATCCCCCGACACAGGTTTCATAGGCCCGCTGGAATTTTACCGCGGCGGCGAAGCCGTTGACGCCGGCTACAGGGCCGCCATGAAAGTCCTTTAAAAAGGGGACATGTCCCTTTTTCTGTCCGACGCTGACAACATTCAGGGGTTGGCAAAGGTGTCTTGATGTATTACAATGTTTACAGATGATTAAATATGAATCAGGTGTGTTGAAAGCGTTGGATAAGGGGAAGGTTCCGGATGGAATCTTTATCCATTTAAACAATGCCTTCATTGCGATAAATAAAACCAAAGATTTAGCGCTGTTTGACATCAAGAAGCTGAAAGTCCGCCGCGGCGGGTTGAGAGGGAGCCGA
>PEUP01000083.1:0-395 GCA_002780705.1 Elusimicrobia bacterium CG03_land_8_20_14_0_80_50_18 | reverse complement strand
TATTACCGGCTGCGAAAAGGAAAATACCGCGCTATATTTTTTATAGAGAGCCAGGACATATTCGTTATAGCGATAGATAAAAGAGAGGAGGTGTATAAACAATGGGAGTGATCTCGGTAAGGCTGAATAAAAAAGAGGAAAAGATGCTGAATTTTCTGACCGATTATTACGGTGATGACAGATCCGCGCTGATTAAAAATTCTCTCATAGAAAAATTTGAGGATTTGAAAGACCGCGAATTCATAGATGAATTTGAGAAGATGGAAGAGCGCGGCAAAGTGTCCTTTTTTTCCGCCGATGAAATTTTCACCGCGTCGCGAAAAAAGAAAAAACACGGGAAAACGCCTCAAAACCTGAAATGAGCCGGACGGGACACGATTCAAATTGGATTACAT
>PEUP01000064.1:10794-29831 GCA_002780705.1 Elusimicrobia bacterium CG03_land_8_20_14_0_80_50_18 | reverse complement strand
TTACACCATCACAGACCTTGGTGTGGGCACATACACCGTGCGCGCCACCTGGACGGGCGCCGGCGGCCTTGAGTCTTCGGCGGAAAAACAGACCCCGAACGGCACTGCGGCTTTTAATTTTACGCTCGGCGTTAACTTTGACCTGGGTGTCGTTCAAGGCATGGTTTCGGGCCTCAGCGCTTCAAAAATACGCTCAGCGTCCGGTCTTATAATGCCGCAGTCCGTTTCGGAATACGCCTTTGTTGAAATTAGCGCCGGCAGAAAAGTTATGAGAATACCCGTCGCGTCCGACGGTTCTTTCCGGGTGAGCAACCTTCTCCCGGGCAGATACAGCGCGAGGGCCTGGGACGGGAGCAGGTATTCAAACAGCGAAACGCTCGTCCTTTCCGGCGGAGCTTCGGTGACGCTGAGTTTCACATTCCCTGTAAGCGCCGAGGTCTATTGCTGGCCGAATCCTTTTGCGGCGCTTAAAACAAGTGAAGCGGGTGTGCACATAAGGTATATAGGGGCTGGTTACAATGCCTCGGTTAAAATATATACATTGACAGGCGAATTGGTGCGATCTGCGAAAGAAGGCGAATTTACGGTTACGCCGGCTCCAAAATCAGGCAAGGAATTTGTCTGGGACCTAAGAAATAACAGCCGCCAGGATGTTTCGAGCGGCGTTTATTTTTACACACTTGAGCTCAGGGATTCCGCCGGCGGCGGTAAAAAGCAGTATAGAGGAAAAATAGGGGTGGTGAGATAATGATGATGAGCAGGAGATTCGCGCTTTGTTTGTGTGTTGTGTTTTGCGCTCAGGGCGCTTTTGCCGCCGGCATAAGTTCTGCTATACTGAAGAGAAATGATGTGAAGCGGCTGAAGCTGGAGATCAAGAAAGACGCGGATGTCAACGGCTGCGACTGGTTCGGGAGAACGGCTCTGATGAGATCCGTCAGATTCAATGCTCTTGACTGCGCGAAACTGCTTATCTCAAACGGCGCCGACATAAACGCGAAGGATAAGAACGGCTGGACCGCGCTCATATGGGCCTCTGTTGAATGCTCCAGTTCGGCGGTGAGCATGCTGCTGGAAAAAGGCGCTGACGCGGATATTCGCGATAATCTTGGCTACAACGCTCTTATGTTCGCCGAAGACAAAAAATGTGACGAGGTTCGCGCCATGCTTAAAGAGGCGATGCAAAAAAAAAGCTTCCGGAACAAGGGACGCAGGATATCGGGGAATGAGGACAATGAAAGCAAATAAAATATGCGCGCTGTTGACGGCGGCGGCTCTGGCTTTTCTGCTTCCCGCGCGCGCTTTCGCGGGGAGCGTTATTATTACAAAGACAGCGGTGACCGACACCTCCGGCGCCTCACGGAGTTTTTTCTCTTCAAGCGAGAGAATAAATCTCAGGATAGAGAGCTACTGCAGTTCGGCCTATGACTCAAGGATATTCTACAAGTTCTACATCTTCAACCCCTCCGGCGCGCGGGTCTTTCTGCACGACAGCAATTCAACCGAGGCCAATGTCGGTTCCGGCGCCTCTTCTCTCAGGAATATCCCGATGAATTTTTACTCCGGGCCGGGCATGTACCGTTTCCGCGCGGAACTCGTCGCGGACGACAAAGTGCAGGCCTTTGACGAGTCAAAATCCTTCACCGTGTATTCGCCCATTATCACCCTGACATATCCCTATGACGGCGTGATTGACCTTATGGATAAGCCGGTGACCTTCCGCTGGGTGGGCAGCGGCGCTCCCAAATACAGGGTGAGCGTGGCCGAGGAAAGGTCTTTTTACAATCCGCTGTGGACTCTTGAGACGCCCGCTTCCTACGCGCAGTATCCTCTCAATCCTCCGGAAGACAGGCAGAAGCTGTCGGGCGGCACACAGTATTACTGGAAAGTGGAGGGCATCTCTTCCGACGGGAGCCGTGTCGCCTCCTCGGATATATACGCTTTCACCCTGAAAAAAGAGGCGGTGTCGGTCTCATACAGGAACCTGGCCGTCACGGGTCTGGAATACGATCCCATGAGCGCGCCGCCGGACAAGGTGATATTAAAAGCGGAAATAAGCAATATGGGGAATCAGAGCGAGGCGGCTGTTAAGGTGAACCTTTTTGTGGGCGGGGTGCTGTCGGGTTTCGCCCAGCTCAATTCTCTGATGCCTTCAGGAAAAACCGAAGCCCTCTTTGAGATCGGCCCGATACGGCAGGAAAATATAATAGTGACAGCCATGCTTGAAGTTGCCGACGAGAACGCCAAGGACAATGTGCTGACGAAGAGCTTCAGCGTGCCGCTTCCGGAAGAGTGGAGAAATGTGCCGAAAATATTAGGAAGGGTTGTGGAACGCGGCACGGAAAACGGAATCCCCGGCATAAAGCTGACGCTGGAAGGCCCCGTGAAGAGAGATGCCCTAAGCGGCGCCGGAGGTCAGTATAAATTTGAAAAACTGGTCAAAGGCCAATACAAAATATCAGTTGCGGGTGGAGGTATAGAGGGCGAAGCCGTCAATGTCAATGTGGCGGAAGACAGGGCCTATACGGGAAATAACATATCCGTCTCCGCCGCATCCATAATCGCGGAAAGTGAAGAGGAGTCAGGCAGCGCTGTCGTCAAAGGGCAGGTGTTCAGCGGCGAGCAAAAGAACCCTCTGGATAAAGCGCTTGTCAAACTGATGAAAAAAAGCCCCGGCGGTGAGTATCGCAGCGCGGGCGAAACCCGGACAGATGCCAAAGGTTTTTATAAACTGATGGGCGTGAAAAGCGGCGCCTATAACCTCATATTTGAAAAGGACGGCTATGACAGCGATATAAGGGAAATAGAGCTGAAGAAAAGCGCGGTTGTCATTATTGATTGTGACCTTAAGGAAAAATCGCTTGCAAAAACGGAGGAGTCGGCGGATTACAGTTTGGATGAAGCCTGGAAAATAATCAGGTCTAAGATAAAGGACAAAGGCGTTCTCTCGGCGCTGGAAGGATACGGGCCGTCGGATATCACAATCGGCGGGGGTTCTCTCAAAGAAGCGCTGGATGCGATAAATGCGGGAAAGCTGAAAATTAAAAACGCTGAAGTGGAGATAATCAAATGAGAATAATTGAAAGGGCCGGGGGCTTAACGGTTTTTGTGATGTTTGCGGCGCTGTTGTGCGTCAGCCCGTATACGGCGGTTCTTGATGCCGCGTCCCCCCTGGCCGTAATCAGCGAGACAGCAGGAAGGGTGTCGGTGATGAGCGCGTCTTCCGCCGGCAAATGGGTAAAAGCGAAAACCGGTGATTTTCTTTTTGAGGGGGACAGGGTAAAAACGGCTAAAAAATCGCGCGCCGTCATAAACTTTATAAGCGGCATAGAAATAGAGGTGAACGAGGAAACGGAATTCGTGATCAAGCTCAGCGAAAAGCAGGGAGACAGAAGAGAAGAAATGGATATGATCCTCGGCGAGATTCTTTCAAAGGTGCGGCCCGGAGCCGACTACAGGGTGCGCACGCCTCAGGCCGTGGCTGCCGTGAGAGGCACAAAATTCGGCGTGCGGGCCTTGGGCAATATGACCGAGGTGTATGTCCTTGACGGCATGGTGGATGTTTTTAACGATTACGGAAAAATCCTCTGTAAGCAGGGAGAAAAAACAAGCGTGAGAGCGGGAGCTTCTCCAACTTCTCCCGAAAAACTGGAAGAAGAATATCTGGATAAGGAGTCTTCCTGGGCGGCCGGAGAGAAAGAAGAGCTCAACATAGAACTGGAAATTAAAAGTGACCGGGGTTTTCTCACGGGACTGCCTCTTGAGCTGAACCTTAAAGCCCCCGCCCAGTATGACGGGAAGATAGATGTAAAGACATCTTCCGAAGATTTTGAGCTTTCATCTGACGGAAAGAAATGGCGCGGCTCATCGCGTTTCAAGATGTCCGGAGGCGCTCTCACATTCTATTGCCGGAAACGCCTGCCCGGTCCCGGTGTGCTCACCATAGATAATGACGACATGAAGACAATCATAACGGCCGTTAATTTTGATGAGCCGAAGGAGAAAATGCTCAAGCTCCGGCTTGATGACGGTCGTGAGATGGATATCCAGTTCAAAAAGTAAACAAAAAAGGGGGACGGAGGAAAGTCCGACTTTCCTCCGTCCCCCTTTTTTATTACAATCACGCCATGGTGACACTCAAGACATTCAGGCCTTATATTTACGCCGGGCCGTACGATAAGAGCGCTTTTATCGCGCCGCCCTACGACATTATCAGCGCGGCTGATCAAAAAACACTATACCGCCGTCACAAGAGGAATGTCGTGCGTCTTGTGCTGGGCCGGAAGTATCCTTCGGATGACGGCAGGCGAAACAGTTTTTCGAGGGCAGCTGATTTTTTTAGAAGATGGAGGGAGGGAAAAAATATAATCAGAGGTGAAGAGGGGATTTTCCTCCTGACACAGGACTTTGAGCTTTCCGGCAAAAAATACAGCCGCGCGGGTATCGTCGCCCGTCTTGACTGGAGCAAAACATCAGCAGAAAGCATTATCCCGCATGAAAAAACTCACAGAAAGCACCGCCTTGACCGGAGCCGTCTTCTTAAAAAACTGCCCGTAAATTTTTCGCCGATCTTTTTGATAACGGAAGGGGTTTCGCGGCGCATCAAAAAAGCTCTCACGGGAGCGAAGAAGGAATCTTTTTACAGCATTCCCGGTGAAAAAGCCGCGCTTTACCGCATTCAGCCCAAAATCGGCGCCGAGCTACTTTCGTTTCTCGGGAAAAAGAAATTCGTTATCGCCGACGGCCATCACCGGCTCAGAGTGTCGCGTGAGAATTTTGAAAAAGACGGCTCAGCCAAATACCTCATGGTGTATATATGCGATTTTTCAGACGAGAGCTGCGTCATTCTCTCTCATGATGACCGGAAAACCACGCTTGATAAAAACAAAATCAGGGAAGTGTTGAAGACGGGAAAGCTAATGCGGCAGAAATCCACATTTTTCTGGCCCAAGCTGCCCTCCGGTCTGCTGATGCACCCCGTAAAGGAAGACAGATATGAAAAATAAAATACTTACTGCCGCCTCATTATCCGAATCGCGGGATGGCAATCCCGCCGCTACGATTGGAAATGCCGCGCGCGCCTGTCTGCCAGACAGTCAGTCATTGCTATGCGCTGTTATTCTGTTCACGCTCTGCTTTTCCGCGCCTGTCTTCGCCGCCGTCAGAACGGAGGTGGAGACCGGGAATAATGCCATGTTTCACTATCTTCTTTACGCGAGGTATTTCAAAGGGGGTAAGTACCTTGAGGGGCTGGCGGAACTTGAGAAAGCCCGCGCGCTTGACCCTGAATCGGCCTATCTGATGGAAGAAATTCTGCCCGTGTATTTTGATTTGGGCAATTATGATAAGGTAATGGAAACGGCCTCAGCTCTCCTTAAGAAGGCCGGCAGGAATTTCGCGGCATTTTTTTATATGGCGAGTGTCTATGAAATCAGGGACAACACTGATAAGGCGGTGGATTATTATCTTCGCGCTTCGGCATTGAAACCCGACAGCGCTGACATTGATTTTTCATTGGGCAGGATATACATGAAAAAGGAACTCTATGACAAAGCGGAGATACATTTTGTCAACGCCGTCAAAAAAGATCCGGACAATCCCGTCATGCGCCTGACCATGGCTGTTTTTTATGAAGCGGGGAAAAAATGGGACAAAGCCGTGGAGCAGTACATTGCGCTTGCTGAGCTCGACCGGGATTCGGTGAATCCTCTTCTTAAAATAGGAGAGATACACAGCAGGAACGGGAAATATGAGGAGGCTGAAACTGTTTTTCTCAAGGCGCTGGAAAAAGATCCTGATAATTTTTCTGTCATAGCGGCGCTCGCCGGAATCTACGAGAAACAGAGGCAGTGGGAAAAACTCAGGGATGTGCTCCTAAAAATACATGTCGTGCAGGACGATTACCCCGAGGTGGAGATGTATCTGGGCCTGGCTTACCTGAACCTTGGGGATAAAAAGAACGCCGAAGAATATTTCAGCAGAGCCGTGGGCATAAACCCCGAAAACGCGCCGGTTTATTATTCGCTTGCCCTGATATACATGGACGCGAAGGAATACAGCAAAGCTCTTGACGCGCTCGAGAACTCGGAAAAATACGGCGGCGAAAACACGGAGATATATTTCCTTAAGGGCGTGTGCTTTGATTCTCTCGGCAACAAAAGCATAACTTATGAGACTTTTGAAAGAGCCATAGAAAAAGATCCCGAGAATCACAGGGCTTTGAATTATCTCAGCTACAGCTGGGCTGAGGCCGGTATCAATCTTAAAAAGGCGCGCTCTTATGTAGAAAAAGCATTGAAGTTATCACCTCAGAACAGCGCCTATATGGACACATTGGGCTGGGTGCATTACAAGCAGGGCAATTACAACACGGCTCTGAAACTACTCAGAAAAGTGGCTTCTCTGGAGGATGACCCCACCATCTGGGAGCATCTGGGGGACGCTTATATGAAACTCGGACGGAAAGCTCATGCCCTGAAGACTTACAAAAAAGCGTTATCTTTCGGCGGAGATAAGGCCGTTCTGAAAAAGAAGATCGATGCCGCGCACTGATATCCGTTTTGCCGCTCTTTTTTTCTTTTTTCTGATTTCCTGCGCCGGCCTTCGCGCTCCTCACTCTGCCGGCGCGCTTCATGCGAGGTCTGTTTTCGCCCGGGAAAATTTTTCAATGTTCGGGGATATGAGGCTGAGGGGCTTCGCCGAAGGTTATTATTCCTGTGCTCTCAAAAGCGGTTCCGGTGTCACGGATTTTATTCTGATAGACGCCATGGGTTCCGGTTTCAGAGATGAGCGGGCGTCGGCGATAGCCTCGGAAGTCATTGACGCTCTGAAAGGAAAATCGGCTTTTATTAAATCGGTCAAAAGCCGCGGCGGCAAAATATATTTCCGTTTCGCGAAAAATCCCTTCCATCTGAAAAAAATGACGGCATTTATGGTCGACGGCTCCCCCGTGAGGTTCCTCGTCTATTTCAGAAAGGGCTCCGCCGACATAGAAGTCAGCGATATCGTGTGTGAAAAAAATTAAAACGGAAGCGCCGGCGAAGCTCAATGTTTTTCTGGATGTTAAAAAACCGGCCGGCCCTGACGGTTTTCACGAAATAGTCAGTCTCACGGGCAAAATCAGCCTCTCGGACAGTCTCACTCTTGAGAAATGCGACGGCATCAGTCTTGATATGGATTCGCCATGGCCGCTCCCTCGGGGCCGGAAGAATATATGTGTCTCCGCCGCGCTCGCCATCCGGAAACAGTGCCCTTTTCCCGGCGTCCGGATCAAACTTGTGAAGAGAATAGCTCCGGGGCAGGGCATGGGCGGAGGAAGTTCCGATGCCGCCGCCGTCATAAAAGCCATAGACAGATTGTGGGAGCTTCGCCTGACGGAAAAATCAAAAATGGCTATAGCCGCCGGGCTCGGTTCAGATGTGCCGCTCTTTCTTATGAGATCCCCGTTTGT
The DNA here is from genome assembly GCA_002780705.1 of Elusimicrobia bacterium CG03_land_8_20_14_0_80_50_18. Lineage (GTDB taxonomy): Bacteria > CG03 > CG03 > CG03 > CG03 > CG03. The sequence continues at coordinate 22,384 of PEUP01000064.1, read as the reverse complement.
ATGGATACGAGGGAGGGGCGAAAAACTGGAGCCGTCCCGGAGGAAGATAAATGGCGCGGTTGTCCTCTGCTTCGGCCGGCCGCTCTCAACCAAAAAGGTCTATGAACATTTCGACAGCCTGCCCGGGAGCTCTTTCCGCGGGGCAGACTACAGGATGCCCGGACGCCTCGTGTTATACAACGCCCTTGAGGAAGCGGCTTTCAGCCTCCGGCCGGAGCTCGAGGCGAAGAAGAAAAAGCTTCTTGAGGCCGGCGCCGGAAGAGCCCTTATGACCGGCAGCGGTTCCACTGTCTTTGGTATATTCAATGACCCCGCCGCCGCTAAGAAATTCGCCGCGATGGAGACTTCTTGTAAAATCGTCCGCTTTTTGTAAAATAAATCAGTCTGTAATATCCGACTGAAGCGGAGTTGCCGCAGGGATGAGGGATGATGCAAGCGGGAGGTAGTGGAATGGAAATTACCGATGTGAGGATTTTTCTCCGCGAAGACGGGATGATGAAAGCCTTTGCCGCCGTCACCTTTGACGCGTCTTTTGTCGTGCACAACATAAGGGTGTTAGAGGGGCAAAAAGGTATTTTCATATCCATGCCGGCCAAGAAGAAAAAGGACGGCAAATATCGGGATGTGGCCCATCCCATTACCACCGAGATGAGGCATCGTCTGGATAATGCCGTGATAGAAAAATATAAACAGGCGCTCGCCAAAAAGGCCGGCGAGGCCCGGTCCGCTCCGGTATCCGCTGACACTGCCGGAGCTGATAAGAGCGCACAGCCTCTTCAGGGGCCCGCTGTTTCTGACAGCGTCGGCCGTCCTCCGGAAGAACAAAAATAATTTTCCAGGAGGGACATTTGCCGAAGGCATCCCTTCGGACTTGTCATTCCGAGTCACCTGCCTGCCGGCAGGCAGGAAGCCGAGGAATCTTTGTAGGAGTCTGCCTGAAGCGGACGATATTTTGTAAGAGGGTGGGCAGAGCCCGGCCTGCCTTATCAGATAAATTTGCGGGGTGGTCTAATGGTAGGACAACGGTCTTTGAAGCCGTCCGTGGAGGTTCGATTCCTCCCCCCGCAGCCAAAAATATCCATTTTATTTTCGGATGAGGCGGGTGCGGATCACGCCGTCTATCTTCAGCATATCCGCGATGATATCACGGCCGGGTTTTTCAGGTATATCAATGATGCAGTAGGCGTAATCGCCTTTGCTTTTGTTCAGCATCTCAACGATGTTCATCCGCCCCTTAGCGAGCAGGGAAGATATCTGGCTGACCATGTTGGGTATGTTTCTGTTCATGACAAGCAATCTGAACTCTGAAGACGGCTCAAGCTCGCAGTCGGGATAGTTCACCGAGTTTTTGATATTGCCGGTCTCAATAAAATCTCTGAGCTGCGAGGCCGCCATGACGGCGCAGTTGTTCTCGGCTTCCTCGGTGGACGCCCCGAGGTGGGGTATTGCTATGACATTTTTCATTTTCAGCACTTTCTCGTCGGGAAAATCCGTGACATAGCGGTCCGCTCTGCCTGTCTCAAGAGCTTCCGCCAGAGCGTCTGTATCCACTATCTCGCCGCGCGAAAAATTGAGGAGTTTGACGCCTTTTTTCATGAGGCTGAGTTTTTCTTTGTTTATCATGCCCCGCGTTGAGCTGTTGAGAGGCATGTGCAGTGTGATATAATCCGCCTCGGCGAAAATATCTTCCATTTTTTTTGCGCGCCGCACATCGCAGGAGAGAGCCCACGCGGATTCCACGGAGAGAAAAGGATCGCATCCTGTGACTTTCATACCGAGCTCAAGGGCGGCGTTGGCCACCATGACGCCGATCTTTCCGAGTCCCAGCACGCCGAGAGTTTTTCCGGCGATTTCAGTTCCCGCGAATTGTTTTTTGTTTTTTTCAACGAGCGCGCGCACTTCGTCGCCTTTGTCTTTTAATGTTTGGGCGTAAGCTATGCCTCCGGCGATATCGCGCGAGGCAAGGAGCAGGCCGGCTATGGTGAGCTCCTTGACAGCGTTGGCGTTGGCGCCCGGGGTGTTGAATACAACGATTCCTTTTTCGGAGCAGGCGTCAAGAGGGATGTTGTTGACGCCGGAACCGGCCCTGCCTACAGCAAGCAGAGATTCAGGCAGTTCCATATCGTGCATTTTGAAACTGCGCAGTATTATAGCGTCGGGCAGGGCGAAGGCGTCGCCTGCTTCATACTTATCCCGCGGAAAAACATCAAGACCTTCCTTCGCGATCTTGTTGAGCGTTAAAATTTTATACATATCATCCTCCAGCGACCCAATAATCTCAAATTTCCGCGCATAAATCAATAATCCTTAATGCAATTTCTCCCGCACTTGTAAGTTCGCGAAAAGTCTTGCATAATTGAGTTCCGGAAGAGGTGCCGGCCGTTAATATAAATTATTTGACCTTATGAAGCTGATGAAACTATATCGCCCCGCGCTGTTCTTTGTCTTTCTGTGCGTTGCTTCCGTCATAACGCAGGCTTTCGCTGAGGAGCTGGAAGACGGTAACCTCATTGAGCGGATGCGTTTCTGGGACAGCACGCACGATTTCATATCAAAAAAACTGCACGCTCCCGTGGAGTGGTTTGACGACTTTTTCAGCGATGAAAGGGTTCTTGAGGAGGTGCCGGCGAGATCAATTCTCCGGCTCCGCAGTGACCTGATATTCTCGGAAGGCGGGCAGGCCTACCTGCGCAGCTTTCTGCACGCGAGCGTCCATCTGCCGAAGGTGAGCAAGAAACTGAAGCTGATTATCAGTGACGAGAACGAAGACCCTGTTCCCGTCAGTGCCGGAGAGATTGTAAAAACCGGAGCCCGCCAGGCCCGTTACGGCGACCGTGCCGATGTGGGATTGAGATATAGCGTGCTTGACACGATGCTGTCAAGGCTGCATTTCGGCGGGGGCATGAAGGCCGAAACGCCACTCAACCCCTATGCGCGCGCGTATTACAGGCATCTGTTTCCTCTGACGGAAGTTTCTCAGATCCGCTTCAGCGCCACGGCCCGCCGCCAGCGCCTGGACGGCTGGAGAAAAACTCTTCAGTTGGGCGTTGAGAGGATGTTCGCTGAGAGCAATATCCTGCGCTGGGGCAACAGCGTTATATTTGAAGACCCCGATGTGGACTATCACTGGGAGAGCTACATAGGATTCCAGCAGCAGATATCAGAGCGGAACGCCCTTTCATACACGCTCGGCATGTCGGGAATATCCGACGACCGTCACATAGTTGAAAATTACAGAGCCAGCGTCCGCTTCCGGCGCAATTTTTACAAGGGCTGGGTTTTTTACGAGCTTGAGCCCGCCAATGACTGGCCCCGCGACGACTTCGGAGAATATTCGTCCGTCGCGTCATTTACTTTCCGCCTGGAAGTGCAGTTCGGCTACTGACCCGATGTCAGCAATTTAATTTAGCTCTCCTTTACCTGCAGTCTATCGCCGCGGATTTTCAAGCGCTGGCATATCTGATAAAACGAGAGAGTTTATTCCGCATTCTCAAAGAGCGGGGACATAGCGCTTCCCGCCCCGGGGAGGGTCAGGAGGTCATATATCTTTTCCCCGTCGCTAAGCCGAAACAGGCGGGGCGTTAAGCGGAGAGGCGGCTTCTGAGCGCGAAAAATAGAAGCGCGAAACTCAGCAATTTCACGAAGGCTATGAGGGCGGAGCTTTCCGCCAGGCCCAGCACGGGAAGGAGGGCGAGCGCTCCCGCGATTCCGCCCAGCCATCCGCCCAGAAGGTCCGCTCCGTAGAGGACGCCGGCGGCGCCCCCGAGGGCTCCCGTGTTTTTCAGATAGCGGCTGTTGGCGAGAGGAAACTCCGCGCCTATGAAGAGGCCGGAAGCGAGAGAGAGCAGAAGGAATACGCTCTTGAGGACAAATTCAGGCAGGAGCAGTGCCCTTGCGCCGCTTTCGTTCAGGAAAAGCGCGGCAAGCAGAAGCGCAAACAGCGCCAGCGCCGCCTCCAGTTTCAGCAGGGCCGGGCCGCCTTCCCCGCCTTTTTCAATAAATCTTTTCATCCAGAGCCCGCCGATGACTGTGCCCGACATGCAGGCGGTCACAAGCAGGCCCAGCCAGTGAAACACATAGCCGTAGAGCGCCTGAAAGGCGAATATCAGCATGAGGTCAAAAAGCATTCCCGCGAAGCCCGTGGAAAATATTGAGAAAAAGAGGGCGGGTTTCGCTCCCTTCCTCAGGAAGGCCGAGGCGGCAAAGAGCAGAAAAATAAAAAAGGCCGCTGATGCCGCGCCGGGCATATTTATTTTTTCAATGAAGGTGAAGGCCTTTTTGAAGCCCGGATCGAACATCGCGTTCCAGTGCGCGACGCTGTAAAAAACGGCCATTGCCCTGAAATCCCTGTTTGGCGCGGCGGGGCTCCCGTCAAGGGATTCCTCAAAGCGCTGCAGACGCCGCCCGTTCAATTTGTAGTCAAGATAATCCCGCGTGATCAGATTCGCGGAAATAGAGCGGTCATTTGCCGCCTTCATCATTTTTTCCGCGCTCAGGGCAATTTTTCCCTGAGACGCCATATAAAGATGACTGCCGTCGCCGGGAATCAGAGCCGTCTCCGCGAAGGACTTTTCCAGCGCTCGCCGTACGGAGGCGTTCATATCCCTCATTTCCGGATTCATATAAGTCAGCGATCCAGGCAGTCTGAAGGCGAGAATTCCACCTTCCCTGAGTTTGCCCGCGGCGAGGCCGAAAAATTCCTCCGTGAAAAATCTGTTCACCTGAAGTGTGGAAGGGTCGGAAAAGCCCGTGAGTATGACATCGTATTTACGGGGAGTTTTTTTGAGGAAGAGCCGGCCGTCGAGGTATTTCACACGCAGTCTTTTGTCGGAGAGTTCGCTTTCTGACAGTTCCGTAGGGTATTTGCGCAGGAGCTCCAGCACCGCGGGGTCAAGTTCCGCGTAGTCCACGCTTGCGGGGCCGTGCTTGAAAATCTCGCCGAGGGCGCCTCCTGCTCCGCCGCTTATGACGAGAATATCGCGCGGCGAGGGATGGGAGAGAAGGGGAATGTGTGCGAATTCCTCAATGGCTGTTATGTCGGGATTCGGGGCCGTTATGGCAAGGGAGCCGTCTAAAAAAAAACTGTATTCGCCGCTTCTCTTTGTGACGGCGATATTTCCGTAAATTGTGTTTCTGTATTCAAGCAGTTCGTGGCCGCTCCACTGTTTTCGGGCTGTGAGAAGATGCAGATTGCCCGCCCCCGGGCCCAGGAGCAGAAAAAGCGCCGCCCCGGCCGCAAGCGCGGGAATGAGAGAAGAGCGTTTTCCCTTCAGCAGAAAAAAACAGGCCGCGAAATTGAGAAAAGCGACGAGAAAAGCTATTTCAAACGAATTCAGGCGCTCGAGAAGCAGGAAGCTGAGGGTAATTCCGCCGAGAAGTGTGCCGGCCGCCTCAAAGATATAGACGGAGCTGACGCTGAAAACGCCGGGCGATTTTTCGCCGCCCCTGTTGTGAAGCTCGCAGCAGGATGTGAAGAGCGCTCCGTGCAGAAGGCTTGAAGGCAGTAGGGAGAGAAAGGACGCGCAGAATATGGCGGATATGCCCAGGCCCTGGCCCTGGACGGTGGGCAGAAAATTTTTAAAGACCCGCGCCAGATATATGGAAAAGGGAAAGGCGAGTGAGAAGAGGATTGTCGCGCCGATGAAGATGCTGAAATTTTTACGGGCTCGCGCAAGCGCCGGCCCGAGCAGAGAAGCCCCTGCCGCCTCAAGCAGCAGCCAGTTTGCCAGGATTATCCCTATGGAGAATTCGTTGCCGTAAAAAGAAACCAGCAGTTCCCGGAGGAGTAGTATCTGGGCGGTGATTCCGCTCAGTCCCATCACGGCGGCGTAGAGAAGAAATTTCTTCCTCATTTATTCCCAGATTCCGGGTATGCTCAGGCCGCAGAATTTGCACTTGCCGTCCTTTAAGTTGTTTGATGTCACTGAAAAACCCCTGCGGCTGATGAGGGTCTTCCCGCAGCGAGGGCAATTCGTAGAGTTGCGTTTGTGGCCCGGCACATTGCCGATATAGACATATTTCAGGCCGGCGTCGTCGGCTATTTTTATCGCATCCTCAAGAGTCCTCACGGGCGTGGGCGGCAGTGTCGTCAGCTTGTAGGTGGGGGAGAATCTTGAAAAATGCAGAGGCACATCATCTCCCAGATTTTCCTTTATCCATGCGCACATTTCCGCAATTTCCTCGGGGCTGTCGTTAAGCGTGGGTATGATGAGATTGACGATTTCAAAGTGCGCGTTTTCCTCTTTCAGCAGTTTGAGGGTGTTCAAAACCGCCTCCAGTTCGCCTCCCGTCACTTTCCTGTAGAATTTCTCGCTGAAGGCCTTGAGGTCTATTTTGACAGCGTCAAGGTAGGGGAGAAGCTGTCTCAGGGGCTCGGGGTTTATGAAACCGTTGGAGACGATGCTTGTCATAAGGCCTTTCTCTTTCGCGAGGCGGCTGATGTCGTAAACATATTCGTAAAAGACGCTGGGCTCGGAGAATGTGAAACATATTGATTCCGCCCCCTGCCTCAGGGCCTCTTCCACGATCTGCTCGGGCGGGGCGTCGTATTCCGTCACCTCACCGGGGCCTTTCTGCGAGATGTACCAGTTCTGGCAGAAGATACAGCTCAAATTGCATCCCACCGTAGCCAGCGCGAGGCGCTTGTGGCCGGGTTTGAAATGATAGAGGGGCGCTTTTTCTATGGGCTCAAGGCTTACGGAACAGGGCTTTCCGTATGACATCGCGTAAAGTTTCCCCTTTATGTTTTTCCGCACCCTGCAGATGCCGCTGCTTCCCTCGGGCAGTGTGCATTTGTTGGGGCAGAGGAGACAGCGGACAAAATTGTCTTTGAGTTTGCTGTAGAACATCGCCTCTTTTTCCGCGCGCGCCTCAACTTTCGGAGTGGCGCGGGTTTCCGCCGCCGTTTCGCCGCTTCCGGAAAACGCCGGTTTTCCCGACAGGGCGATAGCCGCGGACAGGATGAGGCCCGCAAAAAGCATCAACCCCCGTTTGCCCGCCGCGGAAGATAGGAATTTTTCAGCCATTATCTATTCTAACTTTTTAATCTCTCTTTTTCAACCTTGTTTTACCGCTGTATCGTCGGAATAGCAAGCTTTTTGACTTTTTCAGGAAGCCGTATTATTAAGAAGGAAGCGAAAGAAAACCCGGAAAAGTTGAGAGAGCTTTGTTAAGGCGGGCAGGCAAAGGGCATTCAGAGGTGACTATGACGGGGCGCGGATTTTCAAGCGCCCGCATATCTGATAAAATAGAGGCGTTTGTTTTTTTATCGCGCAGGGAGGTTTTATGAAATCTTTTACGGACTATCTGACATTTTCAACGCCGGAGCGGAGGGGCTATCTCAATATAACTTCTCAGGTGAATGCGGCGCTGAAGAAAAGCGGCATCAAAGAAGGGCTCTGCCTTGTCAACGCCATGCACATAACAGCGAGCGTATATATCAACGACGACGAGGCCGGCCTCATACAGGATTATGACGACTGGCTGGAGAAGCTCGCGCCGCATGAACCGGTCAGCCGCTACCGCCACAACCGCGGCGAGGACAACGGCGACGCGCACCTCAAAAGGCAGATAATGGGAAGGGAAGTCGTCGTGGCCGTGACTGAGGGCGCGCTGGATCTGGGGCCATGGGAGCAGATATTTTACGGAGAGTTTGACGGGCGCAGAAAAAAAAGAGCGCTCATAAAAATAATAGGCGAATAGCGCCGCCTGTGCCCGGCGCTTTTAAGGGCTAAACGCTGTAGCGCTTTCCGCTGTCTTCCTGCCAGAGGCCGGGGTTTTTGGCTATCCATCCGGACATCATCTCATGGCAGAGCGCTGAATCAAGATCTATGAATTTCGTGCCGCGGTCAGTCAGGAATTTTACATCGCCTTTGTAATTCCGCCTTTCACCGACGACACATTTTGAGACGCCGAATGTGACAATTGCTCCTGAACATAAGTAACAGGGCATAAGTGTGCAGTATATTTCAGTGCCTTTGAATGAGCTGAGTCGCCCGGCATTGCGCATGCACACGATCTCGGCGTGCGCGAGAGGATCACCGTCCTGCGCCCTGCGGTTATGGCCGCGGGATATTATCTTGCCGTCTTTGACCAGCACCGCGCCTATGGGTATTCCTCCCTCGGCCAGACCTTTCTTCGCTTCGTCAACCGCGGCTTCCATAAATTTGTTCATAGCGTATTATAGCAAAGTCCCGCCGGGCGTGTAAAAAGAGGATGTTCATTAACTTTTCAACTTACAAGATAAAAGTGAGGAAAAGCCGAATGAGTGCCCTTAAAAAGTTCGAAATGAAAAGAGTGGCTCCGCGGGCAGGGCTCGAACCTGCGACCCGCTGATTAACAGTCAGCTGCTCTACCAGCTGAGCTACCGCGGAATGTGAAAACTTGGGTATTATACAAAAATAAAATCAATTATCAAATTGAGAGGCAATAAGTCACGAAAGTCAACCCCTGGCACCACCTGTTAATTATCAAATTTAGGGCGCGCGTGGCGGCCGCCGGCGATGCGTTTGGGCGGCCAGTAGGTGAAGAGGGCTTTGCCCCGGATATATCTTCTCTCCAGAAATCCCCAGAACCTTGAGTCCATACTCCTGTCCCTGTTGTCGCCCATAACAAAAAAACAATCTTCGGGTATTTTCACGGGGCCGTAGTTGTCGCGGACGCTCTGCCCGGCTGTGAGTGACCTGTCACCTTCAGCGAAGCGTGTGTATGGCTCTATCAGCTTTTTGCCGTTGATGTAAACTTGTTTGTTTATGATCTCCACCGTGTCGCCGGGAAGTCCGATACATCTTTTTATGAAATCTTTTTTGGGGTCCAGCGGATATTTGAAGATTATAACATCTCCCCGCTTGGGTGTCGCGAACTTTATGTATTTCTTCGTCAGAGGTATCTGCCAGCCGTAGCGGAATTTGCAGGCGAAAAGATGATCCCCTATGAGATATGTGTTCATCATTGAGCCCGACGGTATTTTGAAGGCCTGTATTATAAAATACATCAGGACGGAAACTATGAGGAGCGTCTGGAAGAAAGAGTTGAGCTCCCGCCTGACATCTCCGGCGTATTTTTTTGGATAAAATTCAAAAAGGAAGGGGATGCAGCCGAGCATTGTCAGGGTGACAACTCTAGGCCATTCGACATAATTGAATTTCCAGAAGGCGAATGCCCAGCCGCCCCATACGATGATGCCGGCCACGATCTTCAGCCGCTTTTCGCGGAGAATGGTCACAAGGTAAACGGCTCCGACGCCGAGGGATATAAAAAATACGAGTTGTTCCATAATTATTTCCTGAGTATTTCAAAAAATACCTGCTGTGGCAAGTCCACCGAGCCGATTCTTTTCATTCTCTTCTTTCCTTCCTTCTGTTTTTCAAGAAGTTTTCTTTTTCTCGTGATGTCGCCGCCGTAGCACTTCGCTATGACATCTTTTCTGAGGGCCGAGACGGTCTCGCGGGCTATTATCTTGCCGCCGAGTTTAGCCTGGAGCGCCACCTCGAACATCTGCTTGTCTATGAATTTTTTCATCCTCAAAAGCACATCGCGCGAGAAGAAAGCTGCTCTTTCCCTGGGCTGTATGCTGCAGAGGGCCTCAACAGGCACGCCGTTGACGAGTATTTCCACCTTTTCCAGATTCGCTTCCCTGAAACCCGAGTGCTTGTAATCAAATGAGGCGTAGCCCTTGCTGACGGATTTGAGATCCGAATAAAAGTCGGCTATCATCTCGGCCAGAGGGAGTTTGTATTTGAGTATGACCTTCTGCGGGTTGATGTAGGTGAGAGAGATGTACTGCGAGCGCCGGGATTCAAGGAGCTTTATGCATTGCCCCAGCCACGCGTCGGGCGTTATGATTGTCGCCGTTATTTCGGGCTCATAAACTTTTGAGACGGCTTTTTTGTCAGGCCATTCATCGGGGCGTGATATGTTGAGCATCTCGCCGTCGTGTGTTTTGATGCGGTAGACCACCTGCGGCGCGGTGGCGAGTATCTCTATGTCCGATTCCCTCTCCAGCCGTTCCTGTATGATCTCCATGTGCAGAGAGCCCATGAACCCCAGCCGGAAACCCAGTCCGAGGGTCTGGGACTGTTCGGGTTCCCATGTGAAAGAGGCGTCGTTGAGGTTGAGTTTCATTATGGCCTCGCGCAGTCTTTTTTCGGTTGTGTCGCCTATGGGATAGAAGGACGAGAATACAAAAGGTTTTATTTCTTTGAATCCGGGAACGGGAGCGGTGCTGTCCTTCGCGCCCGTGAGGGTGTCACCTATCTTTATCTCGTCAAGGCTTTTTATTCCGGCGATGAAGTATCCCACCTCACCGGCCGTGAGGCTCTTTTTCTTCTCGGGCTTCATCTTGAATATGCCGGTTTCCTGCACCTCGTATTCCTTTCCGGTGGCAATGGACTTTATCTTCATGCCCGCGCGGAGCTCGCCGTCGTAAACCCGTATGTATATTATCACGCCCCTGAAAGGGTCAAATGTGGAATCAAATATTAGCGCCCTGAGATTCCCCGACGGATTGCCTTCAGGCGGCGGTATACGCGTTATTATCTCGTCCAGAAGCGCGCTGACGCCCTCTCCGGTTTTCGCCGACACCCTTATCACATCCTCTTTTTCGCATTCAAGCAGGCCGGCTATGTCGGTTGTGACGGTGTCTATGCGTGCGCTGGGAAGGTCTATCTTGTTGATGACGGGTATGATGGCGAGATTGTTGTCTCTGGCCATGTTGAGGTTGGCGATGGTCTGCGCCTCTATGCCGCCTGAGGCGTCAACGATGAGAGCCGTGCCCTCGCAGGCGGTCAGTGACCGTGACACCTCGTAGGAAAAATCAACATGGCCGGGCGTGTCTATGAGGTTGAAATTATAGCCCTTGTAGGGGATGCTGACGGCCTTCGCCTTTATGGTGATGCCGCGCTCCTTTTCCAACGCCATGCTGTCCATCTGCGGGGTTTTGCCTTTATATATTTTGCTGACACCCGTTATTTCCAGCACCCTGTCGGCGAGCGTTGACTTGCCGTGGTCTATGTGGGCTATAAAGGAAAAATTCCGTACATTTTCTATCTTCATAATTATTTGGCGAAGTATACAAAAAAATCTATAATTAAAAAATGGACAAAAAACTGATAAGGGTGACGGGCATCGTACAGGGCGTGGGTTTCCGCTGGTTTGCGAGCAGGACCGCGCGGGCCATGGGGCTGAGAGGATGGGTGCGGAACCTTCCCGGCGGCGGCGTGGAGATATTCGCCGCGGGCGGGGCCGCGAAGCTCGGCGAATTCATACAATCTCTTTACGGCGGCCCCGGCGAGGTCGCGGATGTCAATGTGTCGCCGTCAAATGAAGAAGCGCCCGCGGGCTTTGAAATAAAATTCTAAGATTCCTCGCCCGCCTTCGGCGGACTCGGAATGACATAGGGCGTTGTTTTTTTCTTGACAGAAGCGGGAAAATATAATAGCTTTCTCTATGGATATCAAAAAAATAATTGGCAAAGAGAACATCGGCAAGTTGGAAAGAATCAATAGCCCCGCGGTTTTTGATTTTCTGGAAAAGTATGCGGCGCACTGCCGGCCGGATTCGGTTTTCGTCAGCGACGGATCAGAGCAAGACC
>PEUP01000064.1:0-10769 GCA_002780705.1 Elusimicrobia bacterium CG03_land_8_20_14_0_80_50_18 | reverse complement strand
AAAGCGATTGAAAAGGGAGAGGAGGCCCCTGTTTCGTTCAAAGGTCAGACCGTTCATTTTGACAACGCCGCGGATCAGGCAAGGGACAACAAAAACACGCGGATCCTTGTTTCCAGAGGAAAGGATCTCGGCGCTTCCATAAACACACTTGAAAGAGGGCCCGCGCTTGAAGATGTGCATTCCATAATGGAAGGCATAATGAAGGGCAAGACGCTCATTGTCGCTTTTTTCTGCCTCGGGCCGGAAAATTCGCCTTTTTCAATTCCCTGTCTTCAGCTGACGGACTCATTTTATGTGGCCCACAGCGAGAACATACTCTACAGACAGGGCTTCAATGAGTTCGTGAGGCGAGGAGGAGATGTTTCATTCTTCAAATTTATTCATTCCTCCGGCGAGCTGGATGAGAACAACACCTCAAAAAACCTTGATAAGAGGAGAGTGTTCATAGACATTGAAGATGACACGGTTTACAGCGTCAACACCCAGTACGGCGGCAACACCATAGGGTTGAAAAAACTCGCTATGAGGCTTGCCATAAACAAGGCCTCCGACGAGGGCTGGCTGACGGAGCACATGCTTGTCATGGGCATCAACGGCGTGAAAGGGAAGACTTATATCGCCGGCGCCTATCCTTCGCTGTGCGGCAAGACCTCAACGGCCATGCTGGACGGAGAAAGCATAGTCGGCGACGACATAGCGTATCTGAGAAAAGTGAAAGGGGAAATCAGGGCCGTGAATGTGGAAAACGGCATGTTCGGCATAATACAGGGTATCAACTCAAAAGACGACCCCATACAGTGGGACATCCTCAATTCCGACGGTGAGCTCATCGTTTCAAACATACTCGTCACGGATGAAGGCAAGACCTACTGGATAAACCACGACGGAGAGCCGCTCGCGAAGGGCAGGAATCATTCGGGCGAATGGACGCCGGGCAAAAAAGACGCAAAGGGCAATGTTATTCCTCCCTCTCATCCCAACGCCCGTTTCACCGTTTCTCTTGAGCGTCTCCCCAATGTGGACGGGAATCTGCACAATCCCGAAGGTGTTACTATAAGGGGAATCATTTACGGCGGCAGGGATTCCGACACCAGCGTGCCTATTGAGCAGTCGTTTGACTGGGTGCATGGCATCATAACGAAAGGCGCGTCGCTTGAATCGGAAACGACGGCCGCCGCTCTCGGTAAAGAGGGCGTGAGGGTGTTCAATCCCATGTCTAGCCTTGAGTTTCTTTCGGTGCCCGTGGGGAAATATATAAAGGATAATCTCGCTTTCGGCACGGGGGTGGACAGGACGCCTGTGGTTTTCGGCTCCAACTATTTTATCCGTGACAAAGAGGGGAATTTCCTCAACGAGAAAAATGATAAAAAGGTCTGGCTGAAGTGGATAGAGAAGAGGATAAACGGAGAAGTCGGAGCCATAAAGAGGCCCACCGGACTGATACCGGAATACAAGGATCTCGCTCTTCTTTTCGCCGAGGTGCTGGGCATTGAATACACGAAAGACGCCTATGAGAAGCAGTTCATGCTAAGGGTCAGGGAGAATATCGCCAAGATAGACAGGATAACGGAGATTTATTCAAAGTTTGAGGACATTCCCGGCGAGCTTGAAGAGGTGCTGTTTGCCCAGAAGCGGAGGCTTGAAAAAGTCCTCGCCGACCACGGCGAATATGTCTCTCCTTTTACAAAAATAGCCTGAGCAATAGTTTTCGCAATTGCGAATCGCTGACCATTCCGCGGCGTGTTGCGCTTTAGTCCGGACCATTCCGCAAAGTGCTGCGGAATGGTCCGGACTTTTCTTACGGTGGGAAAAATGGAAAAACGGGAACGCCCGCCTGCCGGCAGGCAGGGTTCTGGTTTTATTGCGCGGGCTGTCCTCTTTTTTTGTCTTTTGCGGAATATTTTGATAAAATCACCGTTCAAGAAAGTGAAGTGTTTGTGGAGGAAAAAATGAAATTAGCTTCAAGGATTAAGAATCTGGGAACTGAGACCGCTTTTGCGGTGGGAGCCGAGGCCGCTGTCTTCGCGGCGAAAGGGAATAAGGTTTATCCTTTTCACCTTGGGGACCTCAACATAGCCACGCCCCAGAATATCGTTGAGGCGGCCATGAAAGCCATAAAGGACGGCAAGACAGGATATTGCCCGAACGCGGGCGTGCCGGCACTCCGCGAAGCCATCGCTGAAGATATCAACAAATCTCATGGCACGGATTATAAGATGGAAAATGTCACCATCCAGCCCGGAGGAAAACCAGTCATAGGAAAATTCATTCTGGCGCTGATGAATCCCGGCGATGAGGTGCTCTATCCCAATCCCGGCTATCCCATATACGAATCCCAGATACAGTTCAACGGCGGCGTGGCCGTGCCCTATTCTTACAAGGAAGGCGAAGACGGTTTTCTGCTGGATCTTGATTCAATTGAGAAGAAGATAACGGACAAGACAAAACTTCTCATATTTAACGATTTTCAGAATCCCATGGCCGCCGAGGCAAGTGAAGATGAGTTGAAGAAAATAGCCGCTCTCGCCCAGAAGCATAATCTTTTCGTTCTCTGCGACGAGGCATATTTTGACATGAGATATTCAGGGAAATCAAAATCTCTGGCGTCGCTTCCGGGAATGAAGGAAAGATGCGTTTTGCTCTACACATTTTCCAAGAAGTTCGCGATGACGGGCTGGAGGCTCGGCGCGGCCATTGCGCCTGACGAGCTTGCGCCCGTGTTCGGAAAGCTGAACACCAATGACGAATCATGCTCAAATCATTTTATACAGTACGGTGCCCTTGCCGGTATGACAGGCGACCAGTCGCCCGTGAAAGCGATAGTGGAAGAGTTGAGAAAGAGACGGGACAAGGGTTATGAGATATTGAGTTCAATCAAGGGTTTCAGGTGTTTTAAGCCGGAGACGACTTTTTATCTTTTCCCGAATGTCACTGAGGCCATGAATAATCTGGGAATAAAAACCTATGACGAATTTCGCGTGACGGCTCTGGAAAAAACCGGCGTTTCCTTCTGCACGAGGCTTCACTTCGGCAGTGAGCTCCCCGGCGAGACAAACAGATATGTGAGATTCGCTTATTCCGGAATCAGCATCCCGGCGATGGAAGAGGGCCTGGGCAAGCTTAAAGCCTTCATAGAAAAATAATCCTTGTGGGCGATAAAATAAGAATAGCGATCGTAGGTTACGGAAATGTCGGGCGCGGCGTTGAAAAGGCCTGCGGCAATAATCCCGATATGGAGCTCCATACGGTTTTTACCCGTCGCGCCGGCATAAAGACGGCCTCGGGGGTGAAAGCCGCAGCCGTGGGTGAGGCCGAAAATTACAAAAATGACATAGATGTGGCGATTCTCTGCGGCGGCTCGGCGACAGACCTGGAGCGGCAGGGACCTTTTTTCGCGAATATGTTCAACACCGTTGACAGCTTTGACACGCACGCGAAGATACCGGAATATTTTTCCGTTATGGACAGCATAGCGAAAGCGTCAGGGAAAATAGCCGTTATATCAACCGGTTGGGACCCCGGGCTTTTTTCGCTCCAGCGTGTGATCGCTGAATCCGTTCTGCCCGACGGTGAGACACACACATTTTGGGGGAGAGGCGTCAGCCAGGGCCATTCGGACGCCGTCAGAAGAATAGAAGGCGTTCTGGACGCCAGGCAGTATACAATACCCGTGAAAAAGGCCGTCGACAGGGTGCGGGCGGGCGAAAAGCCCTCTCTTTCCACAAGGGAAAAGCACAGGCGGGACTGCTATGTGGTTGCCGCCGGCGGAGCTGACAGGGATGCCATAGAGAAAGCGATAAAGAGCATGCCGAATTATTTTGCCGACTATGACACGAGTGTGACTTTTATCAGCGCGGAGGAGATGGCAGAGAAGCATTCTCAAATGCCTCACGGCGGTTTTGTCCTGAGGAGCGGCGATACCGCAGCGCAAAGCGGCCATCTTATTGAATTTTCGCTGAAACTGGCCAGTAATCCCGAATTCACAGCCAGCGTTCTTGCCGCTTATGCCCGCGCGGCTCATCGTCTGAACAAAAGGGGAGAGAGCGGCGCCCGCACGGTGTTTGACATCGCCGCCTGCGACCTCAGTCCTAAGAGCGCCGCCGAGCTTAGAAAAGAACTTCTTTGATAGAGAAAGTGATAGAGAAGGGGGACGTTCATTAACTTATTGACTTACTCAAGGGAATGAAAGAAAAAATGTCTTATTGTAAAGCACCGTCCCCAAAATACCTTTACGAAAAACGGTTTGAACACGACAGCTGCGGGGTGGGTTTCGTCGCGGATATCAAGGGCCGGCCGTCACATCAGATTGTCAGAGACGGAATCACCGTCCTGAAAAATCTCGTCCACAGGGGCGCTCTCGGCGGAGATTTGAAAACGGGTGACGGCGCGGGGATGCTCTTACAGATGCCCCACAGCTATTTCGCGGAACTGGCCGCGGGCACGGGCGTGGCCCTTCCTGAGAAAAATCACTATGGCGCCGGATTTTTTTTCCTGCCGAGAAAAAGCGCGGAGCGCAAAATTCTTAAAGACGCGATAGAGGGAATAATAGCCAAAGAGGGAGGCAGTGTTGTTTTCCGGAGGGATGTGCCGGTCAAGCCGGATTGTCTCGGTAAAATCGCCCGCGACTCAATGCCATTTATGGAGCAGGTCTTCGTCTCTTTCAAGGGGCTCTCCGGAGATGAGCTGGAAAGAAAGCTCTATGTAACGAGGCGTCTGATGGAGAAAGAGGCGCTGAAGCGTAAAGCGGAAGATTTTTACATAAGCAGTTTCTCATCCCGCACAATAGTTTACAAAGGCATGTTCGCCGCGCCCCAGTTTGAGGATTTCTATCCCGACCTGAAAAATAAAAAATTCAAAAGCGCCCTCGCTCTTGTTCACCAGAGATACAGCACCAACACTTTCCCCTCATGGGCCATGGCCCAGCCCTTCAGGGGCATTGCGCACAACGGCGAGATCAACACGATAAAGGGCAACATGAATTACATGCGCGCGCGGGAGGCGACGCTGGAATCGCCTCTTTTCGGGCCGGAAATAAAGAAGCTATTCCCCGTGGTGACGGAAGGCGCCAGCGATTCCGCCATATTTGACAATACCCTTGAACTGCTCGTTTCCGCCGGCCGTCCCGTTGAACACGCGATGATGATGATGGTGCCGGAGGCCTTCGGGAGGAAATATCACATCAGTGAGGACAAGCGTTCTTTCTATGAATATCATTCGGCTTTCATGGAACCCTGGGACGGGCCCGCGGCGATCATATTCACCGACGGTGTGAAAATAGGAGCGGCTCTGGACAGAAACGGACTGAGGCCCTTACGCTATCTGATAAGCAGGAGCGGCAGGATGGTCGCCGCCTCTGAATCTGGCGTTCTGGAAACAGCGCCGGAGGATATTATAGAAAAAGGCCGGCTCGCGCCGGGCAAGATGATACTCGTTGACACGGCCGTGGGCAGGGTGAAAAAAGACAATGAGATAAAATCCTCCGTTTCCCGGCGTAAACTCTACAGAAGATGGCTTGAGAAAAACCGCATTGAACTGAAAGGCCTTTTCCAGCCCTCGGGCATGGTGAAGGTGGAGCGGGAGTCTCTCGTCCGGAGGCAGAAGATATTCGGCTACGATTTTGAAGAGCTGAACATGATAATCACGCCGATGGCGGAAAACGCCCAGGAGCCGGTCGGGTCAATGGGTAACGATGAGGCGCCGGCGGTTCTTTCGGAAAGGCCGCAGCTTCTCTACAGATATTTTAAACAGCTCTTCGCGCAGGTGACGAACCCGCCCATAGACCCTTACAGGGAAAACCTTGTGATGTCTCTCATGAGTTTCATAGGCCGCGAGAGAAATCTTCTCGCTGAGAGTCCGCTTCACTGCCGTCAGCTCAAACTGGCGCATCCGGTTCTTACAAACAGCGATATGGAAAAACTCAAATGCGCGGATATAAAAGATTTTAATTCCGCCGTTGTGCCCATGCTCTTTGATCCCTCAAAAGGACCTTCGGAGCTTAAGAGAGCCGTGCATGTCCTCTGCAAGGAAGTGGAGAAAAAAACGGACGAGGGTTATTCTCTCGTGATTATAAGCGACAGGGGTGTGGATAAGGATCACGCGCCCATACCGGCTCTGCTTGCCGTCTCGTCGGTCAACCGCCATCTGGTCTCTCACGGAAAGAGGCATCTCATAGGGCTGGTCGTTGAGACGGGTGAGGCCAGAGAGGTGACGGATTTCGCCGCGCTCATCGCTTTCGGTTCCAGCGCCGTCAATCCCTATCTCGCCTTTGAAACCCTCGCGGCGCTGAAAAAAGACAATTTCCTCTCTGTCGGACTCCATGCGGAAGACGCCATTGACAATTACATAACGGCTGTTAAAAAAGGGCTTCTCAAGATAATGTCAAAAATGGGCGTGTCAACGATACGCAGTTATAAGGGCGCGCTGATGTTTGAGGCGGTGGGGCTGAACTCGGAATTCGTCGCTGAATATTTCGGAGGTGTTCCTTCGCGCATAGAAGGAATAGGCATAGAGGAAATAGCGGCGGAAACCCTGAAAAGGCACGCGGCCGCCTTCGCCCCGACGGAGGATTCGCTTCTTCCTTCGGGAGGCCATTATTTCTACAGGCGTTTTTCGGAGAATCATCTCATGACCCCCGAGGCCATAGCCGTTTTGCAGCAAGCGGTGCGTGAGGGCGATTACGGCCTTTATAAAAAATATGCCGCGCTGATAAATGAGCAGAGCAGAAATATCTGCACGCTGAGAGGGCTGTTTGATTTTAAGAAAGGCAAAGCCGTTCCTTTGGATGAAGTGGAAAGCGCGGAATCAATTGTAAAAAGGTTTGTGACTTCGGCCATGAGTTTCGGGAGCATCAGCAAAGAGGCCCATGAGACGATGGCCATAGCCATGAACCGCCTGGGGGCCGCAAGCAACTCCGGCGAAGGAGGCGAGGACAAAGAGCGCTACAGGGTCCTGCCGTCGGGAGATTCTCTGATGAGCGCCGTAAAGCAGGTGGCGTCGGGGCGATTCGGTGTGAGTATAAATTATCTTGTCCACGCGAAAGAACTTCAGATAAAGATGGCTCAGGGCGCCAAGCCCGGCGAAGGCGGACAACTTCCGGGACACAAGGTCAACAAGGCCATAGCCGATATCCGCTATTCAACGCCCGGCGTGATGCTCATCTCTCCGCCGCCGCATCATGACATATATTCCATAGAAGACCTTGCCCAGCTGATATTTGACTTGAAGAACGCAAACCGTAAAGCCCGTATTTCCGTGAAACTCGTCAGCGAAGCCGGTGTGGGCACGGTGGCGGCGGGTGTGGCGAAAGGCAAGGCGGACATGGTGCTGATAAGCGGCGGCGACGGAGGCACGGGTGCATCCCCTCTCTCGTCCATAAAACACGCGGGCATTCCCTGGGAAATAGGGCTCGCCGAAACACAGCAGACGCTTGTTCTGAACAAATTGAGAGAGCGTATCCGCGTTCAGGTTGACGGCCAGATGAGAACGGGCAGGGACATTGTCGTGGCGGCGCTGCTGGGCGCTGAAGAATACGGCTTCGGCACCGTTGCTCTCGTGACAATGGGATGCGTCCTTGTGAGGAAGTGCCATCTGAACACCTGTCCCGCTGGCATAGCCACGCAGGATGAGGAATTGAGAAAGAGATTTTCCGGCAAACCCGAACACATCATGAATTTTATGAGATTCGCCGCCCAGGACGCGCGGGAGATAATGGCGGAGCTGGGTTTCAGGTCTTTTGACGAGATGATAGGCCGTTCCGACCTGCTCCAGAGCCGCAAGGCGCTCTCGCACTGGAAGGCGAAGGGCCTTGATTTCAGCAAACTTTTGAAAGCATACGACGGAAAAGCGCATCGCTGCACCGGTTCTCAGAAACACGATTTCTCGCAATCGCTGGATATGGACATAATAAAAAAAGCAGCTCCCGCTCTGGATAAAAAGAAGAAAGTGTCTCTGGAATATAAAATAAGGAACCGCAACCGCGCCACTGGCGCGATGCTGAGCTCCCGCATAGCCCGTCTCTACGGTGAGGACGGTCTGCCCGAAAACACGATACGATGTAAATTCACGGGCGTAGCCGGACAGAGTTTCGGCGCGTTTCTCGCAAGGGGCGTCACATTTGAGCTTGAGGGCGATTCTAACGATTATACGGGCAAGGGACTTTCGGGAGGCAGAATCATACTCTATCCGTCAAAGGGCTCAAAGTTCAGGTCGCAGAACAACATCATCGCCGGGAATGTCTGTCTTTTCGGAGCCACGTCGGGTGAGGCCTTTATACGCGGAATGGCGGGTGAGCGTTTCGCCGTGAGGAACTCCGGAGCGACGGCTGTTGTCGAGGGCGCGGGTGATCACGCCTGCGAATACATGACGGGCGGCAGGGTTGTCATACTCGGGCCGACAGGCGTGAATTTCGCCGCGGGTATGAGCGGGGGCATCGCCTATGTGCTGGATGAGAACCAGCTCTTTGACACACGCTGCAATCTTGAGATGGTGGATCTGGGGCCCGTTACGGAAAAGAGCGACGGGGAATTTCTTTATAAGCTGATAAAAAAGCATGTGAAGCTCACGCGGAGCGCCTATGCCGCGAGCATAATCCGCGACTGGGACGCGATTCTCCCCATGTTTGTCAAGGTGATGCCCGTGGATTACAAAAAAGCGCTGGACAGATTGAAAAGAGAACAGCTGAAAGAGTCCGAGGTGGAAACGATAACAGAGGAGATATTTGAATAATGGGCAAGCCGTCGGGATTTCTGGAATACGGGAGGAAGAAGGCGCATTACAGAGATGTTAAAGAGAGGATAAAGGATTACCGGGCGGTGGAGAAAACTCTTTCCGATGCCGAAATAAAAAAGCAGGCCGCCAGATGCATGGACTGCGGCGTGCCTTTCTGCCACAGCCTCGGCTGTCCGCTCTACAACCTGATACCCGAATGGAATGACCTTGTTTATAAAGGGAAATGGAAGGACGCCTTCGAGCGGCTCTCTCTCAGCAATTGTCTTCCCGAGATAACGGGCCGCATTTGTCCGGCTCCCTGCGAGGCGGCCTGCACGCTCTCCGTCAGCGACAGCCCCGTGGCGATAAGGAGCATAGAGTTGGCCATAATAGAATACGCTTTTGATAAGGGCTGGGCGGGGATATTGAAGCCCGCTTCCGAAACGGGGAAGAAGATAGCCGTCATAGGTTCGGGCCCGGCGGGTCTTGCCGCGGCTCTGACGCTGAGAAAAAAAGGCCATGCCGTGACGGTTTGCGAGAAAGACGATAATGCCGGGGGTATTTTAAGATACGGCATACCTGATTTCAAACTTGAGAAATGGGTCATAGAGCGCCGGCTGGATATGATGAAGAAATCCGGCATAGTCTTTAAGACGGGCGTGGAGGCGGGAGTTGATATCAAGGCCGCTGAGCTCCGGAAATCTTTTGACGCGATCATCATCACCGCCGGCGCCGGAGAACCCCGCGACATTGAGGCGCCGGGCAGAAAACTCAAAGGAATATATTTCGCGATGGATTATCTGAGCGCCTCAAACAAATTCGTCTCGTCAGGGTCAAAAGGGGAGCCCGCCGTATCGGCGAAGAACAAATCCGTTCTCGTCGTTGGCGGAGGCGACACCGGTTCCGACTGCATAGGCACGGCCCGCCGTCAGGGAGCGAAAAGCATATACCAGTATGAGATAATGCCTAAACCCCCCGAATGGGACAAGAGCTGGAATCCCGCATGGCCCGACTGGCCGCTGATACTGAGGGAATCCTCGTCACAGCAGGAAGGCGCCGAAAGGGAGTGGTCAGTCCTGATAAAAAGTTTCAAAGGCGCGGGAGGCAGGGTTGCCGGCGCCGAATGCGTCAGGGTGAAATGGGAGAAGGATTCGCGCGGTAAGATGTCCATGACGGAGATACCCGGAAGTTCTTTCTCGCTGAAAATGGATCTGGTCATTCTCGCTATGGGCTTTGTCCGCGTCGAGCACAGCGCTCTTCTTAAATCCCTCAGCGTGGAATTTGACAGCAGGGGAAACATCAAAACCACGGACGACTACAGCACTTCAGTCAAAGGCGTCTTCGCTGCGGGAGACGCCTCAACAGGAGCATCTCTGGCCGTGCGCGCCATCTTCCACGGTCAACGCGCCGCATTCTCCGCCGACGCCTATCTCATCGGCTAAACCATACATCTTACAATTTCGCGCAATATTTGGTAGCATTTCAACGAAGAGTGGTTCTAAAAGGGATAATTTGATAGTTATGCAAATGTGTGGTTTTGTATATGGGGGGTATCTAAAATGTCCAATCAAACGGTAACATTTCAAAAGGCTTTGGATGCTGTTGAGTCATTGCCGGAATACCAGCAGGAAAATCTTGTTGAGACTGTCAGACACAGGATGATAGAACAGAGGCGGGATGTGCTTGCCAAAAACATCCGAGACGCCAAAAAAGAATATTCGCGGGGCGAAATAAAAAGAGGCAATGTGGATGATTTGATGAGAGAACTTTCTAAATGAGAAAACTCGTTTGGGGTAAACATTTGTGAGGGCATTTAGGCGAAATATCAAAAAACATCCAACATTAAACAGGGAAGTTGAAGAAACTCTGAGAGTTTTGGTCAAGGACCCTTTTGCCTCGCAGTTGGAAACTCATAAACTCAAAGGGAAATTATCGGGTTCGTGGGCATGTAGTGTCGGATATGGCTTGAGAATAATTTTTGACTTTATCAAGAGAGAAAAGCAAAAAGAAGATGATATTCTCCTGCTTGAGATTGGAACACATGATGAGGTATATTGAGCCGG
>PEUP01000035.1 GCA_002780705.1 Elusimicrobia bacterium CG03_land_8_20_14_0_80_50_18 | reverse complement strand
CGCTGCGGCTTTCAAATCCCGACGCAGGCCAAGCAGTTGGCCTGCTCCTCTCTCGAATACAAACTTATGGCGGAGAGGCAGGGATTTGAACCCTGGGTACCTTTCAGTACATACGCTTTCCAGGCGTACACCTTAAGCCGCTCGGTCACCTCTCCGTAAATGGCTTTCATTTTAATTTTTTAATTGATTTTTAGCAAACAGAAACGGGATAATACTTATTTGACAAGGCCGGTGTCTTTCAGAAAGCGCGAGGGCGTGTGATAGATCCACCTGCCCCAGAGACGCCTGCTCATTGAGGATGTGAGGTTGAGGACTTCCTTCGCCCGCGTCATCCCGACATAGCAGAGACGCCGCTCCTCTTCCATCTCGCTCACATCCGAGAAATCGTCGCCGTAGGGGAGCAGTCCCTCCTCCATGCCCGTTAAAAAAACAACAGGAAATTCCAGGCCCTTGCAGAGATGCAGCGTCATCAGACTCACACCCTTTTCATGGAAATTCTTTCCGTCCCTCTCTCTGATGAGAGATATGTCGTAGAGAAAATCCCTTATGCTCTGGCCGGACTCCTCTTCGTGGGAGCGCACGGCGTTGACGAGCTCCTGCAGGTTCTGTAGACGCTCCTTGGCGTCAAAATTTGCCGAGGCCTCAAGCAGCGGCGCATAACCGGACTCGTCCAGCACCCTTTTGACAAACTCAAAACCCGGCAGGGAATCCATCAGAGCACGCCACCTGAACACATTTTCGGAAAAATGTTTCAGCCTGTTTTTTGTCCCGGCGCTTACCGGACCCTCTTCTATGAGCTCTTTCAGGGCGTCGAATAAGCTTAAACCTTTTTCTGAAGCAATCTTTGAAAGATATTCCATACCCTTGGTTTTCTTGCCCATTCCGCGCGGGGGTATATTTATTATCCTGCTCAGATGCCAGTCATCGTGGCGGTTCAATATCACATAAAGATAAGCGAGGGCGTCCTTGATTTCCTTCCTCTCATAGAAGCCGGTGCCGCCTATGATCTTATATGGTATGCCCTGCCTCCTGAATGTCTCCTCAAAGATGCGCGACTGCGCGTTGGTTCTGTAAAAAACGGCCATGTCGCTGAAATCATAATTGTAATCGGCGTGGTTCAGTATCTCCTCGGCGATACCCTTGGCCTCCGCTATATCACGGCTGAACATGGCCACACGCACATCTTCGCCGCCCTCTTTTCTCGTCCACAATTTTTTCACGCGCCTCGTTGACGCCTCGTTGATGACGGCGGTGGCGGCGTTGAGTATGTGAGCCGTGGAGCGGTAATTCTCCTCAAGCGTGACGACGGCGCAGTCGGGCCAGTCTTTCTCAAAATTCTTTATGTTGTCCACATTGGCCCCGCGCCAGGAGTATATGGCCTGGTCATCGTCTCCCACGACGCAGATATTTCTGCTCTTTTTGGCCAGCTCCTTGACGAGGAAGTACTGCGCGTAATTGGTGTCCTGGTATTCGTCCACGAGTATGTGGCTGAACTGCTCCTGATACCTGAGGAGGGCGTCGGGGCGCTCTTTGAAAAATATTATCAGGTCAAGCAGGAGATCGCTGAAATCCTTCGCGTTGTTCTTCTTCAGCTCCGTCTGGTAAGCCCGGTACACCTCAACAAGGCCTCCGACGGAGGCGTCATCAAAAAGCGTGTAAAGCCCGGGGTTCTGCCAGTCCAGGAGCTTGCCCTTGGCGATGTCTATGTAATAGAGGGCTGCGCGGGGTTTTATTTTTTCATCCAGGCCCTGCGCCTTCAGTATCTGTTTCATGAGGTTTCTCTGGTCGGTCTCATCAAAAATGCTGAAATCCCACGGGAGGCCGTAAACCTGATATTCCGTCCTCAGCACCCTGAGCGCGAAGGAATGAAAGGTGGAAACCCACAGCTCCGAGGCGCCCTCGCCGACGAGGTTCAGCACCCTCTCCTTCATCTCGCCTGCCGCCTTGTTGGTGAAGGTGACCGCAAGGAGCTTTTCGGGCGGCACACCCCGCGCGACGAGGTTGGCTATCCTGTAAGTGATGACTCTGGTCTTCCCCGTGCCGGCTCCGGCCAGGACGAGGACAGGCCCTTCCGTCCGGAGAACAGCGTCAAGCTGACGGGCGTTCAGATTGTCTTCCAGATTGAGAGGCCTCATCTGGAAAGCAGAAAAACCGTTTCCATAAAAGGCGTGTTGGGGAACATGTCAAAGGGTATTGCCCTCGTGACCTTGTATCCGTATTTTCCGAACTCTACCAGGTTCTGGACAGCGGTTTCTATCTTGCACGAGAAAAAAAGTATTTTGTTTATGTCCTTCAGCGCGACCCTTCTTACGGCTTTTTTGCTCATCCCCGACCTCGGCGGATCCAGGATGGCGTAATCAAAACTTCTGCGCCTGATGAGGGCGAGAGCGGTTTTCACATCGCCGCATATCGGCTCGGCGTTTTCTATGCCGTTGGCGGCGAGGTTCTTCTTCATTATATCCACGGATTCCTTCTGCAGTTCTATGCTGTAAAGATATTTGCTCTTTTTTGCGATATAAAGGCCCATGCCGCCGGAACCGCTGTAAAGGTCAAGGACATATTCTTCTCCCGTCAGGCCCATCATGTCGCGGGCCTTCCCGTACATCATGGCGCTCATCATGGTGTTGGGCTGAAAAAACGATTCGGGAGATATTATGAAGGATGTGCCGTCTATATTTTCGGTCAGGTATTCTTTGCCGCCGAGAAGAAAGAGCTTTTCACAGTCGGCTATATCGGAAAGCCGCGAGTTGATGCCGTAATAGACGCTCTTTATGAAAGGAAATTTTTCAAATATCTTCGCGAACTCATCCGCCCCGGCGAAGTCTCCGGCTGTGACGAGGATGAGCATCATCTCGCCGGAAGTCTTGGAACAGCGCGCCTTCAAATGGCGCAGAAAACCCGCGTGCGTTTTCGGGTTATAGGGCTCAAGAGCCGCGGATTTGGCATATTCCCGGACCGTCTCCAGCACCTCACCTATGCGTTCATCAAAAAGAAGACAGCGCGTGAGGTTCTCTATCCTGTGAAAAGAACCCTTGTAATGCTGGCCTATGAGCGGCTCCTCCGCGCTCCCGCCGAAAGTGAATTCCATCTTGTTCCTGTAATGGAATTGATCCAGCGCGGGAATGAGCTCTTCTCTTTCGCATCCGGTGAAAGGCGCAAGGTGCCGCTCAAGAATTTCGCGCTTCTTCTCCAGCTGCTCCTCATAAGCTATGTCCAGCCACGAACAGCCGCCGCAGCGGCGGAAGTGAGGGCACATCTGTGTGTGAGCGTTATCCGTTGTCGTATTGTTTTCCATAAAATTTTGGTAGCGCATACGAGAATCCCTGCCTGCCGGCAGGCAGGGAACTCGATATTACTTCATTACTTAGCCCTAAGGGGAATCGAACCCCTATTACCGCCTTGAGAGGGCGGCGTCCTAACCGTTAGACGATAGGGCCATTAGTTCAGCGTGGCATTCTATTAGATTTTCAAACTTTTAGCAAGGAAAAATGGTGCCAGGGGTTGACTTTCGATACTTATTGCGGAATCCGGTCAGGTTCTTTGTTTTCATTTATTGGCCGATTTTGATATAATTGCGCGTATATGGAGGTTGCAATATGAAAATACTTGTCATCAACTGCAGGATTTATTCGGCGGAATATGAACTCATAGACATGCCCTCGGAAGAGGTGCTGGGCCGCGGAAAAATAGAGAAGATAGGTCTGAAAACCAGCAGCATCACTTTCCGTCACGGCAGGAAAAAGGAAAAGTTCATAGAGCCCATAATGGAGCACGCGGGCGCAGTACACAGGATAATAGAGCTACTCACCGACGCTGAATTCGGCGTTATCAAGGATACCAAAGAGATCAAAGCCGTCGGCCACAGGATAGTGCACGGGGGCAACAAATTCTACGAATCCGTGATCGTAACGGACAAGGTGCTGGAAGACATCACCAAACTTATATCGCTGGCGCCGCTTCACAACCCTTACAACCTCAGCGGAATAGAAGCCATCAAAAATCTACTGCCCGGCGTGAAGCAGGCCGCCGTCTTCGGCACTGCCTTTTTCAGAAAGATGCCGGAGCACGCTCATTATTACGCGCTTCCCCGCCGTCTAATTTATCAATACGATATAAAGCGCTACGGCTTTCACGGAATATCTCACCAGCATTGCCTGGAACAAACGGCCGCGCTGATGAAAAAACCGTCCGCCAAACTGACAATGATCAGTTGTCATCTGGGCTGGGGCGCGTCCATCACGGCGATCAAAAACGGAGTGCCGGTTGACACCTCAATGGGTTTCTCACCTGTGGGCGGACTGATGATGGCCACAAGGTGCGGGAACATAGACCCCGGCGTCATCGTGCATCTGATGAGAAAGGGCTGGACACTCAACGAGGTGAACACATGCCTCAACAGAGAATCCGGGCTCCTCGGAGTGTCCGGAATAAGCGACGATATGAGAGAAGTGCTGGAAGCCGCGGAGAAAGGCGACAAGAACGCCGTGGAAGCCGTGGATATGTTCTGTTATCTCATCGTGAAATACATAGGCGCGTACCACACGGTGCTCGGCGGCGCCGACGCCATATCTTTCACCGCGGGCATAGGCGTAAACTCTCCCGTCATCAGAAACAAGATTTGCGAAAGTTTAAAAGTGCTGGGCGTCAAACTGGACGCGGCGAAGAACAAAAAAGCGGTTGGGCAAGCCGCGAAGATATCCTCCGCCAAATCAAAGATAGCCGTCTTCACCATCCCGCGAAATGAGGTGCTCCTCATAGCGCGCGAAACGGCGCGTCTTCTCGGATAAACATGGCTCTCCTAAACTCCACGCTGACAAACTATCTTGAAAAACTCGCGGGCAAAAGCCCCGCTCCGGGCGGCGGCTCCGCCTCTGCTCTGGCGGCGGCCATGGGAGCCTCGCTCATAGAGATGAGCGCCTCTTATTCGCTGAAGCGGTCCGGCAAAGAAATGAAAAAAGCCGTCACCGCCATAAAAAAAATAAGGAAACAGCTTGAGAAACAGATAGACGCCGACGGGATTGCCTACGCTAATTACAGAAAAAAAAGAACGGTAGCGGCGCTCAAAAAAGCCGCGGATGTGCCGGTCCGCGTCTGCGAACTTTCCGCAGAGGCCATCGCCATCGGCGTGTTTGTGGCAAAAAAAGGGAACGCCAATCTTAAGAGCGACACGGTTGCGGGGCTCTGCTATCTTTTCGCCGCCTTAACGGGGGCGGCACTCCCCGCGATGGAAAATCTGAAAGGGCTGAAGGAAAAAAGCCGCGCGCGTGAGGCCGGAAAACGCCTTATGGCGCTGAGAAAGAAAAGCGCGGCTCTCATTGATTCGGTGAGATAATGAAAGCTGTCGTATTTGACGGAAAAAAACTGGCGGGCAGAATAAAGAGTCATCTCCGAGGGAAGATGAACAGACTCAAACTCAAGCCCCTGATAGTGTCTGTCAGCGCCGGCGCTTCGCGCGCGTCAGACGCCTACATTTCCCGTCAGGAAAGGAGCTGCCGTGAGGTGGGGATAGAATACAGAAAAATACAATTTCCCGCTTCGGCGGACGAGAGGACAATCATCAAAAAAATAGAAGAGCTCAACAGCGACAGGAAAGTGACGGGGATAATAGTCCTGCTTCCTCTGCCTTCGGGAATAAGCGCGCTTGAGGTGCATAGGAGAATCCGGGCTGAAAAAGACATAGAAGGCGTGAATCCCGACAACACCGGTCTTCTCGCCCGGGGAAAAGCGATAATGCCCCCCTGCACCGCGGCGGCGGTGATGGCAATACTCAAAAGCGCGAAATGCCGCCCCGGCGGAAAAAACGCCGTGATCGTCGGATGCTCCGACATAGTGGGAAAACCCCTCGCCATGATGCTTCTCGCTGAAAACGCCACGGTGACAGTCTGCAACATAAAAACCGGAAACCTGGCCTCTCACACAAAAAAAGCGGACATTCTCATAGCCGCGGCGGGTGCGAAGAATCTGATAAAAGCGTCAATGATAAAAAGCGGCGCCACCGTAATAGATGTCGGTTTTAATGTGGCGAAACACGGGATATGCGGCGATGTGGATTTCAAGGGCGCAGTCAAAAAGGCCTCTTTCATCACCCCTGTTCCCGGCGGCGTAGGCCCCGTCACCGCTTATCAGCTCCTCACCAACGCCGTCCGCGCCGCGGAACTTCAAAAAATTTAGCATTGTCCCATAAATTGTGAAAGCCGCGAAATTATGTCTCGGAGAGACATTCCCTACCTCGCCGGCAGGCAGGAATCTTTAAGAAAACAGCGCTATTGAAATTACTGAAATTCCTTATTTATCCGTTCTACAATTTTATCAACCATGCCTTCTATTTCTTCTTCGGAATAACAGGATTCTTTATCGCTGCGGGGGAAAAATAATTGTCGTTAAACACCCTCTCCTTGCTTCGTATTCCAACACTTGCCCTAAGTGTACAGAATTACCTATCATATTATCAGGTCTTGACATGTGACATTAGGATTAGTTGTCAATTACAGACGCTTGGCCTGACAGACACATTGTCAGCCGTTCCTGCGCGGCTTTTAATATGCTGTGATCGCCGATTTTCAGCGCCTCATTCGCACAACGCCTGTAATAACCCGCCGCTCGGTCTTTTTTACCAGCTTTTTCACAAAGCTCCCCCGCAAGAAAAAGAGTGATATGCGAGGCCCTTCTCGCTTGCTCAATTTTATTTATCAGCGCCGCCGCTTCATCGCCCCGGCCTAAGTCAATATAGATACGAAGGAGATTATCAGAGGCCTTTGTTAAAGACGGGCATAGATCAAGAGCTTTGATCAGCTTTTTTTCCACTTCAACCTTCTTCCCTTCCTTAATGTCATTCAAAGCTCCTATCATCATCTCATATGCTTTTTGGAAATTCGCGGCATAAGTTTGATTCAGCCGGTAGATAACCGTTCCTTCATCTTTGTTTTCGTATTCCTTTTCAAATCTTTGCGCATTTTGCAAATAAACAGCGTATCTTTTAATGCCCGCTGAGCTCATGGTGGGGAACTCTCTGTATTTCGTTGAAAGCCGCGGGAGTCCGCAGAAGGCCGCGCGAGTGACGCCGGCGCTGAGGATAAAATGATAGAAATCATCAGCTGTCAGATATGCCGGCGGCGAAGCCGTTTTTATGCCGGTTTTAAGAAAAAATCTTTCCGCCGACTCGCTGACGAACACATCTCCCTGCTTGCTGCTGTCTTTCACATAAGCGAATGTCTCAGGAAAGAGCGGAGGCACAGGCGTTATAAGGATCAGATAATTCTGATAGGCGAACATCATCAGGATCAGCGCCGTTACCGTCGCCCCTGCGGCGGACGAAGACGCCACGCCAAACGCTTTTTTTCTGAATCTGCCAAAAATTCCAACGGCATACCAGCGCTCAATCGCCGAGAAAAAGAAGTAATAAATAAAGCTCAGAATCGGTATCACGAAACGCGCGCCCTTCGCCGGCCATATCATATGAAAGGCCGTGTAAAGGACGAGATACAAAGCAAAGAGTGCCGCGACGGGACGGAAAGACATTTTTGAACCCTTTTTTGTCAGCCGCGAGAGAATGCCGGAAACTATAACGACGGCGACTATCAGCGCGGCGGGGAGCTCAAAAAAGCCCATCCGGCTACTGATGACATCCGTAAAAAAAGCCACAGCGGAGATCTCTGTCAGGAAATATATAAAACCGGTTTTTATGACAGTCCAAAGACCCGCGTAAAACACCGGAAAGAGAAGCTCGTTCACATACTTATTCAGGCTTGAACCTATGCCGAAGCTGTTTGTGACAAGAGGCAAAATCAGAAGGATGAAGAAAAAAACGCTGTAAAGGGCGTCCCTGTATCTGCGCCAGATCAAAAGAACGGCAAAAACGGAAAAAGCCAGAAGGAAACCCTCCGGCCTTATGTAGGAAAGAGCCGCAAGTGTCAGCGCCTGAAGAAGTGACCAGACATAGGAAAATCTCTTGTTTTCGCGCCTGATGAATACCCATAAAGCCAGGAGCGAGAAAAAAAGATAGGCCTCCTCGCTCATGACCATTGTGCTGAAAATAAGATTCAGATGATTGAAGGCCACGAGCAGAAGAACAGAAAAACAGACTGCCGGTGACGCCATCTTTCTGAAAATCAGCCATACCATCCATAGAGAAGCCAGCGCGAACAACAGCGGCACCAGACGGAAAGGCAGAAGATATTCCCCCGACGCGCGGGCGACCGGCGCCAGCAGAAGAGAAAAACCCAGAGACCTTGAAGAGAGCTGTTTCTGCTCGCTCTGCACGCCCGCGAACCATCGGGCGGCGTTTATGTAATAAGCGTCGTCGTTGACATGGCCTATCTGGCCCTCTCTGATATTCAGTGAATAAAGCGCTCCCGCTATCGCGATAATTATCAGCGCCGCGGTTTTTTTTCTGTTCACCGTTCTTCCTCTATCGTCACCGAGGCGCCTCTTATTTTCTCTATCTCAAAATCGGCATCGGGGTCTATTTTGACGCGTATTTCCACGCCGATCGCGGACGCGGCGGGCTTATCTTCGGGCGAGAGCTCCATGACTTTGTCTTTTATGTCAGCGCGGAGCTTGAGCGCCGCCTCTGAGGCGGCGCGGCCGCTGATTTTTATTCTCAGTATCCTCGCGAAGGGCGGAAAAGCGAATTTTCTGCGCACATCAAGCTGTTTCTCATAAAAAGATTCATCGCCCGAGAGAGCTGCCCTGACTAAATCCGGAGCGATCTTCGTCTGCGCCATAAAAATGGCGTCTGTCCGGCCGCTCGCGAAAGAAGATGCAAGGCTGCTCAGCCAGAGAAAAGTTTTTTCTTCGGCCGCCCAGTCATCGCCATAAAGGAGAAAGTCCGCGTCCATCACCGCGAAGAGCCCCGTCTTTGACCAGTTTCTCACGGCGGCGAAACCGGGGCCGCTTATCAGAACATCCAGATCCCCCTTCTCATATTTCTCATAAATCCTCTTTTTGTCCGACGCTGTGGCGTCCGCGTCCACCGCCGCGATCCTGTTCTCCGGAAACTGCTTGCGCAGAAAAGAGGCCATAAGCCCGCGGCCGATTCCCCTGTTTTTCATCTTCTTCCTCCGGCAGCGGGGGCATCTTTCCGGAACAGGGACAGTTTTTTTGCAGGATGAACAATAAAGATTGAAACCCGACACGCAGAGTTTGCGGCCGCATTTTTCGCATTTCATCACGAATTTGCAGGCGGAGCAGACATAGGATGTGGCCCATCCGCCGCGGGGTGAATATAGCAGCGCCTGTTTTTTTTCATTGAGGGCGCTCTTTATATTTTTTAACAGCTCCGACGAGACGCCGAAATTGACGCTCTCTTCAAGGAGGTCGCAGACTCTCCTGCGGGGGGGAGCGGCGTTTTTCTCACAGACAGCCGCGGCCCCGCCTTTCTTCACCCTGTAAAACTGCTCAACGCTGAGAGCCCCGCCGCATGCGATAAAACGCCCTGAAGAGAGCTCCGCGCGTTTCATAGCCACCTCTTCCGTGCTGTAACGCGGATGCTGTTCCTCTATGTAAGTTTTCTTCTGGGCTCCCGTCATGATTATCAGGCCCTTTTCGCCGAGAGGAGCGAACACGGCGCTGCGGGTGCCTATTATGACATCCAGCTTTCCTCCCCGGAAATCGCAGAGTATCCTGTATCTGTGCGAAGGAAGAAGATCAGAACCGAAACGCGCGGCGCGAAAACCGCCGAGTATATCCTCAAACGAGGATGCTTCGTTCATTAGCGGCACCAGGAATATCACCCGGCCTGCGGCGGATATGGTTTTTTCCATTTCTCTTCTCAGAAAACTTTTCTGAAATTCTACACTGCCCGAGACATAGACATTGCGAGGGGATTGCGGCAGAGCGGGCAGCTCCTTCCTTAAATCCGCCGTAAAAGGAAGCGCCGCGGGCAATTTGAAATCCCTTGCCTTTCCCTTGAGCTCCGTCGGCAAAATCACTTTCAAAGCCATGCCGCGGGGCGTGAAATATCTTTTTTCCATCCACAGCGACAGAGTCAGCATTTCAGGGCTTATGAGCGGCGTCTCATCTATCACTTTCATTATTTTTTTTAATTTCGCGCGCGGCGCGCTTTCCGCCACGCCCAGGCAGTAAGCCATACTCTTCCTGCCGCCGAAAGGCACCATAACGCGGCTTCCGGCGGGAACAGGCTCGTCGGAGATATAATCAAAAGAGCCTCTCACCGGTATGGGCAGACAGACTTTTATCAAATAGGATTGTTCCCGTTTGACGGATTCCTCCATGACCTATTTCTTGAGAAGTCCCAGCACCACTTTTATGTCTTCCCAAGCGGGTTTTTTCGCGGGGGGGTTCCTCAAAAGATACGC
This sequence comes from Elusimicrobia bacterium CG03_land_8_20_14_0_80_50_18, assembly GCA_002780705.1. Taxonomy (GTDB): domain Bacteria; phylum CG03; class CG03; order CG03; family CG03; genus CG03. Next base: position 8,875 of record PEUP01000035.1, on the reverse strand, counting down.
GGGGTGGAATGTGGGCACGAGTTTCACGCTGTAACAGGGATCATCCTTCAGCGGGTGGATGTCAAATATCTTGCCTCTGAGATTTGAGATACCGTCTTTTCTGTCCAGCATGATTTTAGCGGCGGGCGAGCCCAGCGTGCATATCACTTCCGGCCTGATGGCGTCAATCTGCCTGAGCAGTATGGGCATGCATTTGGACACTTCATCCGGCGACGGCGGCCTGTCATTTGAGTGCTTTTCGGGATCAGAGGGATCCTTCATCGGGTGGCATTTAACAATGTTGGTGATATAGACATCCTCTCTCTTCATCTTCAGCCCCTTGCTTATTATATCGCTCAGGAGATTTCCGGAGCGTCCGACAAAGGGCCTGCCGAGGTGATCTTCCGTAAAGCCGGGACCTTCGCCTATGAACATGAGCCGCGCGCGAGGCGATCCCTCGCCGAAGACAATGCGGAGACGGCTCTTAGCGAGAGGGCACATCAGGCATTCGGCGTATTCTTTTTTTATTTTTTCAAGCGGCGCTCTGCCGGCGCTCCCGGCGGAAGTTTTTTCTTTTGCGCGGGGAGCGGCAGCGACCAGCGCGCGATATGATGACGGTAATTCATTGATTCCGGTATCGCGCATCTGCGACAGGATTTTTTTCAGTTTATAATTCGGCATATTTTTTCGCAAAGGAGTCCGGCCATATCCTTTTTGCTTATATCGTTAAAAAAAAGAGCGCCGTCTTTTGATATCATATATCCCGTCGTGCGCGGCGAGGCCATCGCGGGGACTGTGTTCTGGACGATGATATTGAATCTTTTGCGCCGCATTTTATCCAAGGCCTCATCCATATTCAGATCGTCCTCAAGGTCAAAACCGGCCGAGGGCGGCGCGTTTTTAAGCATGTTCATAGACAGTGCTATATCAACAGAATGCGCGAGGAGCGGAGGCGACGATGTTTTCTTCTTGATTTTTTTGTCAGAGCGCGCCGCGGGCGTCAGATCGCATGGCGCCGCGGCGAAGACCGTAAAATCCGACCAGGCCATATTCTCCCGGGCCCGCGCGAACATCTCGCGAACGCCGACAACATTTATCACCTCGCAGCCCCGGGGATATCTCAGATTCACGGGCCCGCTTATTATCCGCACCCGGCAATTTCTTTTTAGAAACTCAAAGGCCAGGGCCGAAGCCTGAGAACCGCTGGAGGCGTTGCTTATAAATCTCACCGTGTCAAAATATTCCCTCGTGGGCCCGGCTGTTATGAGTATCCGTTTCACAGAGGGAGCTTTTTGATTATATCTTCGGCTTCGCTCATCCTTCCCGGCCCCGTGGAACCGCTGGCAAGCCGCCCGTTTACGGGGCCTATGAATCGCACACCCGAGCTTTTCAGCTTCGCGACATTTTCACGGACAAACCCGTTCTTCCACATCACGCTCTCCATGGCCGGGGCGATAAAGAGCTTCACCCTTCGGGAAACGGCGAGAGTCAGAAGCAGATTATCACATATTCCCGCGGCGAGTTTCCCTATGGTGTTGGCCGTGGCGGGAGCGATCACATATAAATCCGCCCAGTCCGAAAGAGAAATATGCCCATCGCTGAACGCAAACGATTCGCCGAACTGTTCTGAAAAAGCCTCGTTTTTTGTGACGGCGCTGAATAACTGGGGCGAAATAAGTTTAGCCGCCGAGGGGCTTAAAACCGTTTTCACCTCGTGCCCCTTCTTCACAAGAGCGCTCGCCAGGCTCAGCGCCTTAAAGCAGGCCGCGGAAGAGCAGACTCCTAAAAGTATGTTTTTACTTTTTGTCCGGGATCGCCTCATTCAGAGCCTCCAAGAGCAGGTCGTCCATATCCTTTCTGTCGAGCGGACTGGATTTCTGGGCAGCTGACCATTTCTTATTGAACAAATCAAAGGCATCGTTCAGCATGACATATGGCGCGTCAACACCGTCTATCAGCTTCTTTTTCAACTTTCCGATTTTCACATCTTTCATATTCTTCCTCCTTCCCCTTTTTTTGTAAAAGGGGTGGTCCGCCGCAGGCGGAACGGGGTATTTCCGTGCTTCACCCTGCAAAGTTCCGCCTGATAAATAGCCGCCATGCGCTTTTGCGCGTCTCTGACTTCTTCATTCATAATCAGAAAATCAAAATACTTTATCTTGCGCAGTTCCTCTCTGGCGTTTAAGAGCCTCCTTCTTATCGCCTTCATGTCATCCTGTCCGCGGCTTATGATTCGCCGGCGCAGTTCTTTTATTCCGGGCGCCGTTATGAATATCAGCACCGCCTCGGGAAATAATTTCTTCACCTGCATGGCGCCCTTCACATCAAGGTCAAGGAGGACGCTCTTCCCTTTCTTCAGCGCGTCTTTTATGTTTGACTCCGGGGTGCCGTAATAATTCCCGTGAACGAGAGCCCATTCAACGAACTTCTTTTCCCTGATGCCTTTTCTGAAAGCCACGGGTGTTATAAAATTATAATCGTGCCCGTTCTTATCGCCTGGCCGGGGTTTCCGGCTCGTGGTGGAAACCGAATAAATCATATCCGGAAATTTTTTCTTCATAAATCTAACAAGCGTCGTTTTGCCGCCTCCGGAAGGCGAACTCAGCACAAAAATGCCGGAGCCGGTGTGTTTGTCTTTTTTCATTTTCTTTTATCCAGTTTCGCCAAGGCCTGTTTGATTATGTCCTGAACCGGCATCTCAGCGCCCTTATGCTTCATCACATCCTCAACCGCGGAGCGGGCGATATGGAAAGGCCATCCCATGGCCGTAAGAGCCGCCGCGGCGTCGGCGAAATCCCCCCTGATGATGACGCCGTCGTCTTCTATTTCCAGTTTCCTGACCTTGTCCTTCAGATCCACTATTATCCTTTTCGCGCTTTTTTCCCCGAGGCCGGAAACAGCTGACAGCGCTTTGACGTCTCCCGAGCTGATTGATGAGACAATCTGCGACGGGGTATAGGCATTAAGGAGCGCGATGGACACCTTTGCCCCTACGCCAGACACCGATGTGAGAAGCTTGAAAATATCCCTCTCTTCTTTTTTGATAAAACCGTAAAGCTGCGGGAGCTCATCCCTGTTATGCTTCATCTGCGTGTAAACAAGGCATTCCTCGCCGGGATCCGGCAGTGAGATCTTCGCGGCATCCGTCATAAAAAGCTCAAAGCCTATTCCTGAGACCGCTATAACCACGCTGGAGCTCTTGTCAACAACTATGCCCTTGAGAAGCGCTATCATCGCCCTGCCCCCGCGCAGTCTTCTACCGGATAATTTCTCATATCAGTGAGATGGCAGTAGGCGCATGAAAGAGCGTCGCCGGCGTCTTCCTGCACTTCTTCTTTTATGCCCATGAGAACGCGTATCTGGGAATTCATCTGCTCCTTCGCGGCGCGGCCGTAACCCGTGACGGATTTTTTTATTTCCAGAGGTGAATATGTGCTGAAGGGCAGGGAGTGTTTAGCCGCGTTCAACGCCGCCATCGCCCAGGCGCGGCCTATGTTGAGAACCGCCCTGACATCCTTGTTCAGAAAAGGATCTTCGCAAACGATGACATCCGGCCTGTATTTCTCTCTTACAGCGTCAATCCCGTCATAAATGACGGCCAGCCGTTCGCTCAGAGAAAGCGACTTCAGGGGCTTGATCACGCCCCATTCGCGGCATGAAAAACCGCCGCGGCTGCCCTCTATGAATCCCCAGCCGGTTTTGTATGTGCCCGGGTCTATGCCTAACACTCTCATGTTTTCAGAGGCCATTGGAGAACTTCTCTATCTCGCTGTCGTCAATATCAAAATTAGCGCTCGTGTCAATCACATCGTCATGATTTTCCAGTTCATCCATCATGCGCAGCACCGCGCGCGCCTTCTCACCCGCGAGAGCGACATTTGTAGCGGCGAAATTTGACACATCCGCGGAAAGGACTTTTATCCCGGCGGCCTTGAGCGAGTCCGTCACCTTCTCAAAATTATCAGGGGATGTAAATATCTCAAAACCGTCCTCTGTCTCCCTGATATCGTCGGCGCCGGCTGATATGGCCGCATCCATGATCTTTTCCTCACCGGCGGAGGCATCGGCGAGTATGCATCCTTTTTTGGAGAACATCCAGCTGACAGAACCGACATCGCCGAAACTGCCGCCGTGAGATGAAAAAATGTTCTTGATTTCCTGCGTTGTGCGACGCCTGTTGTCCGTTTGCGCCTCAACCATCACCGCAGCGCCTCCGGGGCCGTAACCCTCGTAACGCACACTTTCATAATTCTCCGACGAATTGGCGCTCTTCGCCAGAGCCCTTTTTATGTTATCGGATGGCATATTGAACTGTTTGGCTTTCTGTATGACGAGCCGAAGGCGGGGATTATCGTCGGGGTTCGCGCCGCCTTCTTTGCATGCGACATTGATTTCCCTCACTATTTTTGAGAACACTTTACCCTTTTTGGAGTCAATCACGGCTTTTTTGTGCTTGATTCCCGCCCACTTTGAATGTCCGCTCATGTATTTCTCTCCGTTATTCCGCCGCTGATGACCGCCGGCAAAAGTTTATCTTCCCTCGGCCTGTTCCTTGCTGTGTTTGTCCACAAGAGCGTTCATGACATTGGCCGGCGCAGGCTCGTAGTGAGAAAACTTCGTCGTGAATTCGCCCTGGCCTTTGGTCAGGGACCGCAGTTCATTGACATAAGTGCTGATCTCCGATTGGGGCACCTCCGCCTTTATTATCTGCACACCGTCTCTCTTCTCAAAAGTGTTGATCCGCCCGCGGCGGGAGGTCAGGTCGCCGGAAATGGCGCCCGTGAATTCCTCGGGGAAAGAGATTTCAAGGAACATAATGGGCTCCAGCACTATCGGCCTGGCTTTGGCCATCGCGTTTCTCAGCGATATGGAAGCGGCTATTTCAAAAGAAAGATTTGACGAATCCACCTCGTGATAGGAGCCGTCATAGAGCGTGGCCCTGACATCCACCATGGGATAACCGGCTATCACGCCTTTTCCCATCGCGGCTATGAGGCCCTTTTCTATGGCGGGAATATAATTTCCCGGAATGGCGCCGCCCACTATCTTATTGACAAACTCAAAGCCCGCTCCTCTTTCAAGAGGCTCATATTTAAGAACGCATCGTCCGAACTGGCCGTGGCCGCCGCTCTGCTTTTTGTGTTTACCCTCAGCGTCGGAGGGAATGCTTATGGTTTCTTTGTATGGTATCCTCGTCGGCCCCAGCGCTATCTCGGTGTTGTAGTTTGTCAATATTCTTTTGGCGAACACATCCATCTGTATGTTGCCCATGCCCGCGAGCACCATCTCTTTGGTCTCGGCGTTAAACCCGAAACGGACAACGGGATTTTCTTTTCTTATGGCCGCCAGAGATGTGGCGACCTTTTCCTCGGCGCCCGGTGTTTTTGATTTGACGGAAACCGAGTATATCGGCTGCGGGAACTCAACGAAAGGCCGCGCCTCGGCGTTCTTTGACTCCGAAAGCGTGTCTCCGGCGTACACATCTTTCAGTTTGATAAACCCGACTATATCACCCGCCAGAGCTTCATTGACCGTCTGCCTGTCCGAGCCCTGCAGCGTGTTTATCTGGGTCAGCCGGAAGGAACTGCTCCTTGAGACATTGTATATGCTGCTGCCCTGAGAGAATTTACCCTCAATGATCTTCGCATACGCGACCTCTCCGGTGTGCCCCTGGGACGATATTTTGAACACCTGGGCCAGAGCGGGTTTGGACGCGTCACGGTCTGTCTCCGGCGCGTATTTCAGCAGGAAATCCATGAGGCTGTCAACACCGTCTCCCGTTATGGCGTCGCCGCTGAGGACGGGCACTATCTGACCCGACGCTATCCCCTTCATAAGGGGCGCGGCCATATCTTCTTTTGCTATTTTTCCTTCGGCGAGATATTTTTCCAGCAGAGCGTCGTCGGAGGAAGCTATGGACTCCATCAGCGCTTCCCTGTGGGGGGAATCGTTTTCGTCATTGAGAACATCTATTTTTTTGTCTTTGCCTGCGATATAGAAAGGCGCAGCGTTTATCGTCACCCTGTCTTTTATCTGGGCGAATCTTTTGTCAAAATCAGCGTTGTCTTTTGACATGGCGTTTATGAAAAAAGCCGCGGGTTTGCCGTATTTCTTGGCTAAGGTGTAAGCTTTCTGTGAGGACGCTGTCATGGGCTTTTCGGCGTCAACAAGTATGATGACAAAATCAGACGCGAAAATACCGGCGATGAGCTCGCCGATGAAATCGGCATAGCCGGGAGTGTCTATGATATTGACTTTCACATCGTCTCTCTCAAAATACCCAAGGGCCATGTCTATGGAGAGCTGCCTCTCCTTTTCATCGTTTTGCGAATCAAACACACTCTGCCCCTTCTCCACGAGGTTCAGCCTGTTTGATATGCCCGCTTTGTGCAGAATGGCCTCACAGAGCTGTGTTTTGCCCGAGGCGGGTTCTCCCGTTATAGCAATATTTTTAAATTTGTTCGCCATTTAGCCTCCCTGCCTACCGATCAGGTAGGCCGAATTCCAACATATTTAACACAATTACCGACAACAATCGTACAAATTTTGACGCGAGCTGTCAAAAATGCAAGAAGGGGACGACTCAGTCGCGCTCAATCTCACCTTTTTTGTTTTTCAGATATACGGGCAGTCCAAGCGCCAGAGCCACTAAAAGGACGATGAGTTTTAGTGAGACAGAAGTGCCGACAGCCGCCTCGCTCGTGACCGATATCATCTTAAAAAGCACGCTGTAGGCCGCCTCACCCAGGCCCCAGCCGGCGAAGGATACGGGCAGGCCCTGTATTATGTTAGCCACCGGAATTATGCAGACAAAATGCCAGTAATACAAGGTTTTTTCCACAAAACTTGACATGATGATGTAAGTTATCGTTATTATGCTCGCCTGCACAAGAAACGAGACGGCCAGGGCCTGGCAAAAGGCCTTCCGCCCTTCCCGCTTGTAATAGAAAAAAGCGCAATGCAGTTTGCGCAGGACATGCTCTTTCGGCAGCTTTCTATAAAAAGCGAGTCTATCAAGATATTTTTCGTCAAAAAGCACCAGCGCCAGAGCGGCGAGCAGCGCGGAGGCGGCGAGCGCGTAAACGATAACCCTCAGCTCCGGCACCCGCGCCTGTAGATAGAGCGCCCCCGCCAGAATTGTCAGAAGAGTCGCCGCCGCGCCTATCACCCTGTCCATGAATATCGTGAAAACGGCCGTCTTCTTTGAACCAGCCGCGTCGCGGTGCACATAATAGGCCTTCACGATGTCACCCCCGAGAGTGGAAGGCATGACATTGTTGAACAAATGCCCTATCAGGACATATTTGAATGTGTTTTTGTATGAGACATGAAAGCCTTTGTCTCTTAACAGTATATGCCACCTGACAGTGATCGCGACAAGCACAACGAGATAGAGAAGCACAGAATACAGCAGAACAGAGGCCGGAAGCGAGGCGAATTTACTTATGACAGCCAGGAAACTCGCCCAGAAACGCGAAAGAAAAGGCCCCTCCGCGACCCCGCCGGCGGCGGTGATCACATACATGAAAATTCCCGCGCTTACGATTAAACGCAGAAACAAAGAGCCGGCGCTGCCGGAGGTGTCCGCCAACAGGCGCAAGAAGGGGACGGTGCTTGACATTGTGACATTAGCGGCGCTTCGTTCCTGCCTTGCCGGTTCCGAAGGCCCAAAGGACTCCCCCAACGGGATCCCTTCCGGGACTTCGGGAGAATCCCCTTGGGACAGGCAGGCGACGGGGCGGATGCGCTGCGGCCTATGCACAGATCAGGCTTTATCGGCGCTGCCGAGCACTTCTCTGTTTTTGTGAGCTATCAGGTCTTTCAGGGCGTCCCTGGCCGGGCCGAGATATTTGCGCGGGTCAAATTCCGAGGGTTTCTCCACGAACACCTGTCTGATCTTCGCCGTCATGACGAGACGGCCGTCGGTGTCTATATTTATTTTGCACACCGCGGATTTGGCCGCCTTGCGCAGCTGGTCTTCGGGTACACCCACGGCGTTGTCAAGTTTGCCGCCGTATTTGTTACACATCTCCACAAATTCCGCCGGCACCGATGAGGAGCCGTGAAGCACAATGGGAAAACCGGGGATTCGTTTTTCTATATCTTCTAAAATATCAAATCTGAGGGGCGGCGGAAGCTCGCCGGGAGCAAGCTTGAATTTGTAGGCCCCGTGAGATGTGCCTATGGATATGGCGAGACTGTCAACGCCCGTCTTTTTCACAAAATCCTCCACTTCCCCGGGTTTTGTGTAATTGGATTTTTCGGCTTTCACATCGTCCTCTATGCCCGACAGCACGCCGAGCTCGCCCTCCACCGTCACATCGTATTTGTGGGCGTATTCCACGACTTTTTTTGTGAGAGCGACATTATCGTCATAAGTGTGCGACGAGCCGTCTATCATAACGGATGAGAAACCGCTCTCAATGCAGGAAACGCAGAGCTCATAAGTGTCGCCGTGATCCAGATGGAGGACAATCGGGATATCGCTCTTCAAATCCTGCCTCGCCATGGCGACAGCACCCTGGGCCATGTATCTGAGCATCGTCTGGTTGGCGTATTTTCTGGCTCCGCTTGAAACCTGGAGTATCACCGGAGATTTGCTCTCCGCGCAGCCGTTTATTATCGCCTGAAGCTGCTCCATGTTGTTGAAATTGTAGGCCGGTATAGCGTAACCTCCGCCCACGGCTTTTTTAAAAAGTTCTCTCGTGTTCACCAGCCCCAGTGTTTTGTAATCCGTCATAATTCCCCCTGTGTTTTATCTCTTCCGAACTGCGATTTTAATATATAATCACCCCTTAGTCAAATGGTGTAGGCGCAAAATGATAATGTCCTATTTGAGCAAAGTAAAAATGTCCCCTTTTGTAATAATAAAAAGCAAAGGGGGGCAATTATGGGA
>PEUP01000004.1 GCA_002780705.1 Elusimicrobia bacterium CG03_land_8_20_14_0_80_50_18 | reverse complement strand
TGTTTGTCGCGGCGGCGGCAATTCCGGACACATGAGTTCCATGGCCGTTGTCGTCAAGAGGATCATTGTCGTTATTAACAAAATCATAGCCGCGATAGCCCTGTGGAGATGTCCATATTTTTGAGGATAGGTCTTCATGCTCATAATCCACGCCCGTGTCAATAACGGCGATTGTGATGTAAGCGGAGCCGGAACTTCCCTCTATGTTCCAGGCCTGGTCCATCGCTATGCCGTGGGCGCCGTTCAAGCCCCATTGGGAATCATCAAGATAGCTCGGGTCGTTCGGAGCGAAAGCCCTGCGTTTCAGGCTTTTGTGGCAGTATTCCGTTTCCTCTCTGCCTGTAAAAAAATCCACGGCCTTGAGGGCCGCCGCGCCATCGGAAAATCTCAGTCGCCACACAGAGATTTCTTCCATGAGTGAGACGGCTGTCGGCGTGGAACGGCTGATTAATTCGTTCTGCGTGCTTTCCGGCGTGCCGTCTTTGAATTTGAGCAGGACGCTTTCGGCGCCGTAAAGAAAAACAGCCTGCAGGAAAAAGAGGGCGCAAAGCGCCAGGCGTCGGAGGTCAGACATTTTTCTTCCTCATGAAGTAGAGCGCCGCCGCGACAAAAATTATATTCACGCCCCATGCGCCTATCCACGGAGGAAGGCTGCCCGTCTGGCCGAAAGAGAGTCCGAGCGAGTAAAGCCCCCAGTATGCAAAGCACACGACCATGCTCAGGGCAATGGCGAAAATCCTCCCGAGATGACTGAAATAAATGCCTATGGGAAAGCCGATTATTATAACAACCATAGCCGCCAGCGCCGATGAAACGCGGGCATGGAGATCCAGCTTTTCCTGATGAGACGCAATGCCCGCCGCTCTGAGGTCCTTTATATGTCTGCTCAGGCGGACTATGCCCATTTCGCGGTATGAAAGAGTCTTGATGAGAAAGTCAGCCGGTTCCTGCGCGAAATTAAAAGACTTTGACTTGAAAGCTTCTTCCTCTGTTAATTCGCCGGCCTTATCCCATTTTCTTTCTACTCCGTTTCTCAGCTCCCACCCGTCTTTTTTGTAAAAGAAAGTTCTCGCAAAAATATTAACAGCGCCCTTTTGCCCCGTGATATCCAGGTTGAAATTACTGCCGCTCATTTTCGCGGAATCGTAAAAACCTATGTAATAAAAGGATTTTCCGTTTATTTGTCCGTCCGTGTGATAGAGCAGATTGAAATACCGGCCTCGCGGCGGCGGTGCAGCATGCCCCCGTATGACGACATTGTAATAGCGGTAGGCCTCGCTTGAGGCCTTTTTGGCCGCAAACTCATTTGTCAGAAACATGATCGCGGCGAGAATGGCGCCTGCGGCGACAAAAGGTTTCATCAGCGTTAGCATTGAAACGCCCGATGTCTCTATTGCAGTCAGCTCATTATGGCGCTTGAGGGCCGTTATGGTCATGACCAGGGCCAGCAGAATGGACATGGGAAGCGCCTGTAAAAACCATGCGGGGCTTTTGCAGGCGAGGAAATAGATGATTTGTTTGGCCGAGGCGGAATATTCGGAAAAAACGCTGAGGCGCGTGATCAGGCCGGAAAAAATGAAAAGGCTCATGAAACCGGCCAGGGCTATGCAAAAAGCTTTTCCAAATCGTATCAGGAGGTATTTTAAAAAAAGTTTCATAAGGCCAGCAGCGCTCCCAGGGCGCAAAGGATATTGGGTATCCACACCGCCAGATAAGGCGCAAGCCATCCGCTGTCAGCCATGTGCGAACAGAGGCTGAAACTGAGATAATAGGCGCTTATCAGCAGAACCGCCGCGCCTATGCTGGAGGCTTTTTTAGGCGATTGCAGCTTTATTCCTAAAAGAGCCCCCGCCATAGCGAGGAACAGGACTCCCCAGGCCAGGGCAGGCCGCATGTGATATTCCATTTTCAGGTTAGTGCTGCCTTTTCCGCCTTTTTCAGCGGTCTTTATCCTTTCCCGCAATTTTGAAGATTCAATTTGAGAAATATTCTGCCCCGCTTCGCCGAATTCGGGCGAATTGATTAAAAAGGAGTATTTTTCAAAATCCACGGTTGTCAGAAGATCAAGGTCTTTAATGTCCCTCACTTTCATCCGGCCCCGCGCGAGAGTCAGGGCCGCGGAGCCGTTTTCTTTGATTGCCAGTTCTCCCGTTTCGGCTGTGATGGCCGTGGCCGGAAAATTTTTCTCACGGCGGTATATCCTTATGTCTTTCATTTTTCGCGATGAGATTTTCTCCGCGTAAAAAACATAATCTCCGATTTCGCTGAAAGCGCCTTCCCGGAAACGCAGTATATTCCTGGCGAGTATATCCCTTACCAGAACGGTCATCGCGCGGCTGCTTTTCGGTGAGAGCACGGCATTGGAATAGAGCATGAAAAGAGAAACAAACACTCCGGATGCCAGGACAGACTTGAGTATGGTCCTCGGATTGATTCCCGATGACTGCAGGGCGAGTATTTCGGAATCTCCGGCGAGGCGGCTGACGACGACGACCCATGACAGGACAAATGACACGGGAATGACAAAAATGAAAGAAGACGGGATGCCCGTCAGAAAAATTTTCGCTATATCGGCGAGCCCAGCGCCTTTCACGACAAGGGATGCGATAAATCCCATGGCTTCGTTCACGATAAAGATACCGATCAAGATGAAAAATGATGAAGCGAAGACCGGTAAGAATTCTCTGAATATGTAGCGTGAAAAAATCCGCATAACGGGGTCAGGTCCCTGCCTGACCGGCAGGCAGGTTGACATTTGACATCGGGGAGTTTTTTTCCGGCAGATAAGTGTAATAAAGCCCGAGGTCAACAGCGACCATGATCATGTTCAGCGCGTAAAGAACCGTGATCCAGTCAAAAGAGTACAGTATTTTGTGAATAAGCCCGCAAAAATAGCCGAAACAGACTATGGCCATAAAGAGCGGGCTTTTTCCGATCACGATTTTTGTTCGCAGGGTTTTTGTTATAGAAACCGGCCAGCTTATGCCGAAACAGATGAGCATGGCAGCCTCAAATACGCTCATTGTCCCGTCCCCGGCAATTAAATTCTGATTGTTTCAGCATAATGGTATTTCCAAATAATCGTCTGATGCAGATTAGCAAGTTTTGGGCTGTTTTTGCAAGTGGCCAGTGTGCATTTCCGGGAAAATTTTGTTAAAATGAGCGCGGGAGGTTGTTATGATTTATATGTTGCCCGCTTTTTTGGCTGTTTTGATCTTTGTGCGGTATATTGGCCTGAATCCGCTTATGGGCGTCTTCCTCGGTATTTTGTTTGCGCTCGGGGTGAACCCGCGTTTCCGCGCGCGGTCCAAAAAAAATTCATGGCTCTTCCATGTTGTTTATATCATCGTTTTCTTCGCCATGATAATTCTCCTGTCCGATTATATTTCCGGTGAAATCATAAGCGTTTGCGCGCTCTGGGCGGTTTTCTCGTCGCTGTTCAGCTACCGGGAAAGTCTTTTGATGATACGGTCCAATTCTTCTGACGAGAAAAAATGAATTTTGATGTGACCCTGATTTTTTTTGTTCGCATGTACCTCGACTTTTGTAGAAAGCGCGCTCTCTAAAGTTTCAGCTATTTCCTTTATCTCGGCGGAGGCCATCCGGGTTTTAGCGATTTTTTTTCTTCCCGTGGCGAGAAATTCTGTTTCGCGCACAGAGAGATGCTCGTTAATGATCCGGTGTATGATGTGTTTTCTTTTTCGCGGGTCTTTTATCACTGACAGCGCGCGGGCGTGCCCCTCGCTTATTTTCCCGTCGGCTATAGCCGCGACGATGTCTTCCGGAAATTTCAGGAGCCTGAGGGTGTTTGCCACAGTGGAACGGTTTTTGCCCACTCTTTCGGCGACAGCTTCCTGTGTGAGGGAAAATTTTTTCATCAGCGCTTCAATTCCCCTGGCCTCATCAAGCGGGTTCAGGTCTTCCCTCTGCAGGTTTTCTATCAGTGATAAAAAAGCGGCCGAGGCTTCATCCGTGTCTTTGATTGTGACCGGCACCTTTTTGAATCCAGCCAGTTTCGCGGCCCGCAGGCGTCTTTCGCCGGCTATCAGTTTCCAGCCTGTCCCCGACGGTAAAACGACAAGCGGTTGTATTATCCCGTCCTGCTTCAGCGTTTCCGCCAGAGCCGTAATGCTGTCCGCGTTGAAACTTTTCCTGGCCTGGTGCGTGCCCGGCTGTATTTCTGAAACGCTGATCATGTGGATGCGTCCTTCTTCGTTTTCGGGGATAAGCGCCTTGAGCCCTCGTCCCAGCACAGCTTTTTTCATTTTTCAGTCCTCCATTTACAATTTGATTTTTACCGGCCGGCAGTTAGCGGGCAGATATCTGTTTATATAGCTCAAGGGCTTCTTCCTTATAACTGTCAGCGCCCCGGCGATTGCGCCCCTGTGGGAAACCACCAGGACCCTCTCCCCGCTGTGATTTTTCCTGATGTGGTCCAAAAATGATCTTAGACGCTTCGTCAGTTCTTCCCATGATTCCGCACCGGGAGGCAGATGTTTCCAGGCTTCCTTTTTCCATTTTCTGTATTGCCCCGGATATTTTGCGCTCAGCCAATGCTCTTTTTTACCGGACCAGTCCCCGTGAGATATTTCAAGCAGGCGTTTGTCGCATCGGACAGGCAGGCCGTGCTCTCGGGCTATAACCAGGGCGGTGTCGAGCGCCCTGGACAAAGGCGAGCTGTAGACGGCGCATATTGTTTCTTTTTTGAGGGCCGCGGCGGCTCTCTGCGCCTGCTTTTTCCCTGTTGGATTGAGCGGAATATCCTGCCTCGACTGGATGCGTTTTTCCCTGTTCCAGTCGGTTTCGCCATGGCGCAGGAATATGAGCTCTGTTGTCTTGAGCATCCCGCTGACAGGCGGGTAATATTTTTGCGATATTTTGTATATGCTGTTTTTGGACAGGTCGTAATAATTTTCAGAGAGAGCGCTCACCCTGAGCTTTTTTACCTTCTGTGCGTAATGCAGAAAAGAGTGCAGCACCTCAAAACTCATTTTGCCCAACGCGTGCAGTGTTTGATTCCTGTGCTTTCTTTCACTCAGATCCGCCTGGGCGATTGCCTTGCGGCCGGCTATGTGCAGGATCTCAATCAGAAAAGCCAGTTCTACGCCGTATCCAGAGGGAATGGACAGCTTCCTGAAAAGATCCCGCCTGACAGCGTACTCACCAGAAAGCGGCTGTCGGATATCGGCCAGTTCCGGAAAAAAGGTGTTGAGAATCGGCCGCGCGAGTATTTCTGTCACCCGGCCGCCCTCACCCTTTTTGAATTTGCCGGAAACCATAAGTGGCCGCTTATAGAAAGCTTTGACAAAGGATATCTTCTTATCTGTGAGAAGGGGGCCGACAATGCCGATTATAAAGCGCGGCGAGAAATTGCGTATATCACCGTCTACAAAGGCTAATATATCGCCGGTGCTGGCGAAATAACTCTTATAAAGGGCATTCCCTTTCCCCTGGAAGTTCCCCAGGGCGGGCACGATATCCGAATCCCGCCGCACGAGAGCCCCCTCTCTGCGGGCAAGCGTTCTTGTTAAATCGGAAGACCCTCCGTCAAGCACTATTATCTCATCAACCAGAGGGTGCTTCAGAACAAGGCTCCCGCGTATAGCGTGTATGATTTTGCCTATTGTGGCGGCTTCATTGCGGGTGGGGATTATCACGCTTATTTTTAAGCCGGATTTTTTTTTGACCAGATCCTCTACGCTGAAATCGCGCCAGTTGTAGATGCTATTTTTTCGCATCCCTTTTCTCGCGGGCCAGGAATTCGTCGCCGAGTTTCATATAGCTGACGGCGCCGGCCGAATGCCTGTCATATTCAAAGATGTCCTTGCCGAAACTCGGGGCTTCGGCAAGCCTCACATTTCTCGGTATAACGGAGCTAAAGAGATTGTCGCCGAAGAAATTCTTGATTTCATCGCTTATCTGGGCGGTTAAATTCAGGCGGCTGTCATACATGGTGAGAACCACCCCTTTGATACGGAGATGCTCATTGAAAGCGTCTCTCACATATTTGAGGGTGTTCAACAGCTTACCGAGGCCCTCAAGCGCGTAGAATTCGCACTGAAGGGGAATCAGCAGGCTGTCAGAGGCCGTGAGAGCGTTAATGGTAAGCAATCCCAGTGAGGGTGGGCAGTCTATGAGTATATAGTCGTAAGTGTCCCTGACAGAGGCAAGAGCCTGCTTCAACCGGTATTCCCTGCCTTCCATCCCCACAAGTTCTATTTCAGCCCCGGTAAGGTCCCTCGTTGATGGCACAATGTCAGGGAAGTGATCGCGGGCTGTCACCGCGCCGGCCAGGGAGCCCCTGATTAGAACATCGTAGATGTTGGAGGCGCTGTTTTCCACGCCCATGCCCGAGCTGCAGTTGGCTTGCGGGTCAATATCGATAAGAAGAATTTTTTTTCTTCTCATCACCAGCGCCTTGGCCAGATTGACAGAGGTGGTGGTTTTTCCCACGCCGCCCTTCTGGTTGGCTATAGCTATGATTTCACCCATTTTTCCAGATCAGAATGAAAGCTCCCCCGTAATCCCTTATGAGATCGGGCTCTTTCATGAACTCTCCTTTTTTCAGCGTTTTCTTATAATACATCACATAAGCTCCCGGAAGAACAAGCCGGAAGGCCTGTTTCAGAAATTTCTTGCCAAAAGCCCTTCCTGTGACCACATTGTATAATTTTTTATCGCTTAAGGCAAACTCCTGCGCGTCTTTGTTCACCACCCTGAGCCCGTCCAGTTCCAGCAATTCTTTAATCTCACTCAAAAAACCCGCCTTTTTACCGTTTGATTCCACCAGATCGACTTGCGCTTCAGGCATCACTATTTTAAGGATGATGCCGGGTATGCCGGCGCCGGAGCCTATGTCGCATAAAGTCAGGGGCTTCTGCTCCGGCAGTATGGCTGTTATGGCGTCGGCGAAGATAACGGAGCTTTCCACGGCCTCCTCCCACAGTTGATTCTCATCAAAGGAAGTGAGATTGAAACGCCGGTTCCATTTCTTCAGCGTGTCCATATAGAGTTTCAGCTTTTCCGCCGCTTCGGGCGCAATCAGAAATTTATTATTTACTAAGGACTGCGGCATTTTTTGAAAACAATCTCCCCGGCAAACTCCTGACTTTAGCCCGCCAAATGGCTTTTTTAAGTTCTTTCAGACAGGCTTGAGCGGCTATACGGCCCTGCTCTATGCAATAGCCCATCTTTTTGAAATCAGCCCAGTGGATGTTATGAGTGTTCGGCCGTATGATAAAATCAGCCTTCTCTATCTGCAGATCGGCAAGCTTGTAGGAAGATATGGCGTCTGTGCGGGAAAGAATGGCCAGGCCCTGGTCAAAACGGGAAATTATTTTTCTTGCCGGCCTCACATCACAGGCTATAACAAAATCACAGTAGGGCTGGAGCGCGGAGACAGGAACGGAATTGACCGAGCCACCGTCGAGATAGTAAGAGCCGTTGATTTGAACGGGCGGGAAGATTCCCGCGATTGAAGAAGAAGCGAGCACGGCTGCTTTCAGTTTCCCGCTGCAGAAAACTTTTTCGTCCCCCGTGCCCAGATCCGTGGCCACAGAATAAAAAGGGATCTTCAGACCATCAAAAGTTTCCGGTACTTGAAACTCGTTGAATATGGCCGACGCCTGTTCGGCGCTGAGAATAGATGGCCCTGTCACCGCCCGGTTCATTATAAAAAATTGTTTCGCCGCGGAAAGAATTTTGCCGAAAGGCCGTGATGAAGCTTTTTTTGAAAAAAAACACGCGGCTTCCCGGGCAGGCCCGCTGGTTATAAATCCCGCGACCTTTTTCTCAACCGCCCTTTCGTCCGCATCCACCGCGTACAAGGCGCCGATTACCGCGCCCATGCTTGTCCCTGATATGGCATCTATGGACAGCCCGCCTTTAGCGAGGGCATCCAGTATGCCGATATGGGCCAGGCCCCGGGCGCCGCCTCCGCCCAGAGCAATACCCAGCTTAAATTTTTTCATAAACGCTCCTTCCCGCGGATTGTTTCATGTGAAACAATTAAGCCGCCTCAGACTATATGGTAGAAAATTTGTGTGCTAAAAACAATTGTCAAAGCTCGCGCCAGTTGATTGCCACCGAATAAACAGCCCTGCCCGCAGTCGCACAATACTAAAATTTCAAATTAAACCAATTAAATTGGCTAAAGCTTTTTAATATTCTTCCGGTTCGTCTGATTCTTCCTGGCCGTCGTCCTGCTCGTCACTTTTTGATTCTTTGGCCGGAGCGGCTTTCTTGGAACTTTTTGTTGAGCCCGCGCAAACAAGGCGGCCGCTGTCAATCAGAATTTTAATATCTTTTTTCCATACGCCTTTGGATGTGGCAAAGGCGTAGCCGGTTTTTCCGCTTTTGGTTTCATAAGAAATGTCTTTCAGACCGTCTATGGATGAAAAGGGCCTGTTGTCTATTAAGTGCTGGGCGTTCGCTTTGGATATACCCGGTAATGCTGTCAGTTCAGCCGACGACGCGCTGTTTATATCTCGGGGTTTCGGAAACAGATGCTTATGAAGCGCGTTCTGATCGACCACACCCACACCTCCGCTGACTGTAAACACATCGGCGTCCATAAGAAGTTTTATGGGTTTTGTCCAGGCGCCTTTTGATGTGGCGAAATCATAGCTCGTTTTTCCGCTTTTGGTTTCATGGTTTATTTCTTTTAGCTCTTCGATTGATTTTATTTCGCCTTTTTCGTCGCGGTAGGCGAGCAGCGCTTTGGCTTTTGATGCGGAAATTCCCGGTATCTGCTTCAAATCGTATTCACTGACTTCGTTAAGATTGATTTTTTCAAAACTTGATTTTGCCTCGGCCTTGGGCGCTTTCTTTGATTTCGCAGCGACACTGGACGGAAAAAGCAACACAATCGCGCAAAATAGCACCGGAATGATTCGTTTCATAAAATTTACCTCCCTCAGGATACTCGATGCAACTATAAGCGGACCAACACCTTAATGTACCACATAATTTTCCCGCGGTCAAATTTCAGAACCCAATCATAGGCCCAAACCGCTTTTTCGCTAGACGGAAAATTTTTGACGGACCAAAAATCTAAACCTGCCTGCCGGTAGGCAGGTTGCTTATCCTCCCCCTACGGGGTCGTCAGACAGTCGCAATTCTTAACGATTTTTTCTCCTAAATTTTCCTATATCGCTCTAAAGCGGTTTGGGCCTATGATTATGAACAAGGTCAAATTACATAAGGACCTAACCCAGTCATTAAGTTATTGAATCACGAAAAACCTTACCCTTGCCCATGCCCGTCAAAATTTGGTAATATCCGACTGTATGAAGGTTAGTGAAGAGCCGGGACATAGCCGTCCCGATTTGGAGGCGCTGTGGCCGATAAAAAAATTTATCTTTCAGAAAAAGAAATTCCCGAGGCGTGGTATAACATCCAGGCTGATCTTCCCCAACCGCTGGCGCCGCCGCTCAATCCTAAAACGGGACAGCCGCTTGGTCCGGAAGACCTCTTGGCAATTTTTCCAGAGAGTCTGATCAAGCAGGAGATGTCAACGGAGCGCTGGATAGAGATCCCTGAGCAGGTCAGGGAAATATATAAGATATGGCGGCCTTCGCCGCTTAAAAGAGCGACCCGTCTTGAAAAAGCTCTGAAAACACCGGCAAGAATCTATTTCAAGGACGAGAGCGTTTCTCCGGCGGGAAGCCATAAGCCCAACACTTCCGTGGCGCAGGCCTATTTCAACAAAGAGGCCGGCGTTCTTTTCACCAGGACGGAGGGCATAATACCCGCTCCGGAATCCTCGCATGCGATAAGAGCGGCGATTGACGAGGCCTTGAAGTGCAAGGAGACCGGCGAGGAAAAGTGCATCGTTTTCTGCCTAAGCGGCCACGGCCATTTTGACATGAGTTCATACGACGCTTATTTTGAGGGCAATCTGACAGATTACGCATATCCTGAAGAGAAAATCAGAGAGGCTCTCAAAGAGCTTCCTGATATAAAAGAGAACAGATGAATCAAACGGATTACCGCGAGATTTTCCGCCGGATGCGGCGGCAGGGCAGAATACTTGAGCGGATGAAAGATTCCGATATCAACAGCATGCTCAGGAAAATAGCCCGGAACATCATAGGATGCGAAAGCAAAATAATCGCCGCCAATAAAAAAGATATAAGCAGGGCTCTTTTTTCGGGGAAGGATGCCGCTTTCATAGACAGGCTGAGTCTGGACAGAAAAAGAATACGCGCCATGGCCTCCCAGGTCGTTGATCTGTCGCGTCTTCCCTCGCCGTTGGGCAGGGTGCTGTCTGTCAGAAAAAGGCCGAACGGTCTTAATATAAGGAAGGTCTCCGTTCCGCTGGGCACATTGATGGTGATATATGAATCCCGACCGAATGTCACCAGCGATGTCGCGGCGCTGTGCCTTAAATCGGGTAACGCGGTGATTCTCCGCGGCGGCTCCGATGCCGTCAAAAGCAATAGGGCCGTTTATGACGCTGTCATGACAGCCGTGCCCGCCGAGATAAAAGACGCGGTGTTTTTCGTGGAAGATAGTTCCCGGCGGACAGTTGACAGTCTTCTAAAGATGAACGGCCTCATAGACGCGGTGATCCCCCGCGGCGGTGAGGGCCTTATTAACGCTGTCGTTAAAAAATCGCGAATCCCCGTGATCTATCACGGAAAAGGGGTTTGCAATCTTTATGTGCACAAAGACGCTGACATGAAAATGGCCGTTGACATAGCGCTCAACGCAAAGGTGTCGCGGCCTGGTGTGTGCAACGCCATAGAGAATCTGCTGGTGCACAAAGACGCCGCAAAGAAATTTTTGCCCATGATACACAGGGTTTATGCATCAAACGGGGTTGAGATGAGGGGCTGCCCGGAGACAAGAAAGATTCTGCCGGATATAAAAGCCGCGTCGCCCGCGGACTGGGATACCGAATATCTGGCTAAGATAATATCCATAAAAGTCGTCAGCGGGATAGATGATGCCTGCGAGTTTATAAACACGCACGGCTCAGGCCATTCCGAGGCCATAGTCGCTTCCGGCAAAAATGCCGCGAAGACATTTTTCAGCGCGGTTGACGCCGCCTGTCTCTACCACAATGCCTCAACCCGGTTTACCGACGGCGGCGAATTCGGTATGGGCGCCGAGATAGGGATATCAAATCAGAAACTCCATCCCCGCGGGCCCGTGGGCCTTGAGGAATTAACATCGTACAAATATATCATATCCGGCAGCGGCCAGATCAGAAAATAAATGACGGGTCTCTTCGGCGGCACGTTTAATCCCCCCCATATAGGGCACATGATACTCGCCGAGCAGAGTCTCGGCGCGCTCTCGCTGGATAAAATCATCTTTATTCCATCCGGCAACCCGCCGCACAAGAGCAGGGATGTTCTCAGCGCCGAGACGCGCTATAAACTGACGGTGCTGGCCGCATGCCTCAACCCGCGTTTTGAGGTCAGTGATTACGAGATAAAAAAAGACTCCGTCTCATACACGATAGATATGCTCAAGCATTTTGAAAAAATCCTGCGCGGTGAGATGATTTTCCTGCTCGGCATGGATGCGCTGAATGATCTGAAGGACTGGAAGGATGGCGGGAGCATTTTAAATAATTTTACATTGGGGGTCTGGCGCCGGAGCGGAACAATGCCGCCTGAAGGCTTTGGGGAGAATCCCCGGATAAAACGCATTGACGCGCCGGAGATTCCCGTATCGTCTTCAATGATAAGAAAAAATATCAGAGAGGGCCGGCCTTACCGCTATCTGCTGCCGGAAAAGGTTTACGAATACATCAACGCCATGGAGCTTTATCTGTGAAAAAAGTTTTTGCAGCTTTTGTTTTGTTCCTGGCGGCTTTAGCGGCCGCATTGTTTTTCCGGAGCGGATTTTTTTTAAAATGCGTAAGAGGCGAAAGGATCAATATGCTGCTGGTCGGGGCAGATCAGGTGATGGGAGGCTCTCATTCCGATGTTGTGCTGTGGCTGAGTTACGAACCGAAGACCCGTTTCATTGATATTGTTTCCGTGCCCCGCGATGTGCTGATCAAATGGGATGAGCAAAGGAGCTGGATCCCGCGCAAACTCAGCGAGGTACTCTATCTTAACACAAGGCGATACGGCATGGATAAAGGTATTCTTGAGTTTAAAAGTGAGCTTGAAAAATTCCTCGGCGTGGTATTTGATTATCACATTGTAATCACATTTGATGTCTTTGTACATGTCATTGACGCTCTGGGCAGAATTCCGGTGACCGTTGATATACCCATGCATTATGACGATTACTGGGGGGGGCTTCACATTCACTTCGAGCCCGGCGATTACATGATGTCCGGCGCCGACGCGCTCAAATATGTGCGTTACAGGCATTCGGCGCTGGGCGACATGGGGCGCATCAAAAGGCAGCAGGACTTCGTCAGGAATCTTATAGCGCACTGTTTTGATGTCAACATTATATCGGCGCTGCCGGAGTTTGTCAGGATATACCGCAAAGATATTTTTACGAATTTCAAATGGCAGGATCTACTTGTCCTGGCCGATGTGTTCCGCACCTTTGACGCTGAGCACCAGAGATATCAGATATTGCCGGGAGAATCGCAGCGCATCGGCGCTAAAGATGTGTGGAGACTGGATGAGAAAGCGGCCGGAGAGATCAAAGCTTCCATAGCGGGTTCTGAAAAAGAGCTTTGGCCGAGGTCAAAGATCCGGCCTTTTGTGATAAGACGCGGCCCCGACAGTCTGGAAGGCATACAGGCGGAGGTTTTTAACGCCAGCGGGACAAGCGGCCTTGCCGAGGCTCTTTCCGAGAAATTGCGCGGTTACGGCTGTGATGTTGTGCTGTGGGGTAACTGGGGAAGCTATAAAAAATACACCGAAGTTATTGCCAGGACCGGGGAGCTCTCAAAGGCGGTCCGGACGGCGAAGATACTCGGCTGCAGCCGCGTGCGCACGGATATGGACCCTGACCGCATGGTTGATGTGTCTGTTGTTGTGGGGGATGATTTCCCGGAGGAATTTCTGAATGAAAAAAAATAAGAAAGTTGAGATGGCGCTTGAGATAGCGGAAAAAATGAAGGCCGAAGACATAAAAATACTGGACCTCGCGAAGTTTGATACCTGCGGCAGGTTCCATGTTATCATGACGGCCACTTCCCCGAGGCATCTGTTGTCGCTCGCCCGCGAGATAGACAAGGGCCTGAAAGCTATCGGCGGTTCGCGGCACAGCGAGGGTATGAAAGCGCAACAATGGCTTCTTGTGGACTGCGAAGACACCGTGATACATGTTTTTACCGAGGAGTCGCGTAAATTTTACGGGATAGAACGCCTCTGGGAAACGCCGGAAAAGTAATGATTCCAAGGGGGATGGCAGGGTGAACTCATGTCTTTGAATCAGGCGCGTATGTGGGATTGAATAACTATAAAATAAGCGTTGAAGGAAGGGGAGTGAGGTGATTTATGAAAAAAAATAAGACCATAATAGTTAAAGAAACGGAAATTACAATTATTAGCAGAAATAATGATGATTATATTTCATTGACAGACATGGTCAAAAACTTTGGTGATGATACGATGATTTACAGTTGGATGCGTAATCGTAATACGCTTGAGTTTATCGGTATATGGGAGGAACTTCATAACCCTGATTTTAAAGGTAACGGATTCGTGACCTTTAAAAGTCAGGCTGGTTTAAACAGTTTTAACCTAACACCCCGCAAATGGATTGAAGCGACAAATGCTATCGGTATAATTTCAAAAGCCGGACGTTATGGCGGTGGAACTTTTGCCCATCGTGATATCGCTTTTGAGTTTGGTAGTTGGCTAAGTCCTGAGTTCAAAATATATCTCATTAAGGAATTTCAGCGATTAAAAGATGATGAAAATAAACGGTTGAAACTGGATTGGAATTTTCAGCGGACCCTTGCTAAGGTCAATTACCGGATTCATACCGATGCAATCAAGGATAACCTTATACCGAAAGAACTGACTAAACAGCAAATTAACTTTGTTTATGCTTCAGAAGCGGATATGCTCAATATGGCATTGTTCGGGAAAACAGCTAAAGAATGGCGGGATGAAAATCCCATTGCAAAGGGTAACATCCGTGACTATGCGGCAATTGAACAATTGGTTGTTCTTTCCAATCTTGAAAGCATTAATTCCGTTTTGATTCATCAGGGGCTGGCGCAAAGCGAGCGGCTTATGCAGCTCAACAAAATAGCTATCACTCAGATGAAATCGCTGATTAGTAATAAAAATATCAAGAGGTTGAAATAGCCAATGTCTGACAAGAATCTAAAACTGCGCGAGAAGATCATAATATTGGCAGTTTCAATTATAAAAAAGATGGGCACAAAATAATTTGAGGGGAAATATGGAGAAAGAAGCTCTTTTTTATTCGCGCTACGGCCCGGGCAAAGATGTTTTGCGCTGTGAGCTCTGCCCGCGGATGTGCGTGATCAGGCCTGGGAAAAAGGGTTCATGCGGCGTAAGGCAAAACTCCGACGGTGTTTTGTACGCGCTGACTTACGGTAAACTGTCTTCCGTGAGCATTGACCCTCTTGAAAAAAAACCTTTATATAATTTTTTCCCGGGCAGAGAAATCCTTTCCATAGGCAGTGTGGGCTGTAATTTCACCTGTCCCTGGTGCCAGAATTACAGTATATCGCAGGTATCCGTTGAGGACATAAGTCTGCGCGAGGCAACGCCGGAGGAACTCGCGGCTCTGGCTCAAAAATATAATTCCGTCGGCATCGCTTACACTTATAATGAACCGCTCATCAATTTTGAATTTGTGAGAGACTGCGCGGAGCTGTTCAGAGGCCTCTCGCTGAAAAATGTGCTGGTGACGAACGGATACATTAATGAGAAACCTCTCGCTTTACTGATGCCTTTGATAGACGCGGCGAATGTGGATATAAAATTTTTCCGCCAAGAGCCGTATAAAAAATACTGCCTCGGGGATCTGGACAGCGTTATGCGGACTGTGGAGATGTTTGTTAAAGCCGGCAAACACATTGAGCTGACCTTCTGTGTGATACCGGGCTTAAACGACGACGAGAATGATTTCAGGGAAATGATAGACTGGATCTGGGCGCTCTCCCCGGCGATCCCGCTTCATTTATCAAGGTATTTCCCTGCGTATAAACAGAAAACACCGCCCACATCTTTGCGGACGCTTGATAAGCTGAGGGATCTGGCCATCAGGAAACTTGATTTTGTTTATCAGGGCAATGTCAGCGCCCGGACGGGCACATATTGCCCGCATTGCCGGGCGCTCCTCATAGCCCGCGAGGGCTACAGCGTGGAGATCAAAGCTCTTCACGGCAGCCGCTGCGCCAATTGCGGGGCGGATTTGCCCATAGTCGTTTGAGCGTCATGCGTTTGAAGCCAGTTCCTCTATTTTTATTTTTAGCGCCGCTTTTATTTTTTAGCTCCTGTTCGCGAGGCATCAAAACCAGGCGCTTTCTTTATTTCGGCACCTTTATAGATATCAGTCTGCCCAAAAGCGCGGATGAAAAGATATTCATTCTTCTGGAAGATGAGATAAAGCGTTGCCATGAGCTTCTGAGTGTGAAGTCCGGCGTGACGGAAGAACTGAACAGGAAGGGGCTGATTCGCGACGCTGAACTTGCGGCTCTGATAACACGCGTCAAAAAAGCGCATAAAGAAACGGATGGCCTTTTTGATCCCACCGTCGAGCCTGTCCTGAAGGCGGAGGGTTTTTCGCCTTTGTCAGAAGCTCAGGGCGCTCAGCCGCCGGACAATGTTTTAAAAAAAGCGCTGGCCTCGGTGGGCCTGGATAAAATAAAAATAGAGGGGCATCGCGTCACGACAGGCGGAGCTTTGCTGAATTTTGGCGGTTGCGGAAAAGGATATCTCCTGGAGAAATTATCCCAGACTCTGAAAGAGAACGGCGTAAAAGACGCCCTCATAAACGCCGGCGGAGATGTGCTGGCCATAGGGAGGAATGCCGGGAAATTGTGGCGCATAGGGGTGCGTCAACCCGGAGAAAAAAGTTTCACATTTGTCCTGGCGCTGAGCGATAAGGCTGTGGCCACAAGCGGCGATTATGAAAATTTTGTTATCAGGGACGGCAAAAAATACAGTCATATAGTGAGCCCTGTGACGGGGCTTTCCTCAGACAAAAAGCAGGTGACGGTTATCTGCCCTGAGCCGCTTGAGGCGGATATATACGCCACCGCTTTTATGCTCATGGATAGCGATAAAGCGCTCCGTATGGCCGATGCGCGGGGTATGGGCGTTATGATTTACGGCGGTGACGGGCAAAGCGTTTCAAACGAAATATTCAGGGAGCATCTCACCCGCTGAGCAAACGCAAAAACGGGGACGCCTTGCGCAACCTAGACAAATAAGATCGGGACAAAAGTCCCTCACACAATTTCAGTTGCGGGATTCCAGTTTCGGGATGTTGTTTATGATCTCGGAGTTCTTGAGCATGCTGTCCATCCACGAGTAATAAATGAGGGAGCGTTTTTCATTCAGCAATGTGTTTTTGAATTCCGCTTTTTTTTCTTCAAAATCCTCGTCGGGAAAAGATACCCGGAATACCAGCGCCGCCTCCATGGGAGACACCTTGGCCGCGGCCAGCATCATATCCCTGTAAAATTGCTTTTTAATGGAGCGTCTCAAATCGTTCTCAAAATCAAGGCGTGACATTTTATAATACATGGCCAGGACGCGCTCATAGATGTTCCGGCTGAACCTTCCGTCCTGCTGGAATGCCGGCATTGACATTATTGAAGATGATATGATTTCATCCGGCACTTTCACGCCGAATTTATCGGCCCGCTGTATTATCAGTTCGTCCTGTACCATTTGCGCGAGCACATTCTGTTTTATGTTGCTGATATCATCCGTACTGAGGGGTGTTTCCCTTTCATCCCGTTCTCTGTCAAGTCGCCGTGTGAAAGTTTGGTGGTAATCATCGTAACTTATTTTGGTTCTATTGATTTTTATAGCCGTTGGCCCCTGCGCCTGATAATTCATGTAGAAAATACCTATTATGAAAACAGCGGCTACAACGCTGAGTATGGTCTTGGCATGCCTCCTCACAAATTCCATAAATATCCCCCTCGATAAAAAATTTATGTTATTTTTCCAAATTTTATGATATATTCTACAATAAAATGACAGAAAATCAAATTGCTCTCCGTGCCGCGCGTTCCGCCGCCATTGCGCTGGCTTTTCTTTTTATTTCAGGATGTTATCCCGCCGCGCGAATTTCCGCTATCCCGGCAAAAGCTCCGGCAGATTACTGGCTGGAAAAAAAACAGAAGATACGCCCTCACCAAAAAAAGGCTGTCCTTGAAGCGCTTGAAAGCGTGAGGAAAAAAGCCGCATCAGGCAGTTCGCTTGAGGGCCTGGGAATAAGCACGCTGAAAGAATCTGTTATTTTACTGGAGGACCCGTCTTCGGCGATACCGTTCATAGCCGATGCGATAGAAGGCAGAGATTTATGGGCCGGTCTGCGGGGCGAGGCCTATTACTGGAAATTCCGCTACTGGTGCGTAGACATGGCCGGCTATATGGGCGAGCGTCAGTTCGACGCTATTCTTGCTTCTATCGTTTCCAGGGAAGAAGAAAAAGACGAATTGAGAATCCGCGCGGTGAGAACTTTGCGTGAAATGAAAGCAAAAGAGAACCTCAGAAAACTGTTTACAGAAACGGATAATCCGGCTGTGCGTGAAGAGATCGCCCAGGCCATTCTTTATTTTGATTAGTCTTCGTTTTGCGGAAGCGTGGCGTTTTTTTCCATGGTAACATTACCTTCAAAAAAAGCGCCCTCGTTGATGGATATTTGCGAGGTTTTCACATCGCCCTTTATCTTGCCGTCCTCCATGAGTTCTAGTGATATGTAGGAGTGGATATTGCCTTCCACTTCTCCGCTTACAATGACCGTCTGCGCGGTGACATCACCTATTATTTTTCCGGTGTCGCCGATGATTACGGCGTCCGCCTGTTCTATCCCGCCGTTGACAAGCCCGTCTATTTTGAGTGAACCTTTGGTGGCGATGGTGCCGGTTATCACGCTCTCATGCCCGATAACAGTCTCAATACGGCCTATTTTCTTCTCTAATTTGTTTGAACCGAACATTAAAAACTCCTGTTGACAAAATACATGGGATTAAGCGATTTCCCGTATCGTTTAATTTCGTAGTGCACGTGGTATCCGGTTGCGCGGCCGGTACTGCCAATGCTGGCTATTATCTGCCCTCTCTCAATTTTGTCCTGCTGTTTCACAAACACCTCATCGCAATGCCCGTAGTAACTTGTGTAGCCCATACGGTGAGAGATCACAACGGTTTTGCCGAGATTACCCGCCCAGCCGGCAAAGACGACCCTGCCGTCCGCTGTTGCCCTCAGCGGGGTATTCTTAACATTCGCGATATCCAGGCCGCTGTGAAACTGGCTGCTTCCGGTAAAGGGCGACGCCCTCAGGCCGAAGGGGCTTGTCACCCTTCCCATTGCCGGCCAGATAGCCGGAGTGGAACGGGCAAGTATTCTTTGTTCATTCAGGTATTCGGAAATCTCGCGAAAATTGAGTTTTTCCTGCCAGCCTCCCGCGAGCATCTCCTCCGCGTTCATAGCCAGCAGTTCTTCGGATTCAGCGGGGTTTGTCTCAAGAAGTATTTTAGACAACTGGAGACTCTGGAGTTTTGACGGCCCTCCCGCGGCGGAATATTCTATGATTTTTGACTTGTTACCGAGGGCAAGCATCCCCTTCAGCCGGGTGTTGAGTTCTGCCGTCTCGTTGATGAGATCAAGGGAGTTGTTTAAATTTTCGCTGAAACTGGCTACCTTGTTTTGAAGCGCGATGTTCGCCTGCCGGGTTTCGTTTACCTGCACGCGTTCGCTGATGAAATAGGCGGCAGTCGCCGTGATCGCGAACCACAGCGCGCATCCGAGAAACAGGAACAGATATGATACTGTGACCTGTGTTCCCCGTCGGCCGCCGTGGGGCAGCAGCATAATGGTCATCTGCTTCCTGGGCACATGGTACCGGTTAACGGTTTTTTTGCTCATAAGGGGTAATTATACTATCTGGCCGCCGGCTTTGTCAATGTGGCAGAGCCCGATACGCCGCGGATAGTGTTACAGCGCTTATTTACTCAGGAATTTACGCAATGTTCTGACTTTCGCGAAAATGAAAGCGCACAAAATCAAAATAACCAGATTCATCACAATGTTTACAACGGTCATTGCCCCGATAATCCCCAGTTGTTCCACTTTGTCCTCCTTCAAAGGGTTGGCGGTTTTAGAACCGCAACCCTACTCCACCGCGAAAGTTTTTTTCCCGCTTTCGGCGCGGTTGCCAAAGCGGTCTTCCGCGTCAAGCTCAAAACTGTATCTGCCTTTTTCAAGATTATGCGCTGTGATATGCCACGGCGGCGTTGAAATGCCGAAACCTGTTGAGACTTCACCATTGTCATCAAAAACGCGCAGGCGAAGCCTTTCCGGCTCGCCTTCTATGTTCGCCTGCACCCTTAAAACCCCGTCATTTATCTCCGCTTTCAGCACGCTGACTTTGAAAATTTGTTTATTATCCGGCACAAGCCTGATACAGAGCGCCGGTGTGAAAAAACTGATTTTCTTTTCCGGATTTTTCGGCGCTTTCCCAAAGTTGTCCGTGGATAGATAGGCATACTTGTTCTTTTCCGACCAGCCCGCCGCGATTACGGGGGCGTAAGAAACAGAGGCAAAGAGAGGGTTATCCGACCATGCGGCCACAAAATTAGTCTTTTCGGCAGAAATCGCCGACATGGGCACTTCTGTCCAGAACCATCGCGACTCCCCGACATTATTCAGGGCCTCGCTATTATCTCCTTCAAGCGGTATCTCACTGTTAAGCGCGGCGAGGTAGCTTTTCCTGCCGGAAAAATCCGCGTTGTCCGAAACCGCTATAATTATTTTGGCGTTTTCAGGCGATTTTTTTTTCAGAGATTCTATTTCGGCAGTCAGATTCGCTTTTTCCGCGGGCGCCGCCTCCGCGAGTTTTTGCGAAAGAGCGTCTATCTCGCCCTGTATGCCGGCTTTGAGCTGTTTGAGGCTTTTGGCGCGGCCAAGTTTTACGCCGATAAAGGCTTTTTTGAAATTTTTCTTTTCCGGCGCCGGAGGAAGTTCCGTGATCCAGCAGTGGTCGTATCCGACATACCAGTTGCCTGTCCAGCCGTTATTGGCAAAAAGCTCATACTCATGAATATTCGGCAGATTCGCTATGTAAAGCGGCTCCGAGGCGCCGAGCTTGTTACACAGCAGCATTGACGCCGCCAGGAAAATAATTTTTTTTCTCCGCATCTATGCCGCGCGCCCCGCTATGTGAGAGGGCAGGAGTCTGAAAAATATGACAGACTTCTCAATATCCGATATTTTTATGTTCTCGTTTTTTTTGTGACAGAGCTGCGGTTTCCCGGGGCCGAAACCGATTACCGGAATGCCTTTTGAGGCGTAAGAGGAGCCGTTTGTGCAAAATTTCCAGTAAGAGGGCGCAGCTGTTTTTCCATACGCTTGTCTGAAAGTTTTTTTAGCCGCCTGCGCGTAAGTTTTATTTTGGAGAAGCCAGGCGGGACAGAACTTCCCCGCTTTTATCTCTATGCCCCGGGGCAGTTGTTTTTTCAGGGCTTTTATAATGGAAGCAACGCTCTCTCTGTGGTTAATCCTGATGTCCAGAAGAAGGCGGCAATTCAAAGGCAGAACATTCTTCCCCTCGCCCTCGCTTTTTATGACAGTGGGGGCTATGCTTGTGGCCGTGAAAGGAGGCACCTGTCTGAATGTAAGTTTTGACAGAGATGAAAGCGCCGCGTTCATCATGGAAATAGCATTTTTGCCCTTTTCCGGCATGGAGCCGTGCGCTGGGATGCCGCGTGCGGTGAGAGTCACCTCAATCCTTCCGCGCTGGCCGAAAATAAGTTTCATATCGGAAGGCTCGGATATGAGGACGAAATCCGGTTTGAACTTTTCTTTTTTCAGGAACATGCGGCAGCCGTAACCCTCATCTGTTTCTTCTCTGTCGGACGCGAGAAGATACACTTTATAATCTTTTGAATCTTCAATAAAATTCCCCGAGAAAATCGCCGCGGCCAGCGGGCCTTTGTCGTCGACAGATCCCCTGCCGTAAAGCCGTCCGCCGCGAGTTGCGGCCGTGAAGGGATCACTGAGCCATCCGTCCCTGCGGGCCGTAATGGTGTCGGAGTGTATATCGTACAGGATTTTTATTTTTCCCGAACCGATACTGCCCCAGACATTGCCACCGTGTCCGGTGATATTCTTCCAGCCGTTTTGTCGGAGAGCTTTTTTCAGATACGCCGCCATGGACGGATTTTTTTTGTCCGAGCGTATATTTATGAGATTCTCCGTCATTTTCCGCAGATCTTTTGTGGATATTTTAAGAGGCATAGATAAGATTGCCGTCGCTGATCAATTTCTTTTTTTTGCGGATGTCTATTAATTCGGGCGATGAGCAAAAACTCATAAAAATCCCAACGGGCGCCGCACCGTACGCGCACACGGCGTTCGGGATTAGGCCTCGCGCGGCAGGATCATGGATCAGAGCCATCTGGTCGGCTTCCGCCATATTAAACATCAGCAAAACGCTTACAGCGCCGAAAGCAATCAGGATTGCGCGCCCCGGCGAATCTCCGGATGGCGCGAACATTTTTATCTCAAAATCATCTGATTTGATTTTAGCGGCGGAGCTGAAGACCTTGATTTTTTGAGCCATTATCATTTCCGTTATAAATTTCTGTTTGCTTCCGGCGCTCAACATATCGTCCTCCCGCGCGCAGAAAAGAGAAGCGGCGTCATAGCGGGCAAGAAATCTGTTGAGAGTGTCCATATCGGGCGACCCGGTCAGAACAAGGGCTTTTATCTTCGGACGCCAGCCCATCAATCTTTTGAGGCCGGCGATTGCCCCTGTCTCATGCAGTACATCCCGCTCTAATTTTATGCCGGCAGGGATATTTATCACATAGATATCCCGGTTCAAACTCACTGTCAGAGAGGAATTCTCAGAAAAAAATACAGTCAGATCCGGACTATAGAGCTTGTTGATTTCACTTGTTACCCTGCTTTTCCACACATGCGGAGAAACCGCGTAGATGTTATAGTCTTTCACTATCCCGGAATACACATGTTCTGGGACAATCGCGCTGAATTCCGAGGGGTTAACGAATTCGCTTTTGAGCTCTCTGTGAAGAGCCAGGCTCCTGGCGAGATTGTCACCTATCCCGGGGAGCGTTTTGAGCGTTTCCACCGTCACTGTATTCAGGTTAATGCCTTTTTTATACATCAATCCTCCGCTTAAATCACTCCTGCGGTCAGCCCTGCCTGCGCCGAGGCCGGCGGGTTTTATCAGCTCAGGCCGAAATCACTGATATTTTTTTATCAGGCCGGTCTTTTCATTGAATTCGTTTATGAGCTTGTCCCACTTATCGGTAATATCAAGCCGATCGGACCACCAGTTTTCGTCATACCACTGGGCGTCAAGGTCTTCCACTTCTTTGCCCTGCTGTTCAACCCATGTGAAGTATTTGAGATTGTGCATTCTCTTTTTATCACGGTAGCTGAGTTCAATGAGATGCTCTGTGTCTATTTCCTGGAGGCAGGTCTCATAATCCTTCGCGCTGTCCACATCCGTATATTCGCCGCGCTCTTCTTTTAATTCCTTTATTCTGGAACCGTAGAGTTCCATTGAATCTGTGGCGACTGTGAAAACCATGTCGTTCTCGGTCATCTCATAATATTTCGCCATTTTTATGGCGCCGATTATATTCGCCACTGAGGAGATGCCCAGCAGATCAAGTTTGGATATGATCTCATCGGAAACACCCTGCTTTTTAAGATAGGCATGTCCCTTTTTCTCATTAAAAAGCCTTATCATGCGCATACATTTTTCATCCTCTATGCCTGCGACCATATCCATGTTTTTCAGGTTGAGTATCCAGGGCACATGTTTATCGCCGATACCCTCAATCCTGTGTCCGCCGAAACCGTTGTAAAGCAGGGTGGGACATTCCAAAGCTTCGCCGGCTCCCACTTTAACAGAGGGATGAAATTTGCGGATATACTCAGCGCTGCCAAGTGTTCCCGCCGAACCCTGCGTGAGAAACAGCGCGGAAAAACGCTGATTGGCTTTTTTGTTTTTTTCATAAACTTCTTCCATGGCGCGGCCTGTGACAGCGTAATGCCACATCATGTTTGTCATATCCTCGAACTGGTTGAGTATCACAACGCCGTCGCCTCTCTCAGCTTTCAGCTCATGGCATTTGTCGTATATCTCTTTAACATTGCTCTCCACGCCCGGTGTGGCGAAAATTTCACTACCGACGGTCTTCAGCCAGTCAAATCTTTCTTTGGACATTCCCTCGGGAAGAATGGCTATCGCCGGCACATCCAGCAGGTAGGAGTCGTAGGCCCCGCCGCGGCAATAATTGCCCGTGGAGGGCCAGACGGCTTTCTGTGTTGTCGGGTCGAATTCTCCAGTAATCAGCTTGGTGACAAGGGGGCCGAAACAGGCGCCGACCTTATGGGCTCCGGTGGGAAAGAACTTCCCGACCAACACCATGACTCTGGCCTTCACGCCTGTGATTTCCTTCGGGAGTTCGATATAGTTCACGCCGTCAAAACGGCCGCCGTGTTTCACGGGCTCGTTTTTCCAGGTTATCCTGAAAAGATTTCTGGGTTCCAGATCCCAAAGGCCTATGTTCTTCAGCTCGTCTTTGATTCCCTGCGGCACTTTCTCAGGGTTATACATCTGTTCAAATGTGGGTATGATGATGTTTTTTTCCCTGCAGCGCTTGATCGTTTTTTCCAAAACCTGTTTCCTGTCTTTATTCATTACTATTGCCTCCCGTGTTATCATGTCCGCGTTATTGCGAACGCTTTAGAGGAAATTAT
The DNA here is from genome assembly GCA_002780705.1 of Elusimicrobia bacterium CG03_land_8_20_14_0_80_50_18. GTDB lineage: Bacteria > CG03 > CG03 > CG03 > CG03 > CG03. The sequence goes on along the minus strand of PEUP01000004.1, from coordinate 17,976 downwards.
ATAACTATTCCCTCAACTTTGCAACCTGTGCAGGAAGGCCCCTATTTGCCGTCCCGTAGTTAATTAGATATAATGGCGACATGAACACATATCAGACCGCGCTTTTTAAACTGAGTTACGGCATGTATGCGGTGGGTTCGTTTTTTGACGGCAGGATGAATGCCCAGATAGCGAACACTTTATTCCAGGTCTCCGCCAACCCGCGGTTCTGGCCGTGTGCATTAACAAAAAAAATCTCAGCCATGAGTTTATAAGCTCATCCAGGGTTTTCACCGTTTCCGTGCTTGAAAAAGAAAGCCCGATGAAACTAATCGGGCTCTTGGGTTTCAAGTCGGGCAGAGATATAGACAAATTCAAGGACATAAATTACAAAAAGAGTCCATCTGGGGCCCCGTTGCTTCTTGAGCACACGCTGGCTCACATGGAGTGCAAAGTCATCAAGGTGGTGGACTCTCTCACGCATGATATTTTTATAGGAAAACTGACCGGAGCGGAAAATGTCAAATCCGGTGAGCCCATGACCTATGAGTATTATCATGTTGTGAAGAAAGGCACTACGCCCGATACGGCTCCCGTACCGAGCGGCATAGTGAAGAGGGAGGCAGGGAAGGAGGAGGCAAATATGCAGAAATATGTGTGCACTGTGTGCAACTATGTTTATGATCCCGCGGTCGGAGATCCTGATTCGGGAATAGCCGCGGGCACGCCTTTTAGCGACCTTCCGGACGACTGGGTCTGCCCCGTTTGCGGAGTCGGAAAGGAAGAGTTCAAGGAAACGGATTAAGCAGAGCGTTAGCTGCAACTGTTGTAAAAGGAGGAGAAATAGAAATGGCGGATTTAAAAGGAACAAAGACGGAAAAAAATCTGATGGCGGCTTTTGCCGGGGAATCGCAGGCGCGTAACCGCTATGAGTTTTTCGCTTCAAAAGCTAAGAAAGAGGGTTTTGTGCAGGTGTCGGATATATTCAGCGAAACCGCAGCGAACGAAAAAGAGCATGCCAAGAGGCTTTTTAAATTCATGACGGGCGGCGAGGCCGGGATAAACGCCTCTTTCCCGTCGGGTGTTGTGGGCACTACGGCCGAGAATCTCAAAGGAGCCGCTGCGGGCGAGAACCACGAGCACACGGAAATGTATCCCGGTTTCGCGAAGATAGCGGATGAAGAATGTTTTCCGGAGATTGCCGCGGCCATGCGCTCAATAGCCATAGCCGAAAAACAGCACGAAAAACGCTTTCTCGGACTTCTGAAAAATATAAACGACGGAAAAGTTTTCAAAAAAGACGCTCCGGTGAAATGGCGCTGCGGAAACTGCGGCTATATACACGAGGGCATCGAGGCCCCGCAAGAATGTCCCGCCTGCGCCCATCCTCAGGCCCATTTTCAGCTTCTCGCTGAAAACTGGTAATAAGATGATCACTCCCCGGTAAGCGGGGCAGGCAGTCGCAATCAATGTAGGAGCGGCTTTATAGCCGCGATATCTGAGGCGCCTGGTTTTATTTTTTTCTGAAATTCAGGCCATTGGCATCGGCGTCAACGATGATTTTGTCGCCCGGGCGGAATTCGCCGGAGAGAATCTTGCCGGCGAGAGGGTTGAGAATGTTTCTCTGTATGAATCTCTTGAGCGGCCTCGCTCCGTAATCGGGATCATAGCCTTCGCTCGCGAGATATTCCTTGGCCTTCGCGCTCAGTTCCACTCTCATGTTTTTCTCTTCCAGTTTTTTCACAAGCCTTGATGTCTGTATTTCAACAACGGCTTTGATATTTTCGCGGCTTAAAGGCGAAAACACGATTATCTCGTCCAGTCTGTTGAGGAACTCCGGGCGAAATTTCTGCCGTAAGGCCTCCGTCACGAGTTTTTCGCTGTAATTTTTTTCCGCGAGATATTCGCTTCCCACATTGGAGGTCATTATGATTATGGTATTTTTGAAATTCACGGTGCGCCCCTGACTGTCGGTGAGCCTGCCGTCATCCAGAATCTGGAGCATCATGTTGAAAACATCGGCGTGAGCTTTTTCAATTTCGTCAAAAAGTATTACGGAGTAGGGCCGCCTGCGGACGGCTTCCGTGAGCTGACCGCCCTCGTCGTATCCCACGTAACCGGGCGGCGCTCCGACGAGACGGGAAACGGAATGTTTCTCCATGTATTCGCTCATGTCTATTCTCACCATCGCTCTTTCATCGTTGAACAGGAATTCTGCTAGACTTCTGGCAAGTTCCGTCTTTCCGACTCCGGTGGGGCCGAGAAAAATAAAAGAGCCCACGGGCCGGTTCTCATCCTGAAGCCCGGCCCTGGCGCGGCGCACGGCGTCACTGACAAGGCCGACTGCCTTGTCCTGCCCGACCACCCGTTTTTTCAGCTGTTCATCCATGACAATAAGTTTCTGCATCTCGCTCTCAAGCATTTTTGACACGGGGATACCTGTCCATTTTGACACCACCTCGGCGATGTCTTCCTCGTCAACTTCTTCTTTGAGGAGCTGCAGGGAAGACTGGATTTTTGAGAGTGTTTTTGTCTCATCCTCTATTTTTTTGACTATATCCACTATTGTCCCATATTTGAGTTCGGCGGCTTTTTCAAGGTTGCCTTCGCGTTCGGCCCGGGCCTGTTCGGTTTTGGCTTTTTCCACAGCGTCTTTAAAGGAATGTATCGCTTTGATGGAGTCCCTTTCAAGTTTCCAGTGCGCCTTGAGAGCTTTATTTTTTTCATTAAGATCAGCCAGCTCCTTTTCTATTTTTTTCAGTCTGTTTTTGCTCTCGGCGTCCTTTTCCTTCCTTAACGCCGCTTTCTCTATCTCAAGCTGGCGGGCTCTTCTCTCAATCTCATCTATTTCTCCGGGCATGCTGTCTATCTCTATGTGAAGTTTAGAAGCCGCTTCGTCCACGAGGTCTATCGCTTTATCCGGCAGAAATCTGTCAGATATATATCTGTCGGAGAGCGTCGCCGCGGCCACCAGAGCGGAATCTTTGATTTTGATTCCGTGGAATATTTCATATTTTTCCTTGAGTCCCCGCAGAATGGCTATGGTGTCTTCCGCATCGGGTTCTTTTATGAATATCTGCTGAAAACGGCGTTCAAGAGCGGGGTCTTTTTCTATATACTTCCTGTACTCGTCAAGAGTGGTGGCTCCGACACAGCGCAGTTCGCCCCGCGCGAGAGCGGGTTTGAGCATATTGGACGCGTCAACGGCTCCTTCGGCGTTTCCGGCCCCGACGATCGTGTGAAGTTCGTCAATGAAAAGTATGACCTTCCCGGCGGCTGATTTAATTTCCCTCAGCACCGCCTTGAACCTCTCCTCAAATTCGCCGCGGAATTTCGCGCCCGCCAGCATGGAGCCCATGTCCAGGGCCAGCACTTTTTTGTTTTTCAGCGTGTCCGGCACATCGCCTTCCACTATCCTTCGCGCCAGGCCCTCGGCTATGGCTGTTTTCCCGACACCCGGGTCGCCTATGAGAACGGGGTTGTTCTTTGTGCGCCGCGACAGCACCTGGATTATCCTGCGGATTTCAGCGTCTCTTCCTATAACGGGGTCGAGTTTGCCCGCGCGGGCGAGAGCCGTCAGGTCTTGCGCGTATTTTTCAAGAGATTGATATTTGCTTTCCGGATCCGGGTCCGTCACGGAGCTCCCTCCCCTTATCTCTTTCATAGCGGCCAGCAGAGAGTTATGAGTGATTCCGTGTTTTTTTAGAATTTCAGCGGATACTCCGCCTGAAGAAATGACAGACAGGAGCAGATGTTCAACGGAGACATATTCGTCTTTTAATTTTGCCGCTTCAGAAAAAGCGTTTTTAAGTATTTTGTCAAGAGAGGGACTCATATACGGCTCGCCGCCACCTGAAACTTTGGCCTGGGCCGCAAGCGCTGTTTCCAGGCTCCGGCTTATTTCTCCGGGATTGCCGCCCGATGTTTCTATCAGAGCCGGAGCTATTCCGTCTTTCTGGCTCAAAAGAGCCAGCAGCAGATGCTCTCCGTCCAGGCGCTGGTGTTCCAGGCGCCTGGCGATATCCTGCATCTCCGCCATCGCTTCCTGAGCTTTTAAGGTCAATTTATCAAGTCTCATTATTCCTCCCCGCGTTCATGTTTAGTCTGATTCCATGGTCATTCGGCCCCCGCGTCATAGCCGTCAAAGAGGCTCTTCCGCTTTAGATGCCTTGATGCTGAAACAGATTCAAAGCCGTCAGTCTTTTAATTCCTCTTCAATCGCCTTCAGGAGTTTTGAGTGTATGTCTTCCGGCACTTCCATTTCATCCATTTCCCTGCATAAACAGATTGTGCGGCAAAGTGTTCTGAGCACCGCCGCGCAGTATTCTTCATCGGGGCTTTCCATCACTTCGTCAAAACCTTCCCCCTCCAAAAGTTGCCTGATTTTATCGTAGAAGGCCTTCCGGTCAAATAAAGTGCCGCCGAAGGAGAGAAAATCGCTGTCTATTTTGCTGTCTATGCGTTCTTCCATACAGCGCAGCAGCTTATCCAGGTCTTTCATAATTCCCCTCTGCTCCGGAAATAATCCGAAAGCTCTTTCCTAAGGTACATCCTGCCCTTGTGGAGGCGGGATTTAACGGCGGGCAGTGATATTTTGAGCATATCGGCCACCGCGTTATTTGAAAATCCGTCCATATCCCGCAACACCACCACCTCCCGGTATTCTCCCGGCATCTTGGAGAGCGCTTTCTCTATTTTTTCCCTGACCTGCTTTTTGTCGGCCAGTTCCAGCGGCTCGTCCGACCAGTCAACAGGTTCCCGTTTTATATCGTCTCCGCCGGATTCCGATTCAATGGCGCTATCAAAGGACACATACTCTAATTTTTTTTTGCGCTTCCTCATCAGGCATATATTCACCGCGATCCGGTATAGCCATGTGGAAAAAGCTGATTTGCCCTCAAATGAGCCGAGCTTTCTGTATGCCTGCAGAAAAGTGTCCTGCATGACATCGGCGGCGTCTTCTCTGTTTTTCATGAACCTGAAACCCAGGGCGTACACTTTCCCCTCATGGCGTTTTACAAGCTCCCCAAAAGCGTTTTTATCCCCGTTCCGCGACAGCTTTACAAGCTCATCATCGCTAATGCTGCCGTTTTTTTTCGCTTCCATTTCCTTAGATGTTTAAATCCTTAAGTAGATTCCCGGCTATCGTGAGCAGGCCCGCCTTTCATTTTTGACCGGCGTTATTTTTCAGACGGAATATAACAGGCACCTCGTCGCAGTCCGGAAAGAGCGGGCAGTTTATACAGTCCTTCCAGACCTTCTGGGGCAGTTTGTTTTTCGCAACCCTTTTGAACCCTATGTGTTTAAAAAAAGCCTCTTCCCGGGTGAGGGCGAACACATTGGGAATATTGAGGATTCCCGCCTCTTCAAGAGTTTTCTCGACCAGTTTCCGGCCGATGCCTTTCTTTCTGTGGCGGACATCAACGACAAGGGAGCGGACTTCTGCCATATCTTCCCACACGATGTGCAGAGCGACAATGCCGCGTATTTTGCCCTTTACGCGATAAACAAAAAATTCTCTGATATGCTCGTAAACCGCCACGAGCGGCCTTGGCAGCAGGGCGCTTTTGGCGGCGTGCTTTCTTATTATCTCGTAAACCTGTTTCGCGTCCTGTACATTGGCCTTTGCTATCATTTTTTGCCTCCTGATTTTTGTGTCGCTGGGAATATTATCCTGCACGACGCCTTTTTCCGGCTTATTTTTGTCAGAGACGCCGCGGGTTTTATAAGGCAGCCGTCGGCTATTTCCCACACATCCCCCTGTTTGCTCAGTATATTAACGCTTATGTTCAGCTTGTCTCCCGCAAGCATCCCTTTGCTGTTCCCCCGGAAAGTCAGAATGGGGGTGACAGCGGTTTTTTTAGATCCGAGAGGAAGGCTCTTGCCGCCGGCCGCCAAATTGTAGGCCGTTGAACCCAACGGTGTGGACACAATGACCCCATCGCCTTCACAGCGCATTGTTTTGCCGCCCGCCCTTACCTCGTATTTCATTGTGCGCGCCACTTTCCCGGTCCTTATAACAATGTCGTTGAAAGCCGTCATTGAACTCTGGAGATATGGCGGCCGGTATTTCAGAGCTTTCAGCGAGCCTGCCAGTATTTTGGAAGTGTCGCTGATTTTGAATCCTCTTGCGTGGGTGTTTTCACCCATAGGGAAAAAATAGATTGACACATTTTTTGAGCGCAGTCCACGGAGTGTCTTAAGGAGCCAGCCGTCTCCTCCGAGCACAAAAGCCGTGTCAAATCCGGATTTAGAGACAGCGATCCCCTCTTTTTTCAGGATTTTTTTAAGGAGCGTGAGATTTTTTCTGACTTTCGCCCTGCCCGTGTTGGCAAAGATCGCTATTTTCATTTTACGCGTTCGTCAACAAGCGTATTTTTAACCGCGGACATGCTGTTGGATTGCAGGACAGCGCTGCTGCGGTTCGTGAGTTTGACCGCGGTGAGGCAGTCGCTGAAGCTGTTGTGCGTTATCCTTGCGCGTGACAGCTCCGCCAGCTGTATCCCCTCTTTTCCGCTTATTGTGTTGTTGCTGATGGAAGCGCTGGAATTATCCCGCAGAATGACGGCGCTGTCGTTTCCGGTGAAAACATTCCCGTCTATTACGGGCCGCGAAACAGCCGCCGCCGACACGGCGGCGCCGTTGTAGCTCAGCAGGCTGTTACTGACTGTCCCTGCGCCCTCGTCCTGGAAGAATACGCCGCTGACATTTTTCATGATTCTGCAGTCCTCAATTACAACCGAGGCATTGGACCAGACAGACACCCCCGCGCCGTTTCCAAGAATGGAAGAGGAAAAAATTTTCGGCGCAGAAATGCCGCCGGCGGCTATGCCTGCGTTGTTGCCCTCTATTCTGCAACCTGTGATGACAGGAGCCGAATTCCCTTCGCAGAATATTCCGGCCATTTTGGAGAAAAGAACAGAGGAGCTGGATATTTCAGGCGCGGCGAAATCCGACACGCCTATGGCGTGCCGGCAGTTTTCAAAAACACTATTTGTTATTTTGCCGCCCGCGAGATCCCAGTATCCTATTCCCGCCAGCTCCGCGTCGCGGAAAATGCTGTTTGAAATCACGACTTTGTTTTCGCCGTAGACCCGCACAGGCACATCCCCGCCGGTGAATTCGGTGAAAGATATTTCCGAAGGATTGTTTCCGAGGAATACGATGCCTCCGAAAGAGGGCGATTCTATGAACTTCACCGGTTTTTCGGCCCTGCCGCGTATATAGAGTTTTCCCTCAACCAGTATTTCCATTTTATCATTCTGAAGTATGTTGAAGGGCCCGGCGGCCTCCTCCCGTATGTAGCGCACCTGGTTATCGGCTTTGCCGGCGTAATAAATAATGGTTCCCGCCTCCACCGTCAGCGCTGCTCTTCGCTCAACAACGACATCCCCGGTGAGTTTCACTCTGCCTTTCCAGACGGTGTCAGAGGCGATCGATCCCGACTGCCGGCGGCGGCATGATCCGAAGGCGGCGCTTACGGCGATTCCCGCGGCGGCAAGGAGCAGAAGCCCGTAGAGTGTTTTTTTCATAGCTCTGATTTTAATACTTTTTGGCGCCATTGTAAACGATTAAGCGTTTTGAGGCTTCTGCTCAAAAAAGCGCTGAAGATAGGCCAGTGCCAGCCCCCGCCATTTTCCCCAGAGTTTTTTTGACGCTTCATCAAGATCCGAGTGTGCGCGATAGCTTTCTCTCATGATTTTTTCCGTGAGGCAGTCTATGTAAAAAGCGCTGTAATTTCTTTTCTGGAATATTTCAAAGAGGTTCAGGGAATAAGCGCCGATGCCTTTTATTTTTTCAAGAGCTGTCCTGCCGAAACCCTCCGCGAGATTTTTCAGATAGGCGCTTTTATAGCCCAGACGGAATTTATCCAGGTTACCGAGATAGTTTTCGCGTTTGAAATTCAGTTCACTGCACAGTCTGAGCATTTGAGCGCGGTAATGCATATAGGAATTGTTCTGCGAGACGACCGCCCCCACCAGGGCCTCAAAATCGGAATAGGCCGAAATTATCCTTGTGCCTTTTATGCGGGGCAGAAAATTTTTCAACACCCTGTCCCGCGAGCAGAGAGAATAAAATTCGTCCATATTCTCGTCAGCGCCGAAACAGTAGCGCAGGCGTTTTTTTACGCTTTTTTCCTCGTCATCATCCAGAGAAGAGCTTGTGTCCACACGCAGGATGTTCCGGTTTTGGGCGAAGCTCAGTGTGATGATTTTCTTAGCCGTGGGGATTCTGCGTTTTGGAGTGCTGTCATAAAAAAAATAAAACAGGCCCGAGTTGAAGATTTTCTCAAAATTAAAGTCTTTTAATCTGATGGAGAACATAGGTCAATGATAACATAAAAAGCGCTGAAATCGTAATCTCACGGTTGACTAAATAGTTTATTATGGTAAAATACCAGGCAGCGGAGGTTGTTGAAAACGAAAATGAATAAAAAAATACAGATATTGCAGAAGCTCGAAGCGCTCAAAGGCGTGGCGCCCTCGGATCTTGAGAATATTCTCGCATTCGGTCAATTTGTGAAATTCAAGAACAGGGCAGTCATACTTAAAGAAAATCAAACCGGGAGTCATGTTTATTTTGTTGTGAAAGGGCGCGCGATGGTGTACAAAACATCTGACGACGGGAAAATAAAATCGCTGTCAATTGTCAAAGAAGGCGAGCTTTTCGGAGAAATGGCTATTATAAGCAATCAGCCGCGCTGCGCTTCCGTAAAGGCCATCGGCCCTGTGACACTCCTGAAACTCAATGCCGCCAATTTTAAGAAATTGCTGGACGGCAATGCCTCCGTGGCAATGTCTGTCCTGGCGAGTCTCTGCCATCGTCTGCAGGACACCAATAAGCACATAGAGGTGCTTTTTTATGAGAGTGTGGCCGAGCGCACGGTCAAAGCGCTTGTTATGCTGGCTTCCGCAAGAGGGCCGTATAAAAAGAAACGGCGGCTTCCGATGACGCAGCAGGAGCTGGCCGAGCTTGTGGGGTCTGCCAGAGAAGTGGTGAACCGCACGCTGCAGGTCCTAAAGAAGGACGGTGTGCTGGTTCTTAAGAAGGGTGCAATTGAGATACCGGATTTGAACAAACTCAGGGAATACAAGGTAATTTGAATCAAATGGCTAAACAGGGTTTTTTGTTCCGGCTTTTCGCGTTTGTTCTATTTGCCGCTTCTTTTGCATGGTCCGCGGCGCTTCCGGATTTGTTCCCATATAACGCTTATGACGGCTATAATCCCGGGGTGAGAAGCGTTGCCATGGGCGGCGCCGGCCTTTGTTCGGCGCGGGACGCCTCGGCCGTGTATTTCAATCCGGCGGGCCTCTACGGCGGCACCAACATGAGCCTTATCTCATTCAATGTGCGCCAGTCTCCGAAGGAACTGGCCGATCAGTATGACATTCTCGGCGGCAGGGCTCTCACCTTTTTGGGTTTCATGGGCGGCGGCATGGCTGTGGCCTGGCAGCCGCTTTCCAATATTGTATCAACCGGCACGGCGGGTTCATCCGTTGAAGTGAAAGTCAACAAGTTCAGCATGTCTTTTTCCAACAATGTCAGTCCCGCTGTGAATTTCGGAATGAACATTAATTATTTTTCCGGATTTATGGGCGTGACTTCCTGCGGCGCGGCCAGGATATCAGACGCCAACGGCTACGGCATTGACTGGGGTGTCACTTACAGGGCTCATCCGAATATCACTTTTGCCGCGTCGCTGTTCAATTCTCCGTCATCCATACCATGGAGCGGCTTTGATTCGGGCGATCCGCCCGTGATCCGGCGCTCAGGGGCGATGGTTCAATTGAGCCGGCTCTTGACCGTCTCATCCGAGGTGGAGTTGCGTAAATACAGCAAGGCGCGGGCGGACGGTAAAAAAAATATAAAAATATATCACACCGGGCTGGAACAGAGCATAGCTGATATTATTTTTCTGCGGGGCGGAATATTCGGTGAAGATCTCAATGACAATCATAAGACAGGCTACTCAGCCGGCATAGGCTGGTATCAGGACAGGGTGAATGTTGACATATCCTGGCAGAAAGAATATCCCGTTCTGTCTTCCTATGATAAATATCTGGAAACTTTCTCCTTTTCGGTCAATTCACCGTTCTAAAGCACTCACCTTTTTTCCGGGCATAAAATGCTGGCAAAAAAAATAGAGCTTGAAAAACTGCTTGCTGTTTCGGAAGATAAAGATTTTGTCCAGCTCGCTTTTGACTGGGCGGAGAAACATCACAGCGGCCAGCTGAGGCTCGACGGTTCTCCTTATATACTGCATCCCTACCGCGTGGCGCTGGAACTCGGCAAGTGGAAAATGGATGATACGGCGCTGATTGCCGGGCTCCTGCACGATCTTGTGGAGGACACTGAGGTCAGCGCGGAAGAGATCAAATCCGAGTTCGGCGATGAGGTATCTTCAATTGTGGCGGCCCTCACAAAAATCAAGAAGCTGCCCTCTTTTTCCAAGGACACTGAGAACCTCAGACAGCTCGTACTCGCTATGGGCAAAGATGTGCGGGTCATCATTATAAGGCTCGCCGATAAACTTGACAACATGCGCACGGCGGAATTTCTTGAACCGGCGCACCGTGAGCGTTTTGCTAAGGGGGTTCTGGAGATATATGCGCCTCTGGCACACCGCCTGGGTATGAATATCGTGAAGGCCGAGCTTGAGGACAGAGCTTTTTGCGCGATGCATGAGGGCGAATACAAAAAAATACAGGAACGGCTGCGCTTTCTTCATCCCCGCGCCAGTCAGGCGATCAAAAATGTGGAGAAAGATTTATCCCGGCAGTTTCACGCAAGCGGGGTTACGGATGTCATTATCCAGGCGCGGGTGAAAAGCCCGCTGAGTATTTACAGAAAAATGCAGAAACAAAGTAAGAGCATAGACGAGCTTGAGGATATTGTCGCCGCGCGCGTTATCACGGAGAGCAAAGCGGATTGTTACAAAGCGCTCGCTCTGCTGCACAAGATGTATGTGCCGGTGGAAGGCTCTTTTACGGATTACATATTCTATCCCAAATTGAATATGTATCAGTCAATCCACACGACCTGCGATGTCGGCGGCGAAATCATTGAATTTCAGATCAGGACGGAAGAAATGCACAGAACCAGCGAATACGGTATCGCCTCGCACTGGAGATACAAGGACATGTCCGCCCGCGCCGCTTCGGGCCTGAGGAACTGGCTGGATTCCTTCTATGAATGGCAGATGGACAATCTCTCGCGGGAGGAATTTATACACAACCTCAAAACAGAGTTGAGCTATGACGAGATATTTGTTCTCACCCCGAAGGGCGATGTGAAAAGACTCATCAACGGGGCCACCGCGCTGGATTTCGCCTATGCCGTGCACAGCGACATCGGCGATCATTTCAGGGGCTGTCTGGTGAACGGGGTTATGCAGCCTATGGATTACGCGCTCAAAAGTGGCGACCGCGTTGAGATTCTGACCGCCAAACGGGCGCGCCCGTCAAGAGACTGGCTTAAAATCGCGAAGAATCCTTCGGCAAGATACAAGATCCGCCGCAGGTTAAGAGGCGGGAATTGAAAGACTATACCTTGCGCACGTTTTTGAAACAGGAGACGCACACATAACCTGATTGAGTCTTGTCTTTGTATTCAAAACGGATTTTCTGAAGGTTGACACCCCATGTCCTTCTTGTCGCGCGGTTGGACTTACTGCGGTTGTTTCCCGCCATGGCCTTTTTCCCGCACACGCTGCATATTTTTGACATAATTTTTCCTCCAAGAGGGGACGGCCCCGTTACTATCTTTGGAGAATGCTATAAAATTTTCTAAAATTGCGCAAGCGTTCAGGCGTAATTTATTGAAAGGATATCAGGGATATTTATGGACAAAACCGATGTGAGGTATATCAAAGGCGTGGGCCCCGGCAACGCTTCTCTTCTGGAGAAACTCGGCATACGCACGGTCGAGGACATGTTCTCTTATCTGCCTTTCAGGATGGAAGACAGGATAAATCCTGTTTCTGCGCGCGAGCTGGCCGCTCTTCTTCCTTCGGATGAGAGTTTTTTCGTTGTCGGCACTGTCAAAAAAATAAGCGGCGGGAAATCACCGCGGCGGCGCTCCCGCATTGTTGAGATAACTCTAAAAGACAGAGCCGGCACGGGGGACATACGTCTTCTCGCTTTTCACAACAGGGTGAAATATATCCTTGCCGTCATTGAAATAGGACAGGAGGTAGCCGTCTACGGAAAAGTGGAACTCCTCGCGGAAGGTTTGACAATGAATAATTTTGATTTTGAGGTGCTAAAACCCGGAGAGGCCAGCCTTTCATTTTTCCGCCGGGTGCCTGTTTACCGTCTGACAAAAGGCATCAGCGTTAAGCGTTTCAGGCGCTGGATGTGGAACGCTCTTGAGAAATACGCTCAGGCCGTAGAGGAATTTATTCCCCCCGGCACAAGAAAACGACTGTCTTTTCCCGCCCGCGGCGATGCGTTCAGAAACGCTCATTTCCCGCCCACTCCGGAGGCGCTGAAGGATGCCTACAGAAGGATTAAGTTTGAGGAATTTTTTGTTTTCGTCTGCGCTGTGGCCTATAATCGCGCGCGGATTAAAAGGACGGAAAAAGCGCTCAGGTATAATTTGAAGAAAAACTTGCTGACGCCATGGAAGGAAACACTCCCTTTTGATTTTACCTCAGGCCAGAAAAAGGCAATCAATGATATTTTCAGAGACATGCTCTCACCCTATCCGATGAATCGTCTCATACAGGGCGATGTTGGAAGCGGTAAAACCGTGGTGGCCGCGGCCTCGGCGGTGCTCGCGAAAGAGAACGGATATCAGACGGCGATACTCGCTCCCACACTTCCTCTGGCCGAACAGCATTTCAGGACGCTATCCTCTCTTATGGAAAGCATCCGCATCAAAACCGTTCTTTTGACCGGAGGCATGAAAAAAGAAGACAGGGCCCGGGCTCTGGGAGAGATAGCCGCGGGTAAGGCGGATGTCGTTATAGGAACGCACGCGCTTTTCCAGGAGCATGTTAAATTTCAAAAGCTTTCTCTGATCGTGATAGACGAGCAGCAGCGTTTCGGCGTTCTTCAGAAGGCCGCGCTTTCCGCCAAAGGGGCGTCTCCGGACATTCTTGTGCTGACGGCAACCCCCATACCGAGGGCTTTGTCGCTGGCCTTATTCGGGGATTTGGACAGGAGCGAGATACGCGAATTGCCGCCTGGAAGGAAAAAAGTGGAGACCCTTCAGGGCAGTTCGGAGGAGGCCTACGGCCTGATTAGAAAACAGTTGGATAAGGGTTTTCAGGCTTTTGTTGTCTATCCAGCCATAGAAGAGGCGCAGGAGGAGGATTCAGCCATAGCCGCGCACAAATATCTTTCGGAAGAGGTATTTCCGGATCACAGGCTGACGCTCCTCCACGGCCGCATGTCCCCCTCGGCGAAGAGCGCCGCGATGGAGAAGTTCGCAAGCGGCAAAAGCGATATTCTCGTTTCCACGACCGTCATCGAGGTGGGCGTGGATATTCCCCGAGCGACATTTATGCTCATTGAAAACGCTCACATGTACGGCTTGAGCACACTGCACCAGCTCCGGGGAAGAATAGGGCGGGGCGGTGAGAAATCCTATTGCTTTGTGACATTCTCCGCCGCTGACACTTTGGCCATTGAGCGTATTTCGTGTTTTTTGAGATGCTCTGACGGTTTTGAGCTAGCGGAAAAAGATCTTGAACTTCGCGGCGGCGGACAGTACTTCGGCACGGCGCAGCACGGAATGATGGATATCAGTTTTAATTACAACAAGGCGCTTGAGGAACAATTCCCGGAGCTGTCAGACATTGCCATCCTTGACGAGGCGCGCAAGGAGGCATTTACTATCATAGAAAAAGACCCGGTTTTGAAGCGTGACAGGGAGCTGAAAACGAGGATAATGGCGCGTTTCGCGGAAGGATTTAATCTTGCCAAGGTCTCGTAAAAGTAATATCATTAAGATTATGATGAAAATGAATAGAATTCTGGTTTTATCCGCGCTCTGCCTCACGGGGACCCTGTATGCGTCCCTCGCGAACGATTTGAGAAAAGACATCGTTTCCGAAACGCCCCTTGTCCGCCGCCGCGCGGTGTATTCCGTGATACATTCTACACTTTCTCCGGTGACGGCCATTAACCTTTTAGCTGTGGCCGCGACGGATAATGATCTTCTTGTGCGGCGCCTGGCCGTATCAGGCATCGCCCAGTTCAGCGCTTTTTTTGATGAGACCGATATTGTTATCGCTCCGGAGCTGAGAGTTTCTACCGCCGCCTTCAGCGATGAACTCGCGGAAGATGCCACCGCACAGCAGAAAATAAACCTGACGAGCATAGCTCTGGATATCCTGAAAAACGCTCTGAGCGACAGCGCCGCTGTTATAAGAGCTGACGCGGTGCGTGTACTCGGCGCGTTTCCTCCGGCCATCGCGGGTGGAGAAGTGCTGGCCATGCTGGATGATTCCAGTTTTATCGTCGTAAAAGAGGCGCTCCGCGCGGCCGCGAATCTGCAGTTGACCGGCGCCGCTGAGAAGGTGGATAAACTTTTGAAACACAAGGGCGAGATTATCAGGATCTCCGCCGCGGAGTTCGCGGGAGATATGCGGCTGGAAGAATACTTCAAGCATTTGCAGAGGATGGCGTCAAAAGATCAATCGGCCGATGCCCGCAAAACAGCGCTCAGGGCGATGATTAAAATCCGCCCTCTTGAGAGCGCCGCCATACTAAAAGAGTATCTGGGTGAAAAGGATACGCTGATGGCGCTTGAGGCGGCTTTTCTGCTTGCGAGAGATTCGGACGATTCCGGTAAAAAAATCGTGTTGCCGTCATTGAACAGTAAAGATGCCGCCATTCGCCTGGCAGCGGCGAAAGTGCTGCTGTATTATGACGATGAAGAAAGCCGTGAGCTGTTCAGGAGTCTTTTGAATGATACGGACGCAGAGGTGAGAAGTTTTGCCGAGAGGCATAACAGGAGGGAAGAATGAAAATAATTATCGCGCTTGTTTTGTGTAGTGGACTGATTTTTGCTCAAAGCGGGACGCCGGAAAGCAAATTTCATCTTATGAAAAGCACATCGCCCGCCGTGCGGCGTGAAGCCGTCAGGGACATAGGCAGGATGAGACAGCCCTCCGCCGTGAAAATTTTATGCGAAGCTCTTGAAAATGACGCTGATTTCGGCGTGCGCGCGATGGCGGCTGAAGCGCTTGGAAATATGCGCAGCAGGGAAGGTGTGCCTTCTCTTGTAAAGGCGCTGGGTGATGAAAACCGGAATGTCCGCGCGGGGGTCATCGTGGCTTTCGGATACATAAGAGATAAAAATTCTGTTCAGCCCCTCGCTGAATATTTGAAAAAAGAAACGGATCTCGGCTTGCGTCTGTCGGCTATCAATGTTCTCGGGGTGATAGGCTCTCATGAGGCCGCGCCCGCGCTCATGGAAGCGCTTGAGGACAAAAATCCGCGGTTAAGCTCCGTCGCCGCACAGTCTCTCGGCAGAATGCGCTATTCGGAAGCGGCCAAGCCGCTTCTGAAGCTTGCTTCCAAGAGCAAGGACGAATCATTGCGTCTGGCGGCCATAAAAGCCCTGGGCGAGATAGGAAATCCCGAAGCCGTTAAAACTCTTGAGAATTTGCTGGAAAAGGAAAAATCTCCGAATGTTCAGTATGCGCTTGTGTATTCTCTCGCTCAATTGGGCAGTGACAAAGGTTTCGGCATGGCTCTGGACGCCGCTAAATCGGAAAACATAGAAACAAAAAGAAACGGCATCCGCGCTCTCGGTCTGATGAAACAGAAAACAAAAGAGATTGAAAACATAGTTATTGAGGCGTCAAAGAGCTCAAATAGGGGCTTGCAAAGAGACGCGGAAGCCACGGCGTCCTATCTGGGAATCAGGCTGCCGAAGCCAGAGTCTGAGAAAAAGTAAGGAAACAGCGACCGTAAAACGGGGAAAACGGGGACGGTTCCGGTTTTCACTGTCATTCCGAATCCCTCGCCTCAGTCATCCCGAACGATAGTGAGGGATCTTAAGCGCAAGGTTGAAAAACCGGAAGCGTTGCCTGATAATTAGATTTTTGGAATGTTGTTTAGGAGGATATTAATGAAACGGACGATGACTGAGATGCAGTTCAAGGCGGAACTGACAAAGTGCGAATATTGTGAGGCAAGGCCCTGCGAAGCCGCTTGCCCGGCAAATTGTTCGCCTTTTGATTTTATAATGGCGGCAAAAGGGGGAGAGCCTCAGGATTTTCTCCGCTCGGCGTCTTTGATCATGAAGAACAATCCCCTCGGTGGAGTCTGCGGTACGGTCTGCCCCGACAGGCACTGCATGGCGAAGTGCTCCCACAAGGATTTCGACGGCTCCGTGAAAATACCTGAAGTGCAGGCGTATATCATACAGAAAGCAAAAGAGCTTGGAGGTATTCCCGGTTTTGCGAAGGCATCGGTCAAATCCGGCAAAGTTGCCGTCGTCGGCGCCGGCCCGGCCGGGCTTGCCGCGGCGGCTGTCATGTCGCAGAACGGCTATCAGGTCACGGTTTTTGAAAAAAGAAAAGAATCCGGCGGAGCCTGTAATCTCATACCGGAGTTCAGGCTGGACAGGAAAATAATCAGGACAGACATAGATTTTGTGAAATCCCTGGGTAACATAGAGGTCCGGACGGGGCAGGCGGTTAAGGATCCTGCCGCGCTTCTGAAAAAAGGATACAATGCCGTTATTTCCGCCACAGGTCTCTGGGCTCCGATAATGCCGGGAATTGAAAACCAGGACAAGGCCGTCAATGTCGTAGACTATTTGAGCAATCCGAAAAAATACAAGTTCGCGGGCAAAGTTGCCGTAATAGGCGGTGGGGCATCCGCGGTTGACTGTGCGGTGACGGCGAAAAAAAACGGAGCCTCAAAAGTGGAGATGTTCATTCTTGAAACGCTTTCCGAAATGCCGCTTAGCGCCAAGGAAAGAGAGGAGCTTCTTGAAAACGGTATTGAACTGACCAACAGGACCTCGGTGACGGCGATAAAAGCGAAGAACGGGAAAATTTCCGGACTCACAACGGTCAAAGTGGATCTGGTCGCGGGAAAAAAGTTTTCTCTCAAAGACCTTAAGACTATCCCCGGAACGGAACAGTCAAGAAATGACATAAAGAATGTTATCCTGGCTATCGGCACGCGCGCCGAAAAACGTTTTGAGCAAACGAAAGGAATTTTTTCAGCCGGCGATTACGCTAACGGACCGACAACCGTTGTTGAAGCCGCCGCTTCCGGTAAAAACGCCGCCGCTTCCGCTGTCGCGTATCTTTCAAGGAAACCGGCCCCGAAGATAAAGAAAGATGTTAAAAGTTTTGTCGAGCTTGGCGGCCATAACCCGCTTCCGGTTTCCCTTGAAACGGATTTTTTCGGAAGAAAAATAAGGTCGCCCTTTTTACTTTCCGCCGCGCCGCCTTCGGACGGCTATGACCAAATGAAAAAAGCTTATGAGGCCGGCTGGGCGGGCGGAGTGATGAAGACCGCTTTTGACGGCGGCGACATACACATACCCGGCGAATATATGCACACTTTCAACGAGACGACTTACGGCAACTGCGATAATGTTTCCGGCCATTCGCTTTCAAGAGTGTGCGGGGAAGTTAAGAAATTAGTTAAGGAATTTCCGGACAGACTGACGATGGCATCTACCGGCGGCCCCGTCACGGGGAACGATAAGGAAGACAAGAAGGGCTGGCAGGCCAACACAAAGAAACTTGAAAACGCCGGGGTCATGGGAATCGAGTATTCCCTTTCCTGTCCTCAGGGAGGTGACGGCACCGAGGGCGATATTGTTTCCCAGAACGCCGCGCTCACGGCCAAAATAATTGACTGGGTGATGGAAGTATCCGACCCCAAGATACCAAAACTCTTTAAGCTCACGGGTGCTGTCACATCAATCGTTCCGATAGCGCGCGCGATCAAGGAGGTGTTTGATAAATATCCGAACAAGAAAGCGGGTATCACGCTGGCCAACACTTTTCCCGTCGTGGAT